>QMZC01000013.1 GCA_003662995.1 Archaeoglobales archaeon
CTATCAACCACTTGGAATCGAATTTAACCAAATCGTCGTAATTTTGTCCAGTTCCAACAAAAAGAATGGGTCTGTTGGTGACAAAGCTTATCGATATGGCTGTCCCACCCTTTGGATCTGCATCGAGTTTTGTTAAAATACTCCCATCTATCCCCACAGCTTCGTTGAACATCCTCGCCCTCTCAACGGCATCGTTTCCGGCAATGCTCTCATCAACAAATATCGTTAAATCTGGCTTTGTGACCCTCTTAATCTTCCCCAATTGATCGATCAGATTCTTCTTTGTGTGCATCCTTCCAGCGGTATCTGCCAGAACAAAGTCTATTTTCTTGCTCTCGGCATGCTTTATCGCATCATAGATTACTGCTGCCGGATCAGCCCCAGCTTTGTGCTTTATTAGTCTAACATCAAGCCTTTTCGCATGCTCCTCCAACTGTTCTATTGCACCAGCCCTAAAAGTGTCGCCAGCAGCCATGACAACTGTATAGCCTCCATCCATCAGCATTTTGGCAACCTTTGCTATCGTCGTCGTCTTACCAGTCCCGTTAACCCCAGCAAAGATTAAATTTAGGGGTTTCTTTTCCTTCAATTTTTCTTCAACAAACTCATCAAAATCAAACTTGTTTGTGTCTAAAATTTCAATAATTATGGATTTCAGTTCATTTAAAACAATGTTTGATAGCTTTTCACCAATCTTTTTCCTTCTACCAACCAACCTTTCTCTAAGCCTGTTCGAAATCTCCTCAACAACTTCAAAAGCAACGTCACTCTCCAAAAGTATGATTTCCAATTCAGAAAGTATATTATCGATCCTCTTTTCATCGATTATTACCTCCCTCTCTAAAACAACTGCAGCTATCTTGTCTTTTAGACTAATTTTCTTTTTAACCTTTTCTTTAGCTTTAATTTCGATTTCTGCTTTTGCTTCTTTTGTTTTCTCTGTTTCCTCTATTTTTACTTCTCTCGCCTCTTTTACTTCTTTTACCTCTGCTTCCTCATCCAGCTCTTCAACTTTCTTTCTGAAGGATTTCAACTTCTCCTTCAGAGCTTTAAACATTTTTGTCCCCTTTTGATTAGTTTGAATTTTACTCCTTACTCTCCTTTTGAGCTTTTGCCAATTCTTCCTGAATTCTCCTTGCCTGCCCAACAATCTGCTGCAAAACCTGCTCAAGCTTAGCTATGTTTTCATTTACCTTCTCCTTCTTCCTCTTCAACGTTTCAATTGCCTCATCAACCTGCTTTTCAACAATGATTCCAGCTCCAACATCTACAAGCATCTTCTTTGAATCTTTAACATCTACGTAAGCAAAAACTCCACCGCCAAGATTCATCAAAGCCTCGACACTACCATCTAACGATTCGAAGTACTCTAAGCTCTCAATTGTTTTATCAAGTTCAGCCTGCACCAACTCCAATTCAACAATTCTTCTTTGTACTGCCTCACTTTCAGCCTGCAGTTGTTGCAGAATGAAAATCTGTTCTTGCATTTTTTCTTCATCCATTCCCATCATTCCACCTTTTCCTCATCAACTTTCACAACTTCCTCAATTTTTATCAAGTTTCTCTTCACCTTATGATGACTGCCAATCAGCGAATATGTCTTTTCTATGGCAAAGCTCTCGTTGTGAGCTTCAACAACCTTTTTAAAAGGCATCCAGATGTTTGCATCTTTAAATTTACCAACTACCTGAAACTTCATATCATCACCCCATAAACAAAGCTTCTTCAATTATGCCAAGCTCAAAACCAGTTGTATCTCTCCCAACCACATATCCCTTGGTGTTTGCTACGAGGCTGGAAGCTACCATATCATTACCGAAGTTTACGGTTCCAGTCATAGCTTCAACACCCATGATTTTATTTATTCTCTTAACCTCCCACTCACTCACGTTCGGATTTAGTAGTCCACCTCTGTTTGTCACAACTGCTGCCATCCCAACTGTTTTTATCCCGCCAATTGTCCCTTTGACTATCTCTATATCTAATGCATCCTTAATTTTTTCTAAGGTTTCGTCATCCAACTCTGGATGGGCTATACCACCTTTGTCATTTATACACAAATTGTTCCCCAAACACGTCATCTGCGTATCTATAACTCTGACGTCGAAGTGTTTACTGAGCTTTTCAATCTCCTTTGTGGTTGCTAAATTGCTAACAACCGCCCCATTTGAGTTCGCTGCAATCAACGCCCCAACCAACTCTGAACCTGCAACCGTTGTTACAACAACGTCCACTTCCAACTCCTCTTTTACTGCATCAATCATATTTTGCTCATTCAACCCAACTATCGCCGTGTGTTCAGTCGCTTTTACATACAATCCAATTAGTGGATTACCCCTTATTGCCAGAAGTTTCATGCAATTTAAGCCAACTCTGCCTCAACACTACCATCATCAAATTTAACGGCTCTAATTCTTATCCTTGCCGGTGGTTTTTGTGCACCTCTCTCCCAGATCTTCTCGTTTATACCTGCATCGAGCTTAACGTCTTTTATATTCGCCTTCATGTGCTTGCTTAGAAATTTCCTAACGTACTTCATTGACTTCTTTGCTCTGAGCCATCTGGGATACTTTTTCATTTTTTGCCTCAACCTTATCGAATAAATCCTTTCAACGACTATCTTAGCCATTGCTACCACCTTAAACATTAAACCTTAAATCTTAAGCTTTCTAGCCCTCCAGTTTCTTCTCTTAGGACTGGCAAAAACTTTTCTGTTTGTTTTTAAAGTTATCCATATTGGAGCTCTCCTATTCTGTTTTAAAGCCTTTGCCAATCTTTTCTTAACACCAACCGTCTTTTTACCCATTATATCACCTTGAAAGTTGATTATTTCCTTATTATTTTGGTCTCCCTCTTCTTAGGAGCCACTCTTCTCAAAATCTCAACAAGCATCTCATCCGAAATCCTCTGATTCAACCTTCCACTTTGAGCGAGCATAATAAGTTGATTTTCAACGCTTTCAGCAATCTCAGGATGTGCCAATTTAAGCCTTGACAACCTTTCCTTAGCCTCTGGCTCCAGAATTGCCCTCAAAATAGCCTTTTTCTGCATTTCAATCTGTTTTTGCATTTCTTGCTGTCTCTGCAATTCCTCCAACTCCCTTTGCCTTTGAGCTTGCAACTCCATCAACTTCCGTCTTCTGATCTCCTCAAGTTCGTCCATACTCTCACCTCTGTCTTAGGCAATAAGTATTTTTGTCTTAGTATTTCTCCAAAGCGGGAATCTGCTTAACCAACTCCTTTTTAACCTCTCCAGCAGTTTTATCTAAGAATGATCTGCCCTGTGGTGTTACAATTCTGCCTTCCTTGGTCTTTGTTACAAATCCCACTTTTTCAAGCTCTTGTAACGTTTTTTTTACTATTGATCCGCTCCCCCTCCTGAATTTGGGTGGCTTTGAACCTCTCCTTTTCCTTCCTCCATAGTAGGTTCTTAACCTTTGTATACCAACAGGGCCATCAGTGTATATCCGTCTTAGTATTGAAGCAACCCTTACATACCACCAGTCTTCCTGTTCAGGACTTCTCTGTTTGTGTACACCAGTCTTCACGAACTTAGCCCATTCTGGCTCCTCAATCATGTCTTTTAATTTCTCAGCAACCTTTTTTATCAACATTTCCGCTGGAACGTCATACACCGTTGCCATATCCACACCTCTTTCCAACTCTTACCTAAACCTTCTCAAACGTTAACACAAACCCTCTGAAATCAACCAACTTACCATTAACCTTAGCCTTAATCTCCTCCGCCAACTCCTTCTTATCTTTATTTCTGAAACTTCTGAGCATTTTAACCTTAACCATTCCTCTTTTTTCAAGTTGAAGATTGATTTCCTTGATTACACCATCTGTCAACCCCTTCTTACCCACATTTATCGTAACCATTTAGCATCAACAACCGATGTTTTAAAAAAGTTTGCTTTGGTGTTCCTATTTTTGAGGGTTAAAAATTGAATTAAAAAAATAATGGGAAATAATACTATGTAGAAGTTCTCCAATTTATAACTCACATAGTCAATACAACCACTGCCATTCGACTTTACGAGTTTGAATGAGCATTCAATAGCTAATTTAACTACTTGTAAGCCACCTCTACAGCAAATTTATCAGCCTTCTTTCTCTTATCCAAGTTCTTGGGATTAAAAAATGCTTATAACTCAATATTCCGTTCAATCTTTCAATATCGAAGTTGCTCCATAGGATTGGGATAGTGGCTTAATGAAGATGCTAAACATATAAATTTTCTGAGTATGAATTGAGAACAATAGATATGTTATTATGCTTCCTGATAACATTGCTTTGTTAAAGTATTTAAAAATTTTAGAAATAATAAAATCTAACAAAAAGAATAAATTTAAATAGTGGTGTAAATAATTGATGTGATAAGGTGATTAGATGAAAGTTAGAATTGGGTTAGTATTGTTGTTGATGTTGGTGATGGTGGTGGGAAGTATAATAGATATAGTAATGGCAAACATTAATAGCAAGCCAGAGGGAGTAATAAGAATTGGAAAACCAGACAAGAAGACGAAAGAACTGATAAACAATGCTCTAAAAGATGGAAAACTGACTCTTAAGGAATTGGAAAACCTTATAGAAAACGATGTTAAGGTACTAGCAACCGATGCACCAGAGGATGTTCTTGAAAAGAAACTCTCAAAAATTAAATATGATTATGACATTAGTATCCTCAGATGTTGCAGCTAAAATGGAAAAATTGATGGCTGAAGAGTTTAAGCAGAAATACGGTTACCATCCAGATGATGTGGGACTCAAACCTGGAAGCATCAGCAAAGAAGAATTTGAAAAGATGGTGAGAGGGGGTAAAATAGATACCAATGATGCGATAAGAAAAAACGTTGGTATTTTAGGATGTGGAGACCCAAATAGTCCACCTTATGCCAGTTCATACGGTACTATTTGGATACACGTGTTTCCTGCTAAAGATGCTGCACGTACCCCGGTGGAAGGGTCTAACTCTATTGATGTTGGGGATGCTAAGGATAGATTCAAGGGTTATTTTAAATCAGAATGTATATTTTAGAACATTATAACAAGTGGGATGCTAGTGGAATTGGAACTAACCTGTCTCAACTGCTTGATGATTTGGCAAACGAAGCTCCTAGCTATATAGATATAGAATACAACGATATTGTTATTGGCTGGGTTAGATGGGGTAGTAACAACGGGATGGCTTATCTAGATGGACACTATGCAGTTTGTGCAGAAGCCCCGGATGTTTGGTATTGGCCAAACTGGCAAGACGACATAGCAGTACAGCATGAGATGTCGCACCTCTTTGGTGCTCAAGATACTGTAGAATCTTGTGGAAATTGCAATGATGAATGTATAATGGATTACTGGTATGCTTGGCAGGGTTACGCACATTGGGAATGGTATCATAGAAGTATCATAGATGATAACATTTGGAGGCAATAAATGAAGTTCGAACACATAGTTGCGATAATCGCAATCTTCACCATACTAATTTTTGGTTATGTGGTGTTAAACAAGTATCATCAGGAATTCCACGTCCCAAAAGCGATAAAAGCAAACGTTTGCAATCGTGGAAATAAAATTCACAACATTACAATTACAGTTTTTGATTCTGAAAGAAAAGAGATTTTCAATAAAACCTATCAAATTGATAACCATACCTGTATCAGTACCGGTGGTATCACCTCCACTCCGGGAAATTACACCTTTGTTGTTCAAGTGGATAATTTAACAGTAAAACAACAGGGAAAAGTTTATGATAGTGGAGGAAAGTGACCATTGGTGGATGTTGAGATAAAAGAAGTGGAATTTAAGGTTAAGCTATTAATTGCTGCTTTTTTCATCACTTCAACGGGGGCTTTTTTTCCAGTCCAAATTTCAAATGCTTTTGCCCCCTGATACACAAGCATGTCAATGCCATAAACGACCTTGCACTTCCTTTTCCTTGCAAGTTTTATCAATTCAGTTTCCATCGGATTATAGACCGTATCGAACACAACAACGTCTCTAATCAAACTATGAGGTAAAGGCGGTTTACTCTCAAAACCCTTCATGCCAAGCGGTGTGGCGTTGACTATTACATCGATCTTACCTTCAAGCTTTTCTATCTCGTTATATGGGATAAAAATACTTTCACCGTATCTCCTAAGCTCTTCAACCAGCTTCAATCCTCTCTGTTCCGTTCTGTTTGAGATAACAACCAAAGACTTCTCAATCAAAGCAAAGGCTATAGCTCTTGCAGCCCCTCCAGCACCAACTATCAAAATGTTCTTCCCCTCAACGTTCACCCTACTACTCTCCAAAGCCTTTAAAGCCCCGTAGGCATCCGTGTTGTAGCCTTTCATGGTTTCCAGATCAATCGTGTTTATGGCCCCAATTCTTGCTGCGAGGCTATCAGGCTTAACGAACTCCAAAGCTTTTTCTTTGTGTGGAATTGTGATGTTCAAACCCTTAAATCCCAAAGCCTTCGCACCAAAAATCGCTTTATCCACTTCATTCGGCTTTACTTCGAATGCTAAATAAACGGCGTCAATACCCAATTGTTTGAAAGCGGCATTGTGCATGGCTGGTGAAACGGAATGCTTGACGGGGTAACCTACTAAGCCGAAGTACATCGTCATTGTGTTTGTGGAGGTGCTTAATTACCTTTCTCAATCAAATCATTTGGGTGTTGGATGGTGAAAATAATTTTCGGAATAAATAAGGCAAAATTTTTATCTTTTTCCCATTAACGAAACCCATGGATTACTTTGAATGCGTTGAAAAAGTTATCAAGGAAAGGAGGAGCTGCAGAGTTTATGAAGAGAAAGACGTTGAGGATTGGAAAATTAAAAAGATTATAGAGCTGGCAATGTGGGCACCATCGGCGATGAATAGACAGCAGTGGTACTTCGTTGTTGTGAAAGGGCAAAAACTAAAGGAGGTTTATAGGGCTTTGGAAAAATCCTTCGACTACATACTTCCAAGACTTGAAAGGTTCTTTGCTAAAACGCCGAAGGTCATAACCTTCACAAAACAGTTCTTTAAATCCTTGGATAGAGTTCCAGTTATTATATTTGTGTATTACATCCCAACAGGCGATGATTACAGCGATTTACAAAGCGTCTCAGCAGCAATTCAAAACATGCTGTTGGCTGCTCATGCACTGGGTTTAGGTACTTGCTGGATGACAGGCCCAATACACATGGAGGATGAGATAAACAGGGTTTTGGGTGTAGAAGATAAAAAGCTGGTTGCTGCTGTAACAGTTGGCTATCCAGCCAAAAAGCCACCAACACCACCAAGAAGGGATGTAGACAAGAAAGTTGTTTGGTTAAATTAGTTTTCCGATGGAAAAAAGAAATGGGGAAAAAGGTGGAACAACAATAATTTTATAAATCTCATTTTAAGCCTAAGTGAGGTGAGTTGACATGGAGTTCAAGGTTGTAATCTCTGATCCAAATACAGGAAGGGCTTATCAGAAGGTTATTAGTGGAGCCAATGCAAACAGGCTGATAGGAAAGCAGGTTGGAGATATAATCAATGGTACACTCGTTGAATTGCCTCCAGACTACGAGCTTCAGATTACTGGGGGGAGCGATAAGGACGGTTTTCCAATCAGACCCGACATACCTGGGGCTGTAAGAAAGAGAATTCTCGTTTCTGGAGGGGTGGGCTACAGACCTAAGAGAAAGGGAATGAGAAAGAGGAAGACTGTGAGAGGAAGGGTTATTTCAAGGGATATAGTGCAAATTAACGTAAAAGTTGTCAAACATGGAAAAGTGCCGTTGGATGAGTACTTTAAGAGTGGGTAAGAGTTGATAATTTTGTATAACCGGTTATGGGTATTTTAGAGGATAAAAAGAGAGCGAGAATTTTTTATCGCTACTTTTCGAAAGTTTACGACAAAATTAACCCAATCTTTTATTCCGACGAGATGCGTAAGACCGTTGTTGATATGGCGGAACTTGATGATAACAGTTTTGTTTTGGAGGTGGGATGCGGGACTGGATTTACTACTGCTGAGATTGTCAACAGAGTAGGGGAATGTAACGTCGTTGCTTTGGACCTAACTCCAGAGCAGATGGCTAAAGCCGTTTATAGATTTCCAGATGTCAAATTTGTTAGGGGTGATGCAGAGAATTTACCCTTCAAAAATGATTGTTTTGATGCTGCCATTTCGGCTGGAAGCATAGAGTATTGGCCAAACCCATTGGAAGGAGTTAAAGAGATGGTAAGAGTTACTAAAAGCGGTGGTAAAGTTGTAGTTTTAGCACCCAGAAAACCTGATAACTTTGTTGTCAGAAAGTTTGCCGAAAGTATCATGTTGTTTCCGTCAACTCAACAGTGCGTCTCTTGGTTTTTAAAGGCTGGCTTGGAGGATGTTAATTTTGTTGAAATGGGTCCGTATTTCTTGTGGAGTAAGCTTGTGGTGATAATTTCGGGGAGGGTTCCATAATCATAGGAGTGCTTTTCCAGTAGGATGTAGTATATGACATCGATACAGTATTCGTTTTGTAAACCATCTTCAATTGAAGATAATATCGTAATATTACTCTAAAATAGCACTTGAGCTTTTTCATTAAGAAACCAAAAGAAGTCAAAATAAGTGACAAAACGGGAGGAAATTACACCGTTCATGGTGTGTTTAATTTGTATTATGTTGCAATAAAATTTGGAAATTAGGCTTACACATTTCCACATACCAAATGAAGAGATATGCTATAATTAAAGATTGGGTAGCCAATAGGCGGGCTTATGAAAGGTTTTAATGAATAAATGAATAGGTACGGAATCAAAACCAATTGTTAGAAAAACAAAATTTCCAAAAAGGGAAAAAGTCTTTTTTATAGCGTAAAGTCTCGTTTACACGACACAAACGCCAAAAGAACTCTCACCCCTTACACGGATTGGGAAGATAGTATCAACCGATCCTTGGTAAATACGCAATTTTTTACTTCTTCAAAAATGTAGCCTCGAGTTAATTTGGGATAAGACAATCTTTTTGCATCAGAATTAAGGATAAATTCAACATTGTTTTAAAACATTACACAGACCAATAAACATGTTCAAAAATGAATACGAGTCGGCTATAGCAGCAGTTCAATCAATGTTGTTGGAAGTGTCGGGCAATCCAAAAGCCGGAAATGTGGACAGAGAGCACGACTTTGAAGATTTAAAATATGAACATTTCATCGTTTCATCAGTTTCATCTTTTCCTATTTTTCTCAATGCCACATTTAAAAGGGATAGCATTGGAAAATTGATACTTGAAGCAGTAAAAACAACATCTGAGTGGCACAAAGCAACGAATGTACATTTTGGGGCATTTTTGTTACTCATTCCTTTGCTTACAGTTTGGAATTCCAAAAACATTGTAGAGATGGCTGAAAGAGCCACAGATGAATTAAAGAAAACAACACATCAGGATTCAATTGCGATATTCAGAGCATTTAAGCTTTCTTCTGCAAGGGTATTGGATGTGGAAGATTTAAGTTTGGAATCGAATAAAACGGAGGAGTACTTGGCATCGAACAACATAAACGTTTATGAATGGATGAAGTTAGCTCCTAAGGAGAATTTAATTGCCAAGGAGCTCATCAATTCGTATAGGATTAGTTTGAAGGGGTGTGAAATGTTGTTGAATTTTTTTGAGGAATTTAACGATGTTAATGTGGCGGTTGTGTTGTGTTATCACACTTTACTTTCCGAATACTTAGACCCGCTCATCATATCCAAAAGCAAGATTGATGTGGCAGAACTGGTTAGAAATGACGCAAAATCCTGTTTGGAAGAGTTTGAAAAAGAGCAAAATGTTCAGGTGTTTAAAAGACTTGATGAAGAATTGATTCGTAAAAAGTTAAATCCAGGAACGATAGCAGACCTGACAATATCTTCAATCTACTTCGCATTAGCAGAGGGGTGGAGGTTTTGAGGCTGGCTGATTTTGGGTTTAGTAAAGGGATAAACGAAATTATAGCTGTAACAGTGGGAAAAAAGTTGAATACTGCTCCAATAGGAATAATAGTTGAGGATGAAAATTCAATTTTTGCTATGGCAAAGCTGTATCCTTCCGAGACTAAGGAAAATGTTAAGGTTAGTGGCAAATTGTGGGCTAATGTTGTCTTAGACCCAATCGTTTTCACAATTTCCGCATTTGAAGATTTGAGTGATGAGTACTTTATCCCAGGCAAGCCTGCGTTAAAAAATGCAATGGCTTACTGCGAGTTTGATGTTAAACTTGATAACTCAAAGGCTCATTTAAGATTAGTCAGTGGTGAGGTTCTTGATTGTAGAATAAGAGCGGTTAACAGGGGATTTAACGTTTTGATAGAGGCTCTGGTTCACGCCACCAGATACAAAATTGTGCGTGGCGAGACTAAAAGAAAACTAAGGGAGATGATTTTATATTATAAAGAAATAGTTGACAAATGTGGCAGTGAGAGAGAGAAAGAGGCGTTTGATTTGCTATTGAAGTATGTTGGTTTGTAGATTTGACTGAACAAATTTTGGTAAAAGAATTAAATTGGCTAAATATCCTTTAGACGCTCTCTTATCTTCCTCGCCTTCGAAATACTTACATCAAGAATCTCAAAAAACCTGTCTTCCTTTAACAGATAACTCCCACTTTTCTGCATTGCCACAACGTTGTCATCCTGGTCAGTTGTAATCGTCAAAAACCTATTTCCAACGCTAACTTCATCCCTGCTTGGGTCAACTAAGAACTTGTCATCCACTATTAGCGAAGTTACTGACACTGGTAAATCCCTTACAGGCAAAGGATAGTTATCTCCAACCTCAAATCTCTCCGCAGGGACTGTTGTGGTTAGCAAAGCTGAGATTGCAGCTAAGGATGATGCATCCAATAGATTTCCATCATCATCCAACGCATGGATGTCTATGAAAATTAACCAGACTTTTTCTCCCTCCTCAATGCACAGTTTGTTCAGATTAACTGCCTCACTTTCCCTAATACCTCTATCAACAACTCTCGCCAATTCAATTGAAAATTCGTCAGGTGGTCCAGCTTCAAAGGTTGGAGATGCCAATGGGACGAGTTCAGCATTGGTTATAATGATACCTTTATCAGGAGTGTCTGGGAAAGGTTCGCCAACTTGCATCTTTATTCCCACAATAACCTGTGTATTGCCTAACTTAACCAAAGCAGAGCCTTCAGCCTTTGAAATTATGTTTGTTTGAATCTCAATCTTCCTAAACTCATTGAATTTTCTACCATCAATCCTTTCGCCCTCTTTCAGCTTGGACAACACGTAATCCTTTTTGATGTCAACCAAAATGTCTTCAACCATTCTCAACACTCTCCGAAACGTACTTTTTCATAATCGCCTCCTTTTGAAGTTTGTAAATTTCCATAGCTCCTTTCTTTGCCAATCTAAACGCCTCTTTTAGCTCATCCTTCGTAACCCTGCCATCCATTTGCAACAAAGCTATTGACTCAATTTTTCTACCTCTGATTAGAAATGCGAAGGGTATGTCAGCCTCGCCATAATTATCTTCCTCTTTCATTGGGTCTAAAACCATTACACCATCAGCCTTAGCAACAGCAATTGATGTAATCATGCCCTTCATCGGCACACCAGCATCAACCAAAGCGACGCTTGCAGCGTTTAGACATGCTGTTCTGCTCCCAGCATCAGCCTGCAAAACTTCAACAAATATGTCTATCCCCGATCTGGGAAACAGTTCTTTCATTATAACAGCTTCTAAAGCCTCCCTACTGACTTTTGATATCTCAACGCTCCTTCTGTCAGGTCCAGGCCTCTTCCTCTCCTCAACGCTAAAAGGTGCCATGTTGTATCTGTATCTTATCACAGCCTTGCTTGGATCTTGCAAATGTCTAGGATGTACTTCTCTTGGTCCATAAACAGCGGCAACAACTATGTTTTTTCCCATTTCCAAATAACAAGAGCCATCCGCCCTCTTCAAAATTCCAGCCTCAATTTTTATGTTTCTAAGCTCATCAAACTTCCTACCATCCAACCTCTTATCTCCAAAGATGAGTTGGATTTTCTCTTTTTCATTCAATTTTTCATTCAATTCCGACATCTGATTTCCTCCTCTTAATAAATTCAGTAACCCTATCCGTTAAACCATCAGTGTGAGCTTCCTCCTCAATCACGTAGATAGCCTCTTCACCTATCGAGACTTTCCTTCTATCCCCACTTATCCAGATCAAACCATTCTGCCCAACAATAATTTGTATGCCTAACTCAGATTTCAACAACTTAATCATGCTCCCCTTCTTACCAATAACCCTCGGAACACGAGCAGGATTAATAAAAACGATCCTACCAAATCTAATTGGTCTGCAAACCTTATCTTTCATCGTTAACGTTACTTTCATTTTAGGATCTATGTTCAAAACCTTCGCAATGATTGCGTCACCAATATCAAGTATGTCGTTCGGCTTTTTGTTGGGCTTAACCTCAGGATTCTCACTTAAAGGCAAAAAGGCTTGGTAGGGAGAATATATATCAACACTCCATCCATTTCCAGAAACTTCCCTAACAATACCAACAACCACATCCCCAATTGACGGGATGTATCTACCCTTTAAAGGTATAACTCTAACACTTGTCTCAGTCTTGTCTAACAAACCTAAGATCTTTGAATAAACCTTACCATTCTCTACATAAGTCCCAAATCCCGCAACTTTTGGATTTGTGGCTATCAAATCACCTGGCAAAACAATCTGCCTCATTGTATCCTCCTCAAAATTTTTGTTAAAGCCTCTCCTTTTGTAATCTTGGCTAATAAATCCATCAACTCTGCCTGCATCCCAGCAGGAATTTTCATCACACAAATCCAACTCCCATCTTTCTGCCATTCTTCCTTAATCACATTGCCAAAGGAGTATAAAGCACTAACAGCCTTACCAGCGTATTCTGGTGGAACTTTTATTGCTATTTCTATCTCCTCAAACCTCAATGGCAGTATTGGTTTTAACGATTTCAGTATGTCCTTTATCTGAGCCTCAACAGACTTGAATATATCAATGTGCACTTTAGCCTCATCTAAAGCTCTATCAATTCTTGATGGTGGGTGAGGGGCACCAGTTCTGGGATCAACAGCGTTTTTGCTTATAAAATCCACGATCTGCTTTCTCTTTTGCTCTAGCATCTCCCTTCTCTGCTCCGCTGTTATCTGCACCTCTCCTTCCTCAATAATTCGCCTGACTATCTCCTTTATGTCTTCAGTCCCAAATACTTTTCTTAATTCCTCCGTTGATGCCCTATCCCCTTTTTTTGAATCTTTGAATACTTCTTCAGCTGCCAACAACTTCTCAAAATCCACTTCCTTGCCTTCTTTCAAATCTCTGGCTAAGTATGGATCTACAAGTATCTCAAAAGTTTCTCCAGCCTTTTTTAGCTTAGCAATCACAGCCTTATCGAGGGATACCATGGTATCTTTGCTTTTTTACTACTTCTTCAGCTCTTCCCTTATAACCTCATTTGCCTTTTCAACGTAATCCTTTAATTCTTCCTCACCAAACTCTCTGTATTTCTTCTCATCAACTTTAACGTATCCAACTTCGACCATTTCAGGTGTTAGCTCCCCTTCAATTGCCTTCCCCATAGCAATCATTGACATGATTACAGCATCTTCAAAGCTAAGATCTTCGTTGTACTTCTCCTCCAAATACTCCATAACAACATTCCTACCTGCTCCAATTGCAGTTGCCTTGTACTCAAGCAAAGCACCACTTGGGTCTGTTTCGTACAACTTTGGTTTTTCATCAACTCCTGCAATCAGCAATGAGACGCCAAACGGTCTTACACCACCAAATTGTGTGTACTGCTGTTTGTAATCGCAGATCTTTCTTGCCAATTCTTTAACGCTTATCGGTTCATCATAAGTCAGTCTGTTTATTTGCGCCTCAATCCTTGCTCTATCAACCAAAATCCTTGCATCAGCAACCAAGCCAGATGTTGCAACGCATATGTGTTCGTCTATCTTGTAAATTTTTTCGATGGTATCAGCTTCAAGAAGTTTGCTTGCAACCCTCCTGTCAGCAATTAACACAACGCCTTCTTTCGTTTTTATACCTATGGCTGTTGCTCCCCTCTTTACAGCCTCTCTCGCATATTCAACCTGAAATAACCTTCCATCTGGGCTGAACACTGTAATAGCCCTGTCGTATCCCATCTGCGGTAAATGCATATCTACACCTCCAAATACCTTTTACATTTCTTTATCGTACCACTAACCCCCAAAGTTAGCGGGATTACCCTTACATCACCAATCCGATTTATCAATGTTAGTGCTACTTTAACCTTATCTATCGCTTCATTGTAACATCTAATTATACCCTTTTCTCCATCGAAATGCTCAATCCAAACACCAGTATTTGCACTTCCAAACTCACCAAACGTTTTAATTAAGCTATCTATCACTGCACTAACGATTTGCCTTTGATCAAACTTCCTTTCAGCGATAATGCGAAAGGCAATATATCTTTTTCTCCTCTTTAATGCTGGAGGTAACCCTTTCATCAGGTTTTGTTGATAGATGAATATTTGATTGTTTTTGTTTATTGAAGACAGAGAAGTGATTGTAATCTTCATAGATGGATAATCGTTTGGTACTTGTTCTGGAGTTTTCGATAAAGTTACAACTGAAAACATGAGAGTGACCGTTTTTGAAGCGTAAAGTTATTTCAGGATTGTCTACACTTTACTTTTTCGATAGATTTAATAATTCCCAAACCTAAGCTTTCAGGATGATCGATTCATCTCTAAACTCATGCATTCAATGCGGTACATGTGTGTCAAGTTGCTGCTCAAAAAGTACTTTAAATCTAAGGAGGATTTTAGCAAGTTTTGTAGGGAAGAAAGCCTCTATTTGGGAATTTGAACAAATTTGGTACTGTACAACCTGCCATCTCTGCCAAGATAGGTGTCCAAGGGGTATAGCTTTAACAGATACAATTGTTAGGGCAAGGGAGAAATTAATTGAGAGCGGCAACGTTCCACCAGACGTTAGAGATATGTTGATCAGCATTCAAAAACACCGAAATCCGTTTGGAATTTCAAAGTTTAAGAGAGATGAATGGGTAAAAGGTTTGGATGTGCCTACAGTAAAATCAAATCCTGATTTTGATTATCTCTGGTTTGTTGGATGTGCTCACTCGTTTGATACAAGAAACAAGCAGATTGCAGCTAAAACAGCCCAGCTCTTCAACGAAATGGGATTGAATTACGCAATTTTAGGAAGGGAGGAGGGATGCTGTGGTAACGACGTGAAGATGGTTGGGGAGGAAGGACTTTTTGAATTGTTGAAACAGGAAAATATGGATATATTCAATAAATACGGTGCAAAAAAAATAGTAGTTCTATCTCCCCACTGCTATCACATTTTCAAAAACGAGTACGGTCTGGATGTAAGGCTGGCAATTGAAGTAATCTACGATGCCATCATAAATGGAGAACTGAGATTCAAAGCCGGAATTGAGAAAAAAATCACGTTCCACGATCCATGTTATTTGGGCAGATACAACAACATCTATGAGTTGCCAAGGGAGTTGATAAGGGCAATACCACTAGTGGACTTTGTTGAGATGCAGAGGGTAAAAGAAAGGAGTTTTTGTTGTGGGGGGGGAGGAGGAAATATTGTAAGGGATTATCTTGATGCAAAAAGACCAAATGTAATCAGGGTTCAGGAGGCAAAGAGAACAAATGCCGAGATTTTAGCTGTAGCATGTCCATTCTGCATGACCATGCTCGAAGATGGTGTAAAAACCTCTGGTGTGGAAATGGAAGTTAAGGACATTATTGAGTTGATTTGGGAGGCTGTTTTTCAAGATTGAGCATTGGCTAATTTTAATGATTTTTAGGCAATCCGAAAAATTTATATAGATTTAGGGTAGCCTAAATCCAATGATGCCACTGGCACTTATGAGGGAGGGTAGCAAGGGTGTTGTAAAAGAGATCCTTGGAGGCAGAGGAGCATATACAAAGCTTCAGGAGATGGGGATTGTCAAAGGAAAGGAGATCAGGATTTTAAGAAACTCTGGTGCATTGCTTGTTGCAGTAAACGGTACAAAGTTCGTTGTAGGCAGGGGATTGGCTATGAAGGTGATGGTCGATGTTGGGCAGGAGAGCTGAGGATTACCTCGAAACAATCTACGAATTGAGTAAGGAGAGAGGTTATACAAAGGTTAAGGATATCTCCTCAAAACTGAACGTTAAGCCTGCAAGCGTTTCTGAGATGATGGCTAAGTTATCGGAGCAGGGTTACGTTGTGTATGAGAAAAGATTGTTTGTTAGCTTGACAAAAAAGGGAAGGGAGGTTGCCGAGAACATCAGGGAGAGAAGGGAAATCTTAGTAAAGTTCTTAACAACCCTAGGTGTTCCCAGATCAGTGGCAGAAGAGGATGCATGCATAATAGAGCATGTTTTAAACCCCGAAACCGTGAAACAGCTCAAGAAGTTTGTTAGGTTTGTTGAGGAGTCACCAGCTTTAACGCCCAAATGGTTGAAGCACTTTAAAGAATTTTGTGAGAAGGGTGTACATCCCTGCGATGTTGCTAGGGTGAGAGGTTAAATAGCTGTTTGTGCATACTACAAATAAAAATTCCAGATAACATACTTTCGTTTCTAAAAGTACACAACTTGGATTTTAAGCTCGAATATGGTGTGTAATGAGAAAGGCATTCAGCACAAAATGATCAAAAACACAAAAATCAAACAAACATCTGCTTAGGTGGGGTTTTAGATGGTGTTTTAATTCTCTCAATTGCGTTTAATAAATCGTCAGTCTCTACAACATCCTTTCCATCGGCTATTGATTTGTGTAAGGATGATTTGATAATCTTTTCAACCAAGTCTCTTCCGGAAAAGCCTTCAGTCATCCTTGCCACCAAATCGTAGCTAACTTTAACCTTCAAAGGAAAATCAGCCAAATTCCTCTTTATAATCTCCAACCTCTCCTCATAGCTTGGCAGACTAAATTCAATTTCTTCCTCAAACCTGCTCCTTATTGATACGTCGAGCATCTCTGCTCTATTTGTGGCTGCAATTGTACAAATGCGGTCGTTCTTCTGAATCCCATCCAATTCCGTCAACAGTGCATTGACAATTTCGGAAACATCCCCCCTCAAATCCTGGTAGCTTCTATCTAAGGCTATCGAGTCAAATTCATCCAAAAACACTATGCATGGAGAAACTTGTCTCGCTCTCTCATACAACTCATGGATCTTCCTTGCCCCATCACCAACATGCTCACCAATCAGCTTTGTTGATTTAACTGACAAGAACGGTACTTTAGCTTCGTTAGCCAAAGCTTTGGCAGTCATGGTTTTTCCAGTGCCTGGGGGCCCGAAAAACAGAACGTTCTTTGGCGCCCACTTCCCAAACTTTTCTGGATTTTTAAGGAACTCTAAAATTACCCTCACCTTTCTTTTAGCCTCCTCCTGCCCGACAACATCATTAAGCTTTACGTCTGTAACAATTTCGGTCTCAATCATTTTAGATAGAGATTCAACCAGAATTTTTGTCGATTCAGTTATCACACCAAAGCTTGGCTCAGCATCAACTACCTCAAACGCAAAATCGGGAAACATTCTAATATCAAATAGCAGTTTACCCTTCGAAACAACCTCTCCCTTCCACTGGTCTTTTGCATATCTCTCAAAAACCTTCAGATTATCAACAATCGGGTATTCGTGATAACTTGCCTTTAGCGGATACCCTAAGGGTTTTAGTATAAGGTATCTTATCTCTCCCCTTGTCTCTCTTTTTCTTGGCATTCAACAAAATCTATTTCTATCTTGTTAATATTCTTTACCCTTGATGAGGTTATTCGTTGCCGTTGACGTTGAGAATGATGTTAGGGATAAAATTTACGAACTTTCGAAAGCTTTAAGCAGTATTAAAGGAATTAAAGCGGTTGAAAGGGAGAACATTCATATTACATTAAAGTTTCTGGGAGAAGTCGATAATGTTAAAGTTGAGAGAGTTAAGGCTCAACTTGAAAAAATTGAGGCTCCACGATTCAAAGCCCATTTTTACAGCATTGGCTTTTTCCCCCCTAAGGGAAAGATTAGAGTAATTTGGGTTGGTGTTGATGAAGGCAAGGAAGAATTAACTAATCTGGCGTTGAAAGTTGAGAATTCCCTCAAAAAACTTGGATTTAGAGAGGACAAAGAATTTGTGGCTCATGCAACGGTGGCAAGGGTTAAGAAACCAATTGATAGAGATAAGTTGATGCAAGTCTTCGAAAGCTTTGGAAACGACTTTGGATGGATGGATGTTGAGAAGTTCAAGCTTAAACAGAGCATTTTAACACCAAAGGGACCAATTTATAAGGATATTCAAATTTATAATTTGGAGTAAGGTGCAACTATGACTAATAGTAAAGAAATTGATAAAATTCTGAAAAAAGCTTTGGAGCTTGTAGTTCCAAGTGATGAGGAGAAAGAAAAAGCAAAGAAAGCAGAAATGGAGTTAAGGAAGAGGTTGGATGAAGTGTTTAATCAAGGATTAAAACAAAAGTACAATCTCGAATACAAATTTTTAGGTAGTTATGCGAGAGATACTTGGTTAAAAAACAATCTAGAGATAGACGTGTTTCTGCTTTTTCCCGAAGAAGTGGACATGGATGAATTGGAAAAAGTTGCCATTGAGATAGGTAAGGCTGTTGTTGACGAGTACGAGTTGAGATACGCAGCCCATCCGTACGTACATGGAAAGGTATTGGATGTGGAGGTTGATGTCGTACCTTGCTACAGATTGAAAAGCTTGGAGAAAATTAAATCGGCAGTTGATAGAACTCCGTTCCACCATGAATGGCTTAAAGATAGGATAAGGGGTAAAGAGAATGAAGTAAGGCTTTTAAAGCAATTTTTAAAGGCAGGAAATTTGTATGGGGCTGAATATAAAGTTAGAGGATTCTCGGGCTACTTGTGCGAGCTTTTAATTGTGTTTTACGGATCATTTTACGAATTGATTAGGAATGCGACAAAGTGGAGTAGGAAAACAGTGATAGATGTACTAAAAGGCGAAATTAAAAAAGGACGGCAGTTTTTTGTCGTCGATCCTGTTGATGCTAAAAGAAATGTGGCAGCAAACTTGAGTCTGGACAATCTAGCCAGATTTGTTGAAAGATGCAGAAACTTCATTGAAAGGCCATCGATTGAATTTTTTGTTGAACCGAAGGTTGTCTTGCCTGATGATAGAGCAATAATCTCCGAAATAGAAAGTAGAAATACAGCTTTGTGTGTTGTTGAGTTTGAAAAACCTAAGATTGTTGAAGACAATTTGTATCCGCAGCTTGAAAGGGCATGTAATAAGATAGAGGAGTTTTTAAAAAGACAAAACTTCATGCCTTTGAAATCTGATTACTATGCTGGTAAAAGATGCTATTTGATTGTTGAATGCCAAGTTAAGGAGTTGGCAAGGATAGATAAAAGAATCGGACCCCCATTTGAAGAGGAGAACCACGTAAAAACGTTTTTGGAGAAAAACAGGGATTATAAACCCTTCATCGAGGATGGCAGGTATTGTGTTTACGTTAAAAGGAAGTATTGGAGGGTTGAGGACGCCATTGTAGATTACATCAGTAAAAACTGGAAGGGTATGGGCAAGAACGTAGGCGTAACAATATCAAAGGGGTTTAGACTTCACGTTGGTAGAGACGTACTAAATGAGGAATTAAAAGCTAAATTGGTTGAGTTTTTGGCTTTGAGGTGTTAAAGCGCCTATTGGACTTTTTCCCACTTGTAAAGTTCAACAATTTCAGCTAGTGTCCTCCCCTTATCTTCTATTTCTCCCCTTATTCTCTCCTCGTGTTTTTTTACCTCTAAAGCCCTCCTTGCAATTTCATAGGCTCTTTGCTTTGGTAATACCATCACTCCATTATCATCAGCAACAATCCAGTCGCCAGGATTAACCTCAATCCCACCACAGTTTACTTTAACGTTGATCTCCCCAAATCCCTTTGGCTCTCCTGCATTTGGCACTTCTTTTTTGGCAAAAATTGGGTATTCCAATTCTCTGATGTCATCTACATCCCTGACAGCTCCATCGATTATCACACCCTCTATCCCTTTGTTTATACAGCTCCTCGTCGCCAACTCACCCCACACTGCAGTAGTATCGCCCGAGCACTTTATTACAATAACATCACCTTTTCCAGCAACGTCTATAGCCTCAACAGTCTTAGCCCAATCTCCATCCATCGTACTTACCGTTACAGCCTTGCCAACGATTTTCTTACCTCTAACAATTGGGTAGATGCCATCCATTGCCTTTGCCCTGTGCATAGCATCACTTATGTTTGGGGTTGAGACTTTAAGTAAAATCTCCCTAATTTCCTCTTCCAAGCTTTTCCTTTTAACATCGATCTTTCTACCACCAAAAGCCTCATCAATCGCTTTTCTCACTTTTCTTGCCGATTCGGTAACGTTTCGAGATTTTACAATGTTACTGCCCACTATGACTATATCTGCCCCCAAAGCGACGCATTGTGCAGCTTTTTCTGCATTTAATCCACCAGCTCCAGCAACGGGAATGTCTACTTCATTAACAACCTCCTTTAAAACTTCTAAGGGGTCCATACCCATCATTTGCTGATCAATACCAACATGAACGTTTATGTAATCAACTCCCAACTCCTCAAGCTCTTTTGCCCTTTCAACAGGGTTTTCAACGTTAATTAAATCAACCATAATATTGCTACCGTACTTTCTCGCTGCCCTTATTGACTCGGCAATCGTTGAATTGTCACTCAAAGCTAAAATTATAACAATGTCCGCACCACTCTTTGCTGCCATTTCTACCTCAACAGCTCCTGTATCAATTGTTTTCATGTCCGCCAGAACTTTGTGGTCTTTATAGGCTCTTTTTATTGTTCTTACAGCCTCCATTCCCTCGCTTTTGATTAAAGGTGTTCCAACCTCCAGCCAATCAGCACCACCATCAATAGCCTCTTTAGCAATCTCTACAGCTCTTTTTAACTCAAGCAAATCTAAAGCTACTTGTAGGATTGGTTTTTCCATAATTTCTGTTGGATTGTGATAAATTAAACTTTTTGGGTGTTTACCATTGATTTGCCGATATATGCGTGGAAAACTCAACATGTGATACTATTCTACATAATAACATACGAGCTTAATCAAAAAATTTATAAACTTCCTGCCTTTCAACAACCAATGCTCGAAACCCTTGAATATGGTTTATACGTTACAATTGTTGGTATGGGTGGCGTATTTGTTGTTCTATCTATTATCGCCTTTTTTATGTGGAGTATGGGCAAAGTTAGGTTAAAAAAACAAGAGACTGCAGAGACACATGTTGGCAATGAAATCAGTAGTGGGGAGCTGTTTGCCATTATCACCGCAACGTATGCGTATCATACAGAACAAACGGGAGTATTTCCAGTTTTGGGAAGTAGGGGATGGAAGAATTCTGCAAAAATGGAGGTTCTTAGATGAGGAAGTTTACCGTTAAGGTTGACGGTATTGAGTACAAGGTGGACGTTGAAAGGATAAGGGAAGGGGTATACAAGGTAAAGATAGGGGATAAAACTGCTGAAGTGACAATTGAGCGTGAAGGGATTAAAAAGGTAAACCTCAGTTCTCGTACACTCCCTAAAGAAACAAAAGTTAAAACAAAGGTTAAAGAGTCAAAGGTTGTAAACGCCGTAACAGCCATGCTTCCCGGCACAATAGTGAAAATTCTCGTTGATGTGGGCGAGGAGGTTAAAGCTGGTCAGGCTTTGCTCATACTTGAAGCGATGAAGATGGAGAATGAAATTGTAAGTCCGAGAGATGGTGTTGTTAAGGAGATTAAAGTTAAAGAGGGAATGAAGGTTGAGACTGGCGAGGTTTTGATGGTGGTTGAATGATTGACGTCCTCGCCTTCACTTCCATTCCCTATCTAACTATAGGTAACCTGATAATGATCTCAATCGGCTGTGTTTTGATTTACCTCGGCATATCCAGACAGATGGAACCATTATTGCTCGTTCCAATTGGACTGGGTGCTATTCTAGCAAACATTCCGCTAACGGGTCTGACTGAGGAGGGCGGGATTTTTCAAATCTTTTTAAAGTACTTGATACATACAGAGATCGTGCCCTTGCTCATCTTTCTTGGTTTAGGTGCTTTAACGGATTTTAGTCCTTTACTGGCAAATCCAAAAACGTTTTTGCTTGGTGCTGCTGCTCAAATCGGTATTTTTATGGCTTTTATAGTTGCATTGTTTTTGGGCTTTACACCACAGGAGGCAGCATCTATTGGTATTATTGGTGGAGCCGATGGCCCAACTACAATTTACACCACAACCCTACTAGCTCCCCATTTATTGGCAGCAACAGCTGTGGCAGCATACAGCTACATGTCTTTGGTGCCGATTATTCAACCTCCAATCATCAAGGCTTTGACGAGTAAAGAAGAGAGGAAAGTTAGGATGGAGCAGTTGAGACAGGTTTCAAAGAAAGAGAGAATAGTTTTTCCGATTGTTACGATAATCATTTGCGGATTGCTGGCTCCAAAAGCCTTACCACTAATTGGGATGCTCATGGTCGGCAATTTGTTTAAGGAGAGCGGTGTTACAGACAGATTGGCTAAAGGGGCAAGTGATGAATTGATGAACATTGTGACGATAATCTTGGGTTTAACGATTGGAAGTACGATGAAAGCCTCAAATTTTCTGAGAGTTGAGACCTTGCTTGTGTTATCCTTGGGCGTAATAGCTTTTGCAAGCGCCACCGCTGGAGGTGTTTTGCTGGGTAAATTGATGAACTACGTTTCAAGGGAAGACATAAATCCAATGATTGGTGCTGCTGGTGTGTCTGCTGTACCAATGTCTGCTAGGGTTGTTCAAAGGATGGCGATAGATGAGGACCCGCAAAACCACATATTGATGCATGCAATGGGTCCAAATGTGGCTGGTGTGATAGGCTCTGCAGTTGCTGCCGGAATACTCATTCACATACTTGGTTGAGTTATAGAGAGCAACTCATATATCCTACAATACAGATTAACTTTGATGATCAAAGCTTGGTTGCTCGATGCCGACTATGTAACAATCAACGGAAGAGCTGTTGTTAGACTCTGGTGCAAGGATGAAGATGGCGTTTTTGTTGCCTATGACAAAAACTTTCAACCATACTTTTACGTTTTAAAAGATGGTCTTACGATTGATGACGTAAGAAATGCAAAGGTTGAGAGGAAAAGTGAAACAATTACTCTCCAGAATGTTGAAGAGGTTAAAATGAGAAGCTTAGGAAAGGAAATTGAAGTTTATAAAGTCTATGCAAAACATCCACAGCATGTGCCAAAGCTTAGGGAATACTTCTCACGGTTCAGTGAGGTTAGAGAGGCAGACATTCCATTTGCCTACCGTTACTTGATTGACAAAGATCTGGCATGTATGGATGGAGTTGCTATTGAAGGAAAGGAAAGAATTGAGAAATTAAGGTGTTATGATGTCGAAGATGTAAGTAGGGACGCAAGGAAAGAATTTCCACCCCTAAGAATGTTGGCTTTTGACTGTGAGATGCTAACAGCTTCTGGCATGCCCGATTACGAAAAAGACCCGATAATAATAATCTCGGTAAAATGCAGTGATTTTGAGGAGATAATTGAGGGTAACGAAAGGGATATTCTGTTGAGGTTTGTTGAAGTAATAAAAAAATTTGACCCCGACATCATCGTCGGATACAACCAAGACAATTTCGATTGGCCTTATATAAAGAAGAGAGCAGAAAAACGGGCTGTGAAGCTTGACATAGGGAGAGATGGGAGTGAATTGGCAATAAGGGGGGGAAGGCCAAAGATTACTGGCAGGCTGAATGTGGATTTGTACGACATCGCTTTGAAAACGATTGACGTCAAGATAAAAAAGCTTGAGAACGTTGCAGAGTATTTGGGGACAAAAGTGGAACTGGCAGACATTGAAGCAAAGGACATCTACAAGTGCTGGATGAGAGGGGAAAAAGATAGGGTAATCAATTATGCGAAACAAGACGTCTTGAACACGTACTACATTGCTGAAGAGCTCTTACCCATGCATTACGAGCTCTCAAGGATGATTAGGTTGCCCTTAGACGACATCACGAGGATGGGGAGGGGTAAGCAAGTTGACTGGTTGTTGTTGAGTGAAGCTTTCAAGCTGAATGAACTGGCGCCAAATCCCAGAGAGAAGGGAGAGAGTTATGAAGGGGCTTTTGTTCTGGAGCCTGCTCGCGGTTTGCACGAAAACGTTGTGTGCTTGGATTTTGCATCAATGTATCCGTCAATAATGATTTCCTTTAACATAAGCCCCGACACGTTAACATTCTACGGTGATGACTGTTACGTTGCACCAGAAGTGGGGCACAGATTCAAAAAGAGGCCTGATGGATTTTTCAAGAAAATTTTAAAGATGCTAATTGGGAGAAGAAGGGAAATAAAAAGCGTTATGAAGGAGTTAGATTACAATTCACAAGAATACAAGCTTTTGGACATAAAGCAGGCAACTTTGAAGGTTTTGACAAATTCCTTTTATGGTTATACCGGCTGGAATTTAGCAAGGTGGTACTGCAAGGAGTGTGCCGAAGCAACTACAGCATGGGGAAGGCATTTCATAAAAAAGTCTGTCGAGATAGCAAAAAACATGGGATTTCAGGTTTTGTATGGCGACACAGATTCAATTTTTGTCAAAAAGGATGTTAGAGGGGTCAAAGAACTCAAAGAGGAGGTTAAAAAGTTGATTGCAAGGTTATCTCAAGAACTGCCAATACAGATTGAGATTGACGAATTTTACAAAACTATCTTCTTCGTTGAGAAGAAGAGATACGCTGGCTATACTCAGGATGGGAGGATAATTGTAAAGGGCTTAGAAGTTAGGAGAGGAGATTGGTGTGAATTGGCTAAAAACGTGCAGAGGAACGTCATTAGCATAATTTTGCGGGAAAGAAATCCTGAAAAAGCCGTTGAATACGTTAAAAAGATTGTTGATGAAATTAGGTTGGGCAAGATTGGTTTGAGAGATTACGTAATTTACAAGGGATTAACAAAGAAGCCGTCGAAATATGAAAGCTTGCAAGCCCATGTAAAAGCGGCGATGAAAGCGAAGGAGATGGGAATAGCATATACAATTGGGTCCAAGGTTGGTTATGTTGTCGTCAAAGGAGTGGGAAATATAGGCGATAGAGCCTATCCAATTGATTTGATAGAGGGCTTTGACGGTGAAACGTTGGAAATTAAAACGAAACATGGGATAGAGAAGATGAAGCTGGATAAAGACTATTACATCAACAATCAAGTTTTGCCTTCGGTTTTGAGGATTCTTGAAAGGTTCGGGTACAACGAGAGTCAGCTTAAAGGACTTGCAGAACAACAAACGTTAGATGCTTTTTGGTAGTTTTTGCCTTAAAGCAACATAACCCTTGCAATCTTTGCGGCCAACTGAAAATTTTTGAGAATTTTGGGCAACATTGGGATTATTTTTAAAATCGTGCTCGGTTCATCCATGTGTAATTTTTTCGTTTGCTTTTTCAAATCGAACTCTGAGCCAATCTTCATCAATTCATTTAGATCCTCATCATTTAAGATAGAATACAGTTTCAGAATCTTCATTCCGAACTCGTACTCTTTTTTCATCTCTTTTAAGTAGTTCTTTTGGTAAGCGTTGAGGTTTGGAAAGGTTTTTCCAAGAACCTTAACTGCCTTTAGCAGATAAAACAATCCTCCTCCGGTGTAAGGCTTGGTCATGCCCGCTGCATCTCCTACTAATGCAACGTTATTCTTAACAAAGTTTATCAAGCCAATTGGTATTGCACCGACGTTTAACTCGGTAATTTTTTTATTAACTACCCTCTTGGACACGGAAGAGTGTTTGTTGAGTAAATTTTTGAGATAAAGTCGTGTTTGGGATTTAGAAACCACACCAATCCTTGCAAAATCATCTATCGGAATTGCGTAAGCGAAAAAACCATCAGAGTAAGTATTTCCAAAATAAAGTTCAACCATGTTGTTATCGAGACATTCAAACTTACATTCAATTTGAATTGCTGAGTAAATTTCTGGTAGATTAAAACCAAAGTGCTTGGCTACCGATGAATAAACACCATCCGCACCGATTATGAAATCATACCTACTCTTATTAAACCCATCATCGAACTTCGTTTTAATTTTCAATTCAGCAAATTTGGATGCTTCAATCATTAATTCCCTATCAAAGATCTTTCTTTCAATCACAACTCCTTTAGATCTTCCTTCTAACTCCACAAATCTACCGTTGGGCGAGAAAAAGAAGGCTCCTCTAATCCTATTAATCAAACTCTTCTTTACGTTTTTACAGTATTTTAAGTATTCGCCAAAACAGTCTTTGCTTATCAATCCCGCACATTGAACGGGAAATCCCACAGATTGATGTTCCTCAATCAGCGTTGTATCATAATTTTGCAGTTCAATAGCTGTAAGACAGCCTGCAGGTCCCCCGCCAACAATTAAAACGCTTGCACCATCCATCTCAACAATTGCATTTGGTTGCTTATTATAACTTTTGAGTTTTGATTACTTCATGATTCAAATCTATTCTGAAACCAACTGACTACATCTTACACCAATTTCCTTGAAAAAACAGCGTACAATCCGGGCAGATCACCAATTAAATTACTCAGCCTAGCTAATATCGAGAAAACTAAGGCTATTGAAGGATTTACACCCAACAGGTACAATACCAAAACCGAGCCAGACTCCATTATGCCCAAACCTGCCGGGGTTATTGGGACAAACATCAAGGTTGTTATTAGAGGATGTAAAAGAAAGAAGTCCACATAATCTAACCCCATGCCTAAGGATTTACCAATCAGATACCACTGCAATCCTGAAACTAACCACCCAATCATGTACAAAATCAAAATGTGTAGCAAATAGCTTCTGATTTTAATACTGCTATCTTTAAAGCCAACAAAAACACCGCTAAAATTCCTTGCGTAGGGTATTTTTTCGATCAGTCCCTTGCTTTTCTCCTCTCTTGTCCAAGATAGAATTAAAAATACTGCCCCTCCTACGAACACCAAAAGTATTGCTACCAGAAACGCATAGTAAAATTCGTTGTTCAGGCTAACTTTGGTGAAGAAGTAGAGTATGGCTATCAGCGCCCCTAAAGCCTTTAAAACAAATTCTACTCCCTGAGGAGCTATGATGGCAGCCAAACCTCTATCTGTTCCGCAATTGGTAAATTTATCCAAAATCTTTGAAGTCAATAGGTAACCGCTCCTCCCCGGTGTAACATCGCCTATCACCATTCCACCCAAATGGGAAATCAAAGCTTTAGCGTATTCAATTTTCACACCCATTTTGTCAATCAAAAATGCTATTCTGAAGGAGAGGGTTAGATTGAGCATTGTGTAGGCTAAAATTGAAAGAAAGAAAAGTGTCAAATCAAATCTTATGAATTTTAGGTTTTCAAGATTTGCGGTAATCTTTAACACCAAAACTAAGAGTATTATCAAGCCAACTATTGTTTGCAGAACGTATCTGAGCATCGAGTGTTGTTCTTGGGCGGACTTAAAAGTTTATCTGGTTTGACACCTATGTTTAATGAGTCGCTTAATGAGTCACCAAATCCCAAAAAGAGATATATCATAGTATCAGCATGTAAATGATGAAAATTGCATACGTGAACCTTTCAAAAAATAAGGTTAAAATTGAAGACGTAAAAGAATTCGAAGCGTACATCGGTGGGAAGGGTGTTGCTACAAAGCTCTTGTTTAACGTTCCTCCAAGAATCGATGCATTCCATCCTGAAAATGCGGTAATATTTGGTATTGGACCTTTGAATGGTATAAAGTTGTCTGGCTCATCGAGAATGACTTGCGTCTTTAAATCACCATTGACAAATGGATATGGAGAATCGCAATGCGGTGGATTTATTGGCTACGAGATGAAGAAGACAGGAATAGATATCATATACATCTTTGGAAAAGCTGAGAAACCCGCTTATCTGGTTGTTGAAGATTCAAATGTTGAAATCAAGGATGCAACATTTTTGTGGGGTAAAGACTGCTATGAAACCGAAGAAATTCTGAAAAAAGAGGTGGGAGGAGAAGTTTTGAGCATAGGGCAGGCCGGTGAAAATCTTGTCAGATTTGCTTGCATAACCCACCGAAAGGGTAGGCAGTTTGGCAGGTGTGGGGCTGGAGCGGTGATGGGGGCTAAGATGCTTAAAGCTGTAGTTTTTAGAGGGGGTAGGCAAATAGAGGTTGCGTACCTAGAAAAACTTGAGGAATTCAGAGAATGGCTTAACGGGATGATTAAAGAAAAATTGCAGGCAATGAAGAAATACGGAACACCTAATATTTTGCCTTTGGTAAATGAGGCAGGCGTTTTACCAACGAAATATTGGCAGGAAGGAAGCTTTGATAAATTTGAAGGTATTGTGGAGGAAATGCAAAGGTACGTTAAGAGAAACTCATCATGTTATGGCTGTATTGTTGCGTGTGGAAAGATCACGAGAATTGATGATGTAGAAGTTGAAGGACCAGAATACGAAACTCTTTTCTCTTTCGGTTCTCTGTGCTACAACGATGACTTAAAAACGATAGTAAAGGCAAACGATTTGTGCGATAGGTACGGAATGGATACGATTTCTGCGGGAAACGTCATTGCATTTCTCATGGCTTGTAGTGAAAAGGGAAAGATGAGGTTTGATGAATTTGACATAGAATTTGGAAATTCAGATTCGATTATAAATTTAATACAAAAAATTGCATTTAGAGATGGAATAGGTAATGTTTTGGCTGAGGGTGTTAAAAGAGCCGCCAAAATCTTCAACGTTTCAGATGCCGTGCATGTTAAAGGATTAGAACCTCCTGGCTACGATCCCAGAGGGTTGTATGGAACCGCTTTG
This sequence comes from Archaeoglobales archaeon, assembly GCA_003662995.1. Taxonomy (GTDB): domain Archaea; phylum Halobacteriota; class Archaeoglobi; order Archaeoglobales; family Archaeoglobaceae; genus B5-G16. Next base: position 28,835 of record QMZC01000013.1, read on the forward strand.
AGCTATTTAACTTCACCTAGAGGTGCCTGCCACATGAGGGCTGTGGCTCACAGACCAAATTTGGTTGGGTTGTTGGATAGAACATCCCCTAATGGACAGGCGGCAATGGTTAAGGATTTGGAGGATTTTTATTGTGTCATCGATTCCTTAGTCTTCTGTAGATTTTTGTGTTTGCCCGTCATAGGAATGTACTGGGATGACATAGCAAGGCTTTACAAAATAGTTACTGGTAAAGAAATAAAAGTTGAGGAGTTAAAAAGAATTGGGGAGAGAATATTCGATTTGACAATGAAATTCAACATCAGAGAGGGGGTTGAGAATGAAAAATTGCCTTTAATATTTTTTAAGCCTTTAAAACACTATAGAGAATTTGTGATTAAAAGAGAGGATTTAGAGAAAATGCTAATAGAGTATTACGAGTTGAGAAGAATGTGAGGGATTTTTCTGAGTTCGCTATTGTTTTATAACTTGCAAAAATTTTTAAACTGTAATTTGCCAATCTTAAAATCTTAAATAGCTGCTAATTTAAACTTCAAAGTTGGCTGATAGAACTTTAAACGTGCATCTAAATTAAATTTTTAAAGAGATAGTTCTACAAAAATTATGGAAGTTTCGATACTTGGTGCAGGGGCGATGGGTTCTGCTTTGGCTATACCGCTCCACGATAATGGAGTGGAGATTAAGCTTTGGGGGACGGAATACGATGCTGAAATATTAAAAATAATTGAAAGAGGGGAGAAACATCCAAGAATTGGTGTACCTCTGCCAGACATTAAAATTTATTATCCAGAACAGTTGGATGAGGTTTTAGATTCAGACCTAATACTGCTTGCAGTGAGTACTGAAGGGGTTTTTCCTGTTTTTAACAAAATCAAAGACAAAGTTGGGGATTCAATTTTGGTGACGATTTCTAAGGGGCTTTTGGAGTACGATAATGAGATCATGACGATTCCTGAAACCCTTTGGTCAATAAATCCTGACTTGAAAGAAAGAATCGTAGCCATTACAGGACCCTCTATTGCAAGGGAGGTGGCAAACAAAATGCCCACAAAGGTTGTGTTTAGCAGTATCGGCAAATCTGCTAAAGAAGCATCCAAGTATTTTGAAACCGACTACTATCACATTGAGGTGTCCAACGATATTATTGGAGCTGAAATAACTGCTGCATTGAAAAACGTTTATTCAATCGCGATTGCATGGATTAGGGGTTACGAGCAGTTGGTAGATGTGGAAATGAGCAATGCCAAAGGTGTTATGGCGACGATGGCTATAAACGAGATTGCAAGGTTTGTTGAGGCTGCTGGAGGTAGGAAGGAAACTGTTTTCGGATTTTCAGGATTTGGTGATCTAATTGCCACATTTAGAGGTGGGAGGAACGGAATGCTTGGAGAGTTGCTTGGTAGAGGGTTAAGCGTGGATGAGGCATTAAATGAATTAAAACTAAGGGGAGTTGGTGTTGTTGAGGGATTCGGTAATGCAAAGAGGGCGTACAGATTGCTGAAGCAGTTGGAAGAGCACGACTCTGTATCTTTGGATGATTTTCCACTGTTTATGAATCTCTACAGTGTGCTTTATGAAGGCAAGGCTGTCAAAGATGCGTTAAAAGAGGTGTTTAGTTAAAAGCGGACTCGGCGTCTATTGTACTTACAGCTTAAAACACTTAGAGATTCCTTAAAATTTTCATTTTGGAAGTAAATTAAAACTGCTACAATTGTTGGAATGAGTAGGAGAGAGATGTTTTTAATTTCATCCCTCATTCTCTCAAATACTGTCCTGAAACCGCGATAAACCGCTTAGGTTTAATTGGTTTATCGTATTTTCTAATATCTTCAAGCTCAATAGCCATCCAGAGCTTCTTCTTTTCTTTACCCCTACTTCTAATTCCTTTCCATCTTTCTTGGGATTTTATGTATTCTTTAAGCTCTTCTTTAGTTAAGAAGATTCTATCACCAAAAGTATCGAAGAACTGCATTGGATTTTCAGACAAGATAACCCTTTTAATCTTCGCCTCTCCAACAAAGCCTGTATCTTCTCTCGATTGATAGAAAACGAATTTCATACCCGGCTTTAAATATTTCCAGACTGTTGCTGGCTTTACAAACACATTTTTGCCTTTGAAAAATCTATTCATAAACTGTTTTGGGATTGGGTATGTTACCCCAATTATTTCAGACATTTAAAACACCTCAGATTGATTTACACTCCGAGAGCTGGACTTCTTAATATTTCTAATTTTCCATTATCGTCGATAAAATATATTTCGATATCACCAAGCCAAGGACCATATTGCTTTGCATACCTCTCGAAAGTGTTCCTGTTGCCTAATCCAACGATGAATTTCCTCCACTTCCTACCGCTCGATTGTTCAAGCTTCTCCATCAGCCAGATGTATTCCGATATCGCACTGAACTGTGCTGCCGGAACTGCCCCCTTGAAGGTGTAGTATTTCACATCTCCTACAATAGCTTTCTCCAGATTAACGAGATCGAATTCTTTGTATTTACCAAAAATGTTCACCTTTCTATTTTCGAGCTTCACATTCAAGTATTTTTCCATAACCTTTTTTGCTATTTTCTCAGGATTGAAATCATCTGGCTTTTCTGTTTTTTCTTCTTTGAGTTTTTCGCCATGCTCGGCGAGCTTAAACTTGCCACCTTTAAGATCGATTAGAAAGGCTCGTCTGTACAGAGTTGGATGAGAATTTGCGGCACTTTTGTTGTTTATCGAAAGAGCCCATAAGTGCAGTTCAATAGTATCATCCTTATGTGGAGCATCGGGATACTTACTTCGGATGTAGCTTAAAACATCCAAGTATGTGAAAGTATTGCCGCGTCTCCCAAGTTCGTATGCTGCTTCCTTAACGAGTTCATAAGCGATCTTCCTATAAATTGGAGAGGACAAAAATCAACCCTCCATAGATTTCACAATCACCCTGTAATCCTCCTCAGGAATCTCCCTCATCGCCTTCCCCATCAAATGCCCTGACCATTTTCGCTTGTTCGTGATGAACTTCAGCTTCGGAATCAAAGGTTTAAACTCAACAGGTTTGGAGAATATTTTGATGGGTTTGAGCTTTATGCGGAGTGGGAACGTTTCATTACTCATCCTTTTTGGAGTTTTGAAAATTCTCGATGAATCCCTGAACACTTCCGATGCTGCTTCATAAACTGCTACAATTCTCGATGGTCTAATCTCTCCATCCACGTTTTCCTGCTTGAGGTAAATCAAAAGCTTATCTCCGGGTTTTACCCTCACTATGGTGTTCTTGTGCCTTTCTGGTACGCCCCAGATGTTCTTCTGCTTGGTTACTTTCCAGTTATCTTCGTTGGTTATGCAGAGCCAGTAAACCATAGAATCACCATTGACTAATCAAATAGAAAATATTTAAATGTTTGTCATTGAATAATGTAAAAGATTATTCTGGTGGAAGTATGCAGGAAAAGCTAACAGATTATGCTGAAATTGAGATTTCGAGGGATGAGATTGACAGAGCATTGAAAAGAGCAGCAGATTTGATAAGAACGCGTGTTGATTACAAGTACATTCTAATCCTTTTGTTCTTGAAAAGATTGAGCGATGAGTGGAAAATCGAATATAAGAATGCTGTCGTTAAACTGATGCAAGAGGGGTTGGGGGAAGAGGGGGCTAAAGAGCTGGCTAAAGATCAATCCTTTAACAGATTTAATTACCCAGAAAAGTACACTTGGGATAAGCTCAGAGAGAACATAAACGAATTGCCTATAAAACTTTCAGAAGCTTTGAAGTTGATTGCAGAGAAAAATCCTGAGTTGCTGGGCGTTGTTGATAGGCTCGATTTTCTGGAGTTTACAAGGCATAAGGAGAATTTTGAGATATTGAAACAATTATTTGAGTTGTTTAGCGGCTTACAATTGGGAAATGCATCTCCAGACGTTTTAGGAGATTCTTATGAGTGGATTTTGAGATATTTCGCCCCTCAAAAGGCTAAGGAGGGAGAAGTTTATACACCAAGGGAGGTTGTAAGGTTATTGGTTGAACTACTAAATCCCCAGCCAAAAGATGAGGTTTACGATCCAGCAGTTGGTTCTGGAGGTATGTTAATAGCATCCTATTACCATGTTAAAGAAAGATAGGGTGAGGAGGGTGCTAAGAAGCTCTTTCTTTATGGTCAAGAGGTTAATGCAACAACTTTCGCAATTGCAAGGATGAATGCGATAATTCATGGTATTAGAGATGTTGAGCTTGCTGTTGGAGATACTTTACTAAGCCCGAAGTTTAAGGAAGGTGATAGCTTTAAACAATTCAACATAGCAATAGCAAATCCACCTCCAAAAACAGGACTAAGGGTGCCTGAAGACTATGCAGACACTTTTAGAGTTGTATGAGACAAATTTCTTTGATGAAGAATTTACTGAAAGGCTTGAGATGATGGCGAGGTTTAGGAACAGGCTTGTCCACATCTATTGGGATGTTGATGATGAAGTTGTTTATCAGATACTGCAAAAGGATATTGAGGATCTGGAATTGTTCTTGCAGAAATTTATGGATAAGCTAAGATAAGCTTTATTTTACATCGAACTTTGGTGGCAAATTAATATTAAATGGGTAAGAAGAGAAGTTCGAAACACTTTTTATTGAGGATTAGATTGAAAAATGATTCGCTTCTTAATCTCAATTTTTAAAAACTACGTCAAATTAAATGTAGATTTTAGCAATAAAAACCCATAAATTTAAAAGCATACAAATATATATTTGGTGGTAGAAAATGGTTAAAGTAACTAATGTATTTGGTGATGAGTATTCAGGAAAGGTAGGAAATTCAGGCGTATTCGCAAAGTGGAAAGGTAGACAGTACAGAAGGAAGTACGTAATTCCAGCTAACCCAAGAACACCTAAGCAGCAAGAAGTAAGAAGTTCATTTGATAATGCTGTACAGTTGTGGAAGGAGTTTTTACAGCCAATGAAGAAGAACTACAACTTCTTAGCTGTACCAAAGCAGATTAGTGGCTTTAACATGTGGGTTTCCAGATACTAAAGCTTGGTAACTAAGGGATTACCAGCCCCACAGCTACCAAAGATTGGATTTAAGCAGATTTGCTCAGGAACAACGGATGTTAGCGATGAGGCAATTCCAAATGGAAATGGTCCACACACCTTAGCAAACAACCCAGTTAAGTTAGCTTCACTAACTTACACACCTGGCTCAGGAGATCCAACAATTGATTTCATTGTTGAAGTTGATAGAGGAGTTGTTAGAGTTTTAGCAGCAAAAACTGGAATTCTAAAAATTGACTACACGGCTTTGGGAAGAGAAGTTACAGGAGAAGAGTTAGCAACAGATCCAGAGGCTAACACAGAATACAGAGTGAAATATTGACCAATCGATTTGCAGTCTGTCAAGATTTACATTGACACTACAGAACAAGATGCTATAGAAGTTGATTTGAGAAATGGGAAGGTTTACTTCACAAAAACAGCCCCATCTTCAGGTTCAGCAGCAGTTAGCTATTCATACCTAAACACACCGATTGAGGATGCTAAGTGTGAAATAAGGAAGGCTGGCTCTTCATTCTTGACATTCAGGGAGTACAGCAATGAAGATGGATCATTAATCTTGGCACAAACAGTTGAGGATCAAAACTACGACATGACAATTGAGGCTGCAGGCTACGCATCTTACATTGTGGCAAACAAGTCAGCAGTTGACGTTGTGAAAGACGTTTGCATTGTAATGTCCACGTAAGCAGCTCCAAACCAAGTGTTAACGAATTAAAACCCTCCAATTTTTTGGTAATTAGCAGCTAAACTCAAATTCCACACAAATTAGAAACAAAAAAGCATGAACTTGGATTCAACTACTCTGCAGCTAATCTTGAATTTGATAATCTATCTAATAACTGTAATCTACTTCTTCGCTTCCTTAAAAGTTAAGGTTGATGTTTTAATCAAAGAGTTTTCAGAAGTTAAATTCAAACTGCATAGACATAGCATCAATTACCGCAAAGCTTGAGCAGATTGAGAGGAAAATAGAAAGGATTTGCAATCTGATTGATGAAAGTCTATACAGAAAGAACGGTAGATGAAGACTATTCTGCCTACAAACATCAGGATAAATCGGGAAGACGATTTTTTGTAAGAAGGAGAATTAAGCCAGATAGAGTAGGTAAACGAAGCAACTTAACTCAAGACTTGGCTGTTAAGGAAGCTCATCGCTTAGCCTTAGAAAAATGGAAAGATTACGACATCTATGCACAATCAACTTTCAAACTTATGAAGGTGAAATCACCGTTAACAGGAAAAGTTCTTTCAGGCTATCAGTTGGCAGTAGCAATAAACAAGTGGTTGATTGAGAGAGGTAAAGGTTCTTTAGATGAATGGTATCTTGCTGCATTCAAGCTGTTAGATTCTAACAACAATCCAATAATAAATGCAAATGTAAACATCTACTCAACTTTAGCACAACAATGGTACAATTTAACTCTAAAATCAGATGAATTTGGTTGCATAGGACCGTTTGCGATCTTCCCAAAACTTGACAATTATGTAATTGAGATAGAATATGAAAACAATGGAACAAAGAAGGTTGTAATTTCAACTTTAAAGAGAACAAAATTTGGTGATGAAGAGATTCCGATTAAACGATTCTTATTCACAACTCATTGCAAAGATGAATACGATCTAAAGAAGGCTATAAGCGGAATTGCAGGTTGCCATCCAAATCAAGTTACGATATGGCAGGATGCATGCAACGAATTCAACAGGTTTTACTTTGTGAGGTATAGAAGTTATACTTACTACGGATGGACGTACAGATTTGATGTTAACTACTGGCTCGGATGCACATCAGCAACCGTTTCACAAGGAAGAGTTGTTTTAGCAACGAGGTTGGATGATGAAGGATTTAATTGTGGAGAAGGAGTTTTGTTTGCGAGGATTAGCTGGATGGCAACGTGGGGTTATTGGTATTCTGAGACAAGACAAAGGATGTACAATGCTGAATTTGCCTTCTATGATGTAGATTACTTGCAAATGCCATTAAACAAACGTTACTACTTTCCAGAAGCTGGAAGCAAAATTTTACCACCGTATCAACTAAATGCAAAGCTTATCAGCAAAATAAGCAGTATAACTCTTGCAGATGAAGACTATTCGATAGAATTGAGATGATACAAAAATTACAGCGAGCTAATTGCGGGATGTTGTTGTAAATAACATGTACAACATGCAAGCTGATTGCATGCTAAAAAGCCTAATCAACAACAAATCAACCGAGCTAATTGCAAGTGGTAAAGCTATTCATCAAAAAACCCATGCTTGTTGCTAAAGTTAGTTTAATGGAAAAAAACATGCCTAGAAAGTGGTATTCTGTAAAAGAATTAGAAAATCAACTGATAATTGAAACGAGAAACCACACTATTACGATAAGAAGGGATGATGAAAGTATAGAAATTAAAAACAAAAGGTTGTTCTCCCACTCAATTCACAACAGCATGCTGATAAGCTATGTTAATAAGCTTAGAAAGAGAGGAATAATTCGTTTAAATGCAGATTGCTCAGCAATTAAAGGAAGGGATAAATCAATTCCTCTGTTGTTCAACAATAAAAGGGCAGATGTTGTTTATTATGAGGATAACAAGTTGTGTATTGCTGAAATAAAGAACTGTCATGAGATTGGGTTAGAGAGAACAGCACAACAGCTAAAAGAGTATGTTAAACATGCTGATAAAGTGATGTTAGTTGTGCCAAAAAAATGCGTAAACGATGCAAGGGATTTGCTGATTATTTTGGGCTTGCAAACCAAAGTTGAGGTTGATACGTACGACTAATAAGAAAACTCAACAATCAAACTAATTATGCCAGCATGGCTATTAATTGAAATAGCGTGGGAGCTTGTTAGCGATGCAAGAACTGTATGCTCCAACATTATGTTTCTTTACGAAGAGGCAATGCAGATATGCAATTTTGCAATCTACTTAGCCTTAAACAACAAAGACTACTTAGCTGTCAAAAAATTGTGAGCTATCTAAACGAAACTTTGTTGCCAGAAGCTGAAGAATTCGCTATGCTTTGGGGTTACATTGCATATCCCGTTAACATTACGTTTGAGGCATTCTACCAAGCAGAGAGGAAGTTTGTGGATACAATGTTGTTAATTCTTAAAGGCAAAGAAGGAGAAGTGGAAGAAACAACATAATCCAGAAAATCAGGTTGATAGAGAGCGTGGAGCGATAAAAAGCGAAAAAAGTTAAGGAATACTAAAGCAA
>QMZC01000014.1 GCA_003662995.1 Archaeoglobales archaeon
AATTTTTTATTTTTGTTTTTCCGATTCATTTTCCAGTTCATCATTTAGAAAACTGTTTTATAAACCAAGTATCGATAACCTAAGCATGAGATGGCTCAAGCTGGCGGTAATAGTTACATTTCTGTTGCTAATCCCTGCCAACGCTCAACCGGTTAAAGTGGAATCAATATCAAATTATAACATGATAATCGAGGTTAATGGCGATGTTGTACACGTTAAAAACAACATAACGTTGAAAAATTTAATAAACAAGCCGATAGTTCCGGGAATTGGAGAGATAAGGCTACAAAAAGTTTCCCCTCAAAAAATTGGTTTTATTTCAATCCCTTTTACAAAGGAGGTTAAGCCAGTAAAAGTTGAAAATTTGAAGGGTTATAAGAGTGATGGAGATAAGATTGAGGTTAAGGTTGAGGACAAAAAGGATTATACAATCATACACTACGAAATCTGGTATCCAATTGAGCCGGGTAAAGAATTAACCTTTGTCATTGAATACGATTCGTCGGACTTAATTGAGAAGGGTTTGTTGTTTAAAACGCTCAAAGTTCCAGTTGGTGCTGATTTGGATGTTGAAAGGTTAAAGCTGGAAATTAAATCCGACTGGAAAATAACCTACACAGACCCTGAAATGTCAAGTTACTGGGAAGCAAGTATTCCTGCTGGTAGTATAGCATTCTTTACTGCTGAACTCTCAATCTTGCCATTGCCCAAAACACCATTTAGCAGTTACATTATGTTCTGGACTGCAATAATCGTTTTGGTTGTTTTGCTGGCATTGGTTGTTAGGAAAAGAGGAAAAACATAGATGCGCATGAGATGCGTGCTAATCTGTTTTGTTTTCATTCTGCTAAATTTTATTGTTATTGCGCACGCTGGAGCTGATGACACGGCAATTAATACAAGCATAAATAACACAAGCAAGATTAACAACACTGTAAGTGGGGTTGTCAATGAAGCCAATGAAACTAATGAAACTAACGGGATCAATGAAACCAAAATCATAACCCTGCAAAAAGATGTTTTCTTTCCGAAAGAAGTGGTTTTGATTGAAACAAACTTCAATCCGGAGAAAGCAGAATTACTGACTCCCATCTTATCGTACAACTTGGATTTTGAAGAAATTGATGGTAAGTTCGTTGCTGAATATAATCTAACAAAAAAAATTGTTTTGGGAGAATATACGGTTGTTGTTGATGGCTTGACAAAGAAATTTGTGGTTGATTCGTATTCGATAGATGCATCTTACAACAACTCAACCATTGTTGGAGACGTAAAAACTTATTTCTCCCATCCAAAAACCCTGATTTTTGAGATATTCAGGAAAGACAACAAAGAAAAAGACAGGATAGTTAAGGACTGTGTGGATATCGAAAACAATAGCTTTGCAATCCCAATTACAAAACTGAAGCTTTCTCCGGGAAAATATATTATAACTTTAACTTGTGGAAACGCAAGAAAAGCACTGGAATTTGAGATTGAGGAGTTAAGTGTAAAAATCATTTCGGAAGATGAGTACGATATTGGTGAGGAAGTAAGCGTTAAAATCTTGACTTTTCTGGGTGAAGAGTTGGTGAATGCTCAGGTAAACGTTAAAATTAATGGAAGCGTTGCATATCCAATCAAAGTCAATAAAACTTACTACTTGAACTTCACAGCTTTAAAGGATGTAGAAATAAGTGTTAAGGCAAAATTTAATGGGGTTGAGGGAGATGCTACAAAGATTATTAGAGTTAGAAAGGTGTTTACGATAGATGCAAAGCCAATTGTTAAGGGTGACAATGTTAGCATTATTGGCAGCGTACTTTTGAATGGCAAATTCACAAATGCAACGATTCGTTATGTGTTAAATGGGCAGGGAAGCGAAATAGCCACTAATGGCAAATTTAAAATCAACTTCACAAATCTGTGTCGTTCAAACTACACGTTAAATCTAACAGCTATTAAAAAGGTTGGAAGTGTAACACTGAAGGCATTCAAGCAACTTAATTTCACAACACTAAACCTAACAAAGTTCAACAAAACAAGCAAACCTGAGATAATTAAATCTGAAATAATCGAAACAATCAAATTAAAAGCTGTTTACTTCCCGGGAGAGGTTGTTAGAATTAATCTTAAGTATATTCCGTCTGAATTAACCATAACTGATCCAGAGGGTGTGAAACACATCCTCAATCTAACAAAAACTCAAACGGGTTTTGTGGCTGAGTATCCATTGCTCAAAGGAGTTATACTGGGCGAATACGTATTAACCGTGGACGGATACCAAACAAAGTTCTATGTTGATACTTACACGATCAAAGCTGAGTACAAAGACTGGGTTATTGAGGGAAGAATTAAAAGCTACTTTACAAAGCCAAACTACGTTGAGTTTGTTTTAAGCAATGAAAGCATGGAGATTGAAGGTAATGCAACAATAACAAATGGAAAATTCACAATCCCCGTCAATTTGACTGGAAATTGTACTGCAATTTTGGAATGTGGAAATGCAAAACTTGAGTTGAAGTTTAAGAAGGAATTTAGAGTTATAGGCAAAATCGTAGCTTATGATGCAATTAATAAGTCAATAGTTGTGAAGTACAAGTTCAAAAAAGGTATGGCAAACCTTGAAGATTTAAAAGTAAGTTTGTTCGTTGAATCATATAAATCTAAACTAAAGAAAATTGGAAGTTTTGGTGATTATAATTTTATAGAAATTAGAATTCCAGCTTCAAAAGACATTATTGAGAAATTTGGATTTCCTTTAGATGTTTTAAACACAAAAACGACGGTTAAAAAGCTTAGGAACGATTTAATCAGACTAGAGCTAAACAACAAACTCAATGTCTGGTATCGTTTTAGTGTGAAAATACCTGAAGGATATAAAGTTAAGGAAATAGTTGGGGATGATTGTAGAAAAATTGTGAATTCAATCCATCTTAACAGGACTACAGGCGAAATTGAAGGAGAGTTAAGGTGGTATGTTGAAGATAACACTTTATATTTTTACGACGATCCAATATGGGGTTACAACATCACTCTTCAGCCCCCACAACCCAATAGATCCATCGCAATCGAACTTGCTTACTCTGGAGCTTACTCTGGAAGTGGTCAAATTTCAGCTATTGTTTTTCCCTACTCTCAAGACGATGATGATGCAACAATTACAATCCACGATCACGCTGGCAGAACAGAAGATAACGATTATGGAAACGATATCGACATAGACGCTGGATCTAAAATAGCAATCAGATACAGCAACAGACAATATGGCAATCCTTATTCTGCAGGATCTCTCGGAAATGGCAACATCAACCATATAAATAGAACGGATGTACAGCTTAACAACGTACCTAACGGGGAGCTTGAAAGTGTAATCATTACTAAAATGCAGACACCTCTATGGGGACAGAGGCAGGTAAACATAACCCAGAAAGTGATAATCAGAAATAACAACAGATGGTTTGCGACCGTTTACTACATAGAAAACGTTGGAAGTCAAACTCTTACCAATCTAAGATTTTTCCAAGGAATGGATTGGAACTTTCGAGGAAGCTTTACTAACGATAACTCGTATTACGATTCCAACACCGATATTGTCTATGGATATGATGTCAATGCACCACCAAGCGATATCCAATACGGTGGTTTCGGCTCTGTATATCAGAGTTCCCAGCACGATGTTGGATATTACTATACGATCTGGCAAAGGATCGCTTCAAATTCACTTACCAACTCAAACAGCTATAGTGGGGATGCAGGAACTGCCCTTGCATGGGATAAAACTACATTAAATCCTAGAGAAAAATGGGTAATCCCAATTATATGGGCTCTTGGGTTTGATTTCAATGACATGGTAAGTAACATAAATGCAGGAAAATCAGAACTATACGACGCTGGCATACTCTCAATCGACTCACCAGAAAACAATTCAAACTACAATCCAGCAACTGCAGGAGTTGTGTACTTCAATGCCACAGTTGCACTGTTTGGAATTGTTGATCTTGATAATCTTCAGGTAATATTCAACGTGACCAAAGAAGGTGGGGGGTACAGCTATCAGAATTCGACCACAGTCAACCTTTCCATCCCATATTCAGAAACTGTAAAGGTGTCTTTTCCGCTCAACCTCTCAACACTTAGCTATGGAAAGTACAAAGTCAGTTTTAGAACTAATTTGTCCAACGATCAAAATACATCAAACGATGAGGCATGGATATACATCAACATAGTTTCTTTCACAGTTGAGCCGGATCAGTCTGCTACATCAAATCCAGGAAGTGAAGTTTTTTATAATCTTTCTGCCCAAAACTATGGTTCTTCTGGAAGATTTGACGTTAATATTACTCAATCAACCAAAGGCTGGACCACAAGGCTTTATGAAAGTGGCTTGATTATTGCTGAAGATACTGATGGTGATGGAACTTGGGATTACATAAATTCGAGTTACGACACAAACTCAAATAACCTACCCGATATATTCATTCCATACGGCAGTAGCAATATAACCATTTCAAAGGTAATACCCTCTTCAGCATTACTGGGTGAGACGGATTTTACAACACTTGATTTTGTAAATGTATCGATACATGATGATGTTACGTTAACAACAAAAACACCTGAACCCCCTACGGTTCAGAAGACGTTTTACCTGCATAATACACTCACACTAAATACGACCAAGCCAAATTTGGTAAGTAGTTATACCCAAATCTCTCCAAATTCGTTACAATCATGGCAGCAAATCCCAAAGTTTGCCGATGACTTTAATGTGGTTGGGGAAATTAGGATCCCCCTCTGGTTATCTTCTTCTACCTCCGCAACCCACACAGTCGCAGTCTCTCTACTTTATACAAACGGATTAACCTCTTATGTTTTGGGCAGCCAGACAAAAATATTAAGTCTAACAACGATTCCCACCCTCGAAACGTTCAATATTACACTGTCTTCCCAGCAAACAATTCCAAGAGATAATTACTTCATTTTGAGAATTGAAAATTCCAAAACTACTGCAACATTAAATGTTTACCATGATTTTACCCATCCATCAAGAATAATCACAAACACCACAACTTACATAAGGGTTTTAAGTGTGGATGAGAACGTTGTGGAATCCAATGCCACAATTATAGCAAATATTACAGATCCAATAGGTTCATACGATATAGTAGAGGCAAAACTAACAGTATATTACCCGAATGGAACGCTCTATATAGACAATGCCACAATGAACCTTGTTTCGACTGATTCAAACACTCCTTCCTTATGGAAAATTTACAATTACTCCTTTTATCTTCCAGTCGCAGGAGAATACAATGGAATAGTTTATGGAATAGAATCAAACGGTGTTAAGTCGAACCTAACGTTTACGGTTACACTTGGCAAAACAATTGTGGGCAGGGTGCTTGAAGATGCATCCCCACTTGGAATAAACTACAACGAGGATGTTGGAATAAAAAACGTTACAGTTGCTTTGCTCAAAGATGATGGAGATGGAGTTTTAGACTTTGATGATAAAATTGTTGGATTGAATAAAACAAACGAAAGTGGTTATTACTCTTTTGAGATTGCAAATACCACATCAGTTTACTTTATAGCTGTAGATTCAAAAACTGTTAACACAACCCGTGGTTTAAACGCTAACTACAACAGCGGTCATATTTGGGCTGAGCAAACGTATCAAACAGAGTGGAGTGGCAGTGGTTGGGCTGTTGTTAAAAAGTTTGGAGGACAAGAAGCTACGAAAAGCGATGTATTTGGAGTGGACTTTGAGCATTACATAAAGTTGAATTTAACCAATTATAATGGAGAAAACTTGGACTTTGGATTCAGCTTTGATGTAATTGTGAATGTAAAAGATGTTAAAGAGAATTTAAAAGCAGTAGGAGAGGTTTTTATTATAAATGCCAGCAGCTCGTGGAAAAAAGTTTATCTTAGGAATTACTACGAAAATCCTGTCATCGTTTGTACCTACAATTTACCAAGTAGCTCTAATCCGCCAGCGGTGATTAGGATAAAAGATGTTAATAGTTACAGTTTCGAAATAAAAATACAAAATCCTGGGGACACAACCACTCCAACTTCGTCAGATATTCATTGCATTGTGATGGAAGAAGGAAACTGGACGCTATCGGATGGAAGGAAAGTTGAAGCTCATAGAGTTTTGAGCGATGGAACGAATGAGAACAACAACTGGGCTTCAAGTTTGATGGAACAGATAGCCTACAACTGGAGCTATACAAACCCAGTCGTTTTAGGGCAGGTTATGAGCTACAACGACTCTAATTGGTCTGTTTTCTGGGCGAGCGATGGAAATAGGCTAAATCCACCAGATTCAACAAATTTGTATGTTGGTAAACATGTTGGTGAGGATACAGACACGACAAGAAATCCAGAAATTCTTGGTGTAATAATTGTGGAAGCTGGGAGCGGTGTGGTAAATGGTATAAAATACGAAGCGTTGCTTGGTTCAAATTCTATAAGAGGTGTGGGAAACAGTCCACCCTATAGCTACACTTTAAACGATATGTACTCAATTGGAATAGCAACTCAGAATGCAATGAATGGTGGAAATGGAGGTTGGGCAATTCTTTATGGCTCAAATCCTGTAAGCAACACCATAAACTTGGCAATCGATGAAGATACGATAAGAGACTCTGAAAGGAGACATATATCAGAACAGGTAGCTTATTGGGTATTCAACAAATCAGGCATATTAACAGCCAAAATTGATTCAAACAGATTTTGCCAGGGCTGTCTCAGGCAGTTCATTGTCAATTCAAATGCTATTAGCGGGAAGCAGAGAAGTTACTTTGTCATGCAAACAAGTCCAAACTCACAGGATTCTAATGGAAAGTGGTGGACTGTATTGTTAAATTCATCTCTTGGCTCTCTCAACATAAGAGATGAGGTGGAAATTAACGGAAGTGTGTTGAATTCAGACATGAGCATCAACAACAGCAATACTGGATTTGTGCATTACAATTATGAAACAACCCAACTTGAGAGTTATTCAACGCAAGTTGAGAGGGCTGTTGGTGTTGGAAGTGATGGAATCCCATTCAGCGGTGATGAACCAAAGGTAAAAGCGGTTCCCAAACCAGAAATTGAAATATACGGCGATAGCTTAAATCCAGTAATAGACATTCATGCAAGTAACGTGATAATCAAAAACGTATCAATTTTTGGCAGTAGCTATAACACGTATCCCGGAGCTGTTAAAGTTGAGAATTCAGCGAGCAACTTTGTAGCTGAAGACGTATTCTTCGGTTTGAGAGCAAATGGCAGTGATCCAAACGACAGCGGTTTAAGAAGGACGGGAGGAGCAAATCTCTGGATAGAGGGGAACAATGCTACGATAAGACACTCAATTATCGCATTTGCTGAAAGGTACGGTTTGCTTTTCTATACCTCCAATGTTGTTAGTGGCTTGGTTGAAGAGGTTATAGCTTACAGAAACGCCATAGTTTTTGACGGTGGAGACAACATGGGTGTGGAGAGTGGTGTAAGTAATGTGACTTTCAGAAAATGCATCTCAGCCAAAGCATCTGCGAATGGAATCGAATCCAACGGTGCCTTAGGAAACATACAAATTCACAACTGTAGCATAGAACACAACAACATTGGAAATGAGAGTGGTTTTATATCAGAAACAGCTGGTATAAGGATAAATAGTAATAATAGCGTTGTATCAAACTCTTTGATAAGGAACAACGTCATAGGCGTACTTATTTCAAACAGATTAGACGATACGACAACAAAGCAGTTGTTTAATGTCACGTTAACTAAAAATTCCATATATAACAATTCGAAACTTGGAATAGACTTGGCAGATGGTAGTGATTTTGAAATTGCTTTCTCTGGCGATAATGTAACCTTAAACGATGGAATGTTAAACGCATCCCAACCAAATTACGGTGTAGATTACCCAGTCATAACCTATGCACAACTGAATGGAAGTAAATTGTACGTTGAAGGGTTTATAGGCAACGAATCTGTTGGAGCATCACAAGTCTTCTCAAACGCTATAGTTGAGATTTATTTGGTTAAAAATGCAAACGGAGGTGATAACTTAGTTGGGAATAATGTCTCATCGTCTGTTTTAGACAATTACTACGGAGAGGGTTGGATTTATCTTGGCAACATTACATCTGACAGTAATGGTAGGTTTAGTGGAAGTGTAGATGTGCCAGTCAGCGTTGACTCAAATTCAGTAATAACCGCCACAACTACCTTAAATGGAAACACATCAGAGTTCGGACCAAATTATCAGTTCAAACCCTATAGAAACGTTAGCGCATCGATAGAGGTTGTTTGGTTGGAAAATCATTACAACGTTATGATAAATGTTACTGCCTATACAAAAACACAGTATGGTGTCACAGCTTACTGGATTGAGCCAGATGGCATGGTTGTTAATTCGATGTCAGGTGATTACAATGCAAGTGGTAATAATAGCAATTTATTCTGGTGGAGGTTTGATGTGATACAAGCTGGAGAAACTAAGCACATATATTTGAATTTGACCGCCTCAAATGATTGTTCCATTAAAGACGCTTACATCGTAGGTGTAGATCCAAATTGATTCCGATAGACTTCAATCTAGCTAATTTGCGTTGTGAAATTACATCTTTGGAGGCAAAGTTTATTAGTTTGAAAAATCTTCTAAGTATTAACTCAATCTAAGGTGTTGGGATGAGGTTGGTTGTGTTACTCGCTTTACTAACTTGTATAACTACAATCTCAAGTGCAGAATGTATTAATGAATATAGATATGCTGTTTTTTATCCCAATGGGACGCAAGTTGTTTTTGAGGACTGGTTTGCTGGCAATCTAACCAACAATTACCCGCACCAAATTAATAGTATAAACGTTACGTACAGAGACGCAACTGCTTTCATTCCATCCATAAATCCAGGCGAGAGTAAGGGTTTTAGCAAAACTCTAAAACCTAAGAATTTTAATATAGGTGTTAAAATCTATGCGGAAGGTGACAGAAATGCCTTTTCAATTGTTTATGAGATTGAAAACTTCTACAACTTTACCGTTTCTATCAACATCTCAATTCCAAAGCCAGATTTTGCAACTTCTTGGGAAAATTGCAGTTTGATTGGAAAAAACTTGGTTTCAAATTTTTTTCTGCCTCCCAACACCAAATATTTCATCAGAATAAGAGGTTCGGGAAATTATGCAAAGGTTGACGATTCACTAATTGATTTCAGCATTCCCTCAAAAGCCAACATAAGTTTTTCAGCTCCGACTGTATTTTCGATCACGAAGGAGTTGGACAATGGAACATGGTATGCAAACTATTCAATAAAAAACAAGGCAGAATGTACTTTAAAAATCAACGGAACTACATGGGCTGAGACGGATACTAAGCATAACCTCTTCAATTTTTCCACAATCCTTAATCCAAATGAGACGTGGAGTAAAAAAACAAAGTTTGAATCTGAAGTAGTTCCAACTTTCTACATCAAATACGTCGCATTGAATTACACTCAGTGTGATGTTGTTATAAAACCAGTTTACAAAGTTGGGAATAACTACGTAATTGGTATGGCTAAAGTGTTCGGCACAACATTCAACTTTGGAGCTGTTGCTGGAGGTGTTGGAGGGGTTGGACATGGAATACTTGTAACACCCACACCAAAATCAACAAAACCGGCCCAACCGGTTCAACCAACTCAACCAACTCTAACCCCGCCAACCCAGCCAACAAAACCAACACCAATACCCACACCACCTATGCCAATTCCAACTCCACCCATAATCATACCAACCAAAATCACCAAAGAGAAGGCAAAAACATACGTTGCATACACGTTGCCTGTAGCGTATGCCACAGCAACCTCCCTTATAGTCTCTCCTGTGTTTAGAAGAAGAGGTTTTGTTGTTGACGGTAAATTTTTAGATGCTATTGGAGACAAAGCAATTCTTTTTAGCAGGTATGCGAGGAGAATGTATACGACATCATCAAATGCCAGACCTTTTGCATATGTTGTTGATTTAAACGTGGAGAGGGAAATGGTGGAATCCATAGCCATTAGAAACGGGTTGAGTGTTGAAGAAACTGAAAGCATAATCTTGGCTATACAAATGAAAAGACCCTTGTTTATAGCTGATGAAAAAGCTGCTGAAGTTGCTAGAAGGTACGGTGTTTTGGCATATACAGTAGAAGATATTATTAAATACTCGTACGTTTAACTGTTGATAGTGGACGAGCTGGAAGTTGCTTTGGATAGACTAATAAGAGATGCAAAAAGAAGGGATACCATAGCAGCTGTGTTAATCGCTACATCCTTTTTTATGTTTGGGATTGTGGCATTACTACTGTTAGACGTAATAGTTGTTCCCGATACGATAAAAGGTAGCTTAATTATGGCTATTTTGCTATTAATTTGGATTTTTATGGCAATTGGCATTTACTTTTTAGTATCACAACCTTTACCAAAAACTTTCAGAATAGTGGCAGATTCAAGTGGTGTTGTTGGCGTTATAAACAATCGAAAATTTACAAATGAGAAAATTTACGTTCCAGAGTCGAGTTTTAGAAACTTACCACCTAACGTTGCAATTAAAGCTAATTTAGAGGTTGTTAGACCTCCCGAAAGTGAGGTTGCCAGATTCAGGGGAGTAGATAGGGAGCTTGCTGAAGCTTTAGCAGTAGCATCCATTTTGAAAGCAAAATATCTAATCACACAAAAGAAAATTGGTAATAAAGTTAATGGTGTAAAGATTGTAAATCCAAATAAAATTTTGTAAAATTAACTTAAACCTCAACTACATCATCAACCTTAACCCTCCACAGCGAATTAATTATACTTGCAAGTTTTGGATTCTTAAAACCCTTGATAAGCTTAAAATCCTTTGGATAACCTATAAATGGATCTATACAATCTTTATCCACGTCAGCAACCCATATCTTGATGTTTGCAGCTTTAATTTTCTCAGAATGATTTTTGAAGAATTTTATAAATGGATTTGGATTTTTTTCTGTTAGTGTTACAATTACGTATTCTCCATCATATTTTTTGTATTCTTTAGCAAATTCAATGTGTGATTGTATGTCTTCACCAACATCGTCGATTAGCGAATAGAAGACAGCATACTTGTGTTTGTTGTTTGAATACTCTTTTATGACTCCTTCTTTAACGGAATAACCGCTGAAAAAGTTGTTTATAATTTTATCAAGACCATCCGTTGCATCCAATAAACGTTTGGAGATTGTGTATTCATAATAAGCCTCCTCAAACTGCTCCCTCGTTGGTTTTGTTGTGTGGAGGTGGTAAAAACTTACACCTCCAATCTCAACCTTTTCGGAAAAATGAATACAGCTCAGCGATACGGGACACTCAATATAGCTATCAACGATCTCTTCAATTAAGTTGTAGTCCAGATTTAAAGCCTCAATCGATTTTGACTTAATAACTGCCCTAATAGCCCTTCTTTCAAGCTCTTCACGGGTTGTAACTTCTCTCTCCTTCAGCATTTCTGAGAGTGTTTTTATTATTTCGTTCATCAGTGTTGATTTGGCTTAAAACTATATATCGATTTGCGAGTTGCACACTCAATTGCAATTAAACACAGACGATAAAAATAGGAAATAAAAATTTATCAAAATTATTCGGTCACAATTTGATACGATTGTAGCAACACTTCAGCGTTCAACTTTCCGTGTATGTAAGTCTTGCCAGTAGACACATCGTTTACTGCTATTTGGGCTGGGGCAAACAGGTTCGGATCGATCTTGTAGAAGTCGTAGTTTGCAGCCTTGAATATTTCATAGAACGGCTTTCCGTAGTCTTTGGATGTGTTAGATGGCACGTTCTTCAAAATCTCATCGTACTGCTTAACGGTTAAAAACACGCTTCCACAGTACATCATGCTATCGTTCGTTGAACCCATTGCTTTTAGATCGTTCTCAAGAATTGGTGAAATTGGACATCTGCCAGCTCCGCTAATAATCAGCTTTGGATCGTATCCGATTTCAGCCATTTTGTAAATGGCTGTTTCAACTATTCTGCCTGAAATTTGCACACACCCAACAATTGAGGCTGTGGGGGCAACAACTGCATAGGTATCTTCGACATCGACATCACACTCCTTTGAGATGAACTCCATTACCTTCTCATCTGGCAACTTGCTTGCCTCCAATGCAATAATTGCGTAGTCGGCATCATCCTCATATTCTATCTGCTCATAAGTCTTCTTTGGTTTTAATGCTAAGGCTCTTGCTGGACCGCTTCCCATAGCAAAGTACTTGTCCACTTGCACTGCCCAACCAGCCTTTTGACTGCCCAAACAAGCAACTGCTGGGTGGTCTGTGTATTCTGTAACGAATGCAAAAGGTATGTCATTCACATAATCCACAACGATGTCAACACTTGCCAACCCACCCATGCAGATTTGCGTGTACATTATTCCTGCATCATAGCTTCCAGGCACCTCCACACCACAATCTACAACTGTTGCACCATTTTCAAGCTTTTTGGACTGTATTCTTAGCTCCTCCTCATAATCTAGCATGTCTTCAACAATATCTAAAGCCAATTCATTAATACTCAACATCTTCTCACCTTGGGTAATAAAAGAGGAGGTAGTACTTTAATATTTTGATTTAATTTTAATTTTGGTTTGAGGGGAAAATGAATTAAAGTATTTAAATTTGTATTTTTGATGCAATCTGCAACCTTTTTCCCACTGGACAACATCAAAGGAAATGAGTTTAAGATTATACGAAATAAACCTTCAATCTAATAAACCAAAAAAAAAACGAGAAATCTTAAAGTATGCGTAACAGATTTACAAACATGAAACTGGAAAAATCAGAGGAGCTTTACAAAGAGGCTATCAATCTAATGCCTGGAGGTGTAAGCAGTCCTGTGAGAGCGATAAAACCCTTCCCATTCTACACAGCTTATGCAAAAGGCTCTAAAATTGTAGATGTGGATGGGAATGAGTACATAGACTACTGCATGGCTTATGGGCCGCTCATCTTGGGACATGGAAGTGAAGTTGTAAAAAAAGCGATAGCAGAGCAGATTGAGAAGGGTTGGCTTTATGGGACACCAATAGAATTGGAAGTTGAGTACGCTAAGCTAATAACCAAGCTTTACAAGTCAATAGACATGCTAAGATTCGTAAACACTGGAAGTGAGGCGACGATGGCTGCCTTGAGGGTTGCTAGAGGTTACACAAAAAAAGACAAGATAGTAAAAGTTGAAGGAAGTTTTCATGGCGCCCACGACTCAGTTTTGGTTAAGGCTGGGAGCGGGGCAACAACACATGGCATTCCAAATTCTGCTGGAATACCTAAAGAATTCGTGAAGAATACGTTGCAAGTTCCATACAATGACTTGGAGGCTTTAAGCATACTTGAAAAAGATGAAGACATTGCTACCTTAATATTGGAACCTGTTATGGGCAATTCTGCATTAATACTGCCCGAAGAAGATTACTTGAAGGAGGTAAGGAAGATTACTGAGGAAAACGATGTGTTGTTAATCTTTGATGAAGTTATAACGGGATTTAGACTTGCTTTAGGTGGGGCACAAGAGTACTACAACGTTAAGCCGGATTTAACGACTTTGGGCAAGATAGCCGGAGGAGGTTTACCAATCGGAATTTTTGGAGGGAAAAAAGAAATAATGGAAAGAGTTGCCCCTTCAGGAGACGTGTATCAGGCTGGAACGTTTAGCGGAAATCCTTTGACGTTGGTTGCTGGCTACACAACTGTCAGATTTCTGATGGAGAACGATGTTTATTCAAAGATAAACAAGACGACTGAAAAAATCGTTGAAGGAATAAAGGACTGGATTGAAGATAGCAATAGAGAGTGGGAGGTTGGAAGCATAGCTTCTATGTTCTGCATGTACTTCGGCAAAAAGCCAAAAAACTACAACGATGCTTTAAAACTTGACAAGGACAAGTTTATCGAATTCTTCTGGGCTATGCTCAACAATGGAGTATTTTTACCTCCATCTCAGTATGAAACATGCTTTGTTTCTTATGCCCATGAAAAGGAAGATGTTGAAAAGACCTTAGAGGCATTAAAATGCGTGGAATTGTAGTTGGAACGAGGGGGAGTAAATTAGCATTAGCTCAGACGGAAAAAGTCGTTAAAAGATTGAAGGAGGAAGGATACAAATCAGAAATCAAGATAATCAAGAGTATGGGGGATGTGATGAAAGATAAGCCTCTACACGAATTTAAAGGAGTTGGAGCGTTTGTTAGGACTCTCGATTTAGCTTTAGCTAATAAAAAGGTTGACATCGTTGTTCACAGCTACAAGGACGTTCCGAGTGATAGGGTTAAAGGAACGGTGATTGCAGCAGTTCTTGAAAGAGAGAGCCCATGCGACGCTTTTATTTCCAAAAACGGCAAAAGTTTGGATGAGCTGGAAAACAATTCAGTAATTGGAACATCAAGCCTAAGAAGGAAAGCCCAACTTAAGAGATACAGAAAAGACCTGAAATTTGAAAATTTAAGGGGTAATTTAGATACTAGGCTAAGAAAGCTGAGAAATGGCTTATACGATGCGATAGTCGTGGCTGAGGCTGGATTAATCAGATTAAACCTTGTCGATAAAATAGATTATCAAAGATTAAACCCAGAAATCTTCGTGCCATCGGCAAACCAAGGAATAATAGCAATTGCAACAAGAATTGGGGAAGAGGACTTAGTTTCATTTATGAACCATGAAAAGACGGATTTAGAGGCTAAAGTTGAGAGAGAAGTTATTAAAGGCTTGGGAGTTGGGTGTGCAGTGCCAGTTGGTATTTATGCGGAGTTAAAGGGTAAAGTAAGGTTGATATGCGAGATTTTGGACAAAAAGTACCTTAGGGTTGAGGAGGAATTGAGCAGAAAGAGTGCAATTGAGGAAGCGAAAGAAATAGCTGAAAATTTGAGGGGTGAGATTTACGGGAAACAAAGAATGTAAGGTTTACATTGTTGGAGCTGGTCCGGGAAAACTGGATTTGCTTACCAAGAGGGCTGAGGAGGTAATAAAGCAGGCAGATGTGATTCTATATGATGAGTTGATTGGTGAGGTTAGAGATTTGGTGAAAACTAAGGCTGATGCAATCCTAGTAGATGTTGGGAAAAGAAGCGGAAAACACAAGAAAAGTCAGGAAGAGATAAATCAACTAATTTTAGATTATGCAAAGAAGGGATACAAAGTCGTCAGGCTTAAGGGCGGTGACCCATTCATCTTTGGGAGGGGTGGAGAGGAAGCTGAATTTTTAGCAGAGCACGGAGTAAAATTTGAAGTTGTCTCAGGTATAACATCAGCAATCGCTGTTCCAACGAAGGCGGCAATTCCCTTAACACATCGAAACTTTGATCCGGCTTTGGTTTTTATTACGGGCAGAGAGGCTAAAGAACGAATTAATTGGGGAGCTTTGGCTAAGCTAAATGCCACCATCGTAATCCTAATGGGCGTAGGCAAGTTAGAGGAAAATTGCAAAAAGTTGATCCAGCATGGAAAAAGTCCAGAAACACCTGTAGCGATAATTGAAAAGGGTTTTAGTGGTGAGGAAAGAGTTATCGTCGGAAATCTTGAAAATATTGGCGATATAGCAAAAAAAGAGAATGTAAAACCGCCAGCAATCGTTGTTGTAGGTGAGGTTGTTAGGTTAAGGGATAAGTTGAAGGATTTTTTGTGTTTTATGGACTAGTCTGTCTCTTATTCTGTCTCTTATTTTAACCCTAACTTTAAACAAAACTTGTTTGTTAAAAAAATTAGAAAAATTTAAGTTATTAATTTGTTATGAAAAATATAATGAATATTGAAAAGCTCAGAAGTTGGGAAACGTACGTCATATTCCTTATTATCGGTATTATTTCACCTCCAGTAAGCATATTCATACTGCCAAACTTTTTTAGGTTGGAGGGGATGATGCAGTTATATTCAGCTTTGGCTTTCAACTTGGTTTTAATAACCTTACCATTCTACTTTTTAACGCATTCTTTAACCACAGTTTTTAAAGCGATAGGCATATATCTACCACTCTTCTTTCTGTTGTTTCTGGGTTTTTCCAGCTACACTTTTTCCAATCCACTCTTAACATTCATAGTCTTGCCGTTTTTTATGGTTCTACTCATCATCCTTTCGAGATTTAAGGGATCGGAGAATGTAACAATAGCTGGAATTGTTTCATTAACAATACTTACATCCCTCCTCGTTTTCATGGCTTTTCTGGGTTATGCGGCACATCAACACTACACAGCCAAATACATTCATGCCAGCAAGCTTGAACTTCCTAAATATTACGCCAACCTTACCGACAAAATCGATGAGTTTGCATCTCTAAAAGAATTAAATTTCAGCAAAGATTCCATAAACGTTGAAATATCTTTGGCTGAGATGGCAGAGTTGGAAAAAATTGCAGAAAAATATACTAAACCGGGAGACGCATTCTTCTATGCAAAAATAGATGGAAATTACTTCAAGGTCTGGCTGATTAAGCTTGTTGGTGTTGAGATTCTTATAGGGAATCAGATGAATCAGACAAACTATGTTGTGGTGAACAAGAGTATAAAATGTTGTCCTTCTCTGGTTAAGCTGATGAATGATGTAAAGGAGTTTAAGAGAGAGATTGAAAAGGATGGTGCAAAGAAAAAATTGGTAAGGCATTCTACCAAGTTTCCTTAGACGAGCTGGAAAAGATTAAAGTGTTAATTGATGAGGGAAACGTTTTGAAATTTGGAGAAGATTACTTCATCGTTTTTGTTAATTGTTCATTACGCATGAAAAGGATTGTAATTCCCGAATGTAATGAAATTACAGATGATGAACTTCAGATGTATCCTACATTGAAGAATGCATTAATTACTGCTGAAAAGAAAGGTAGCACAACTCTAAAAGCCCCTCCAGAAGAGTGGAGCAAAACCTTAAGCTTTGTAAGGGAGAAGGGGTGCATAAAATTCAACGGTAGTAAATTTGAAGTTCATTTCATGTTGAGTTGATTGATTTACAGCTTACACAATCATGTATCTTCTCAAACTATCAAATGTCTTTTCAACATCCTCTATCTTTTCAATGTATGCTATCTTACCGCCTAACAGCAAAACAACCAAATCTGCATTGTAAATCATCTCCTCAATTCTCTCATGGGTTATTACTGCTATCGACAACTCATTGCTCAACTCGATTATCTTCTCCTCAATTTTTATTGCCAAATCCTCATACAAGCCCTGAAAAGGTTCATCCAACAACAGCAATGAAGGTTTGGATGCTATAGCCCTTGCAAAAACGACTAACTGCTTCTCTCCACCACTCAACGTTCCAGCCTTTTGTTTCCTCAATCTCTTTAGCTCAGGAAACATAGCAAAAACTTCCTCAACATCCATTTTAGCCCCAATCAGAATGTTGTCCTCAACCGTCAGGTTTGATGATACCCTCATCCTCTCTGGAGCCATCGTAATTCCCATTTCAAATCTCTTGTATGGGCTTAGATTTGTTATGTCAATTCCATTAAACTCTATTTTTCCATCCGCCTTAACCAAACCGAGTATGGCTTTAAAGAGCGTTGACTTCCCACTTCCATTTGGTCCTAAGATTAAAGTCAACTCTTTATCGTCCAATTTCAAATTTATATCTTGGAGTATGTTTCTGTGATTTATTGTAACGCTCAAATCCTCAACTTTTAGCATCTTATCACCTTATTCTCCCCTCTTTCACTTCAATAAATTTGTCTGCCACGTCTTTTAGTATTCTAAATCTATGTGCGGTAATCATCATCTTGTAGCCCATTCTTTTAAATTCCAGCAACCTATCCTTCACAATTCTGGCATTCTCCTTATCTAGCGCTGCAAAAGGTTCATCCAGCAAGATTATTTCAGGTTCTGTGGCTATAACTTTGGTCAATTCAAGCAATTTTAATTCGCCTTGTGACAAAACATTCGCTTTTCTATCAGCTAAATGCTCAATCCCAATCATTCTGCAAATCTTTAATGCTCTCTCTTTAACACCCTTCTTTCCCCTAACCATACAACTTACTGCCACATTTTCCAAGACTGTGAGCCTATAAAATGGCTTTGGAATCTGAAATGTGTAAACTATCCCATATTCAACTCTCTTGTTTGCACTCAGCTTCGTAATGTCCTTGTCTCTGAACAAAACCCTACCACATGTCGGTTTTTCCAATCCAGCAATGATTTTGAGTAAAGTTGATTTTCCACTTCCATTCGGTCCCACAATGCCCAGCACTCCCTTCTTTAACTCCAAATTAATTTCTTTCAACACAACGTGAGAGTTATACGTTTTTGAGACTTCTTTAACTATCAGCATTTGAGAACCTCCTCAACTTTGGTGAGACTATCAACAACAAGGCATACAAAACAAGGTGGAACTGGGGGGAAATTGTGTTCAACGCATTTGAAGCAAATATTAACAAATAACTGCCCAACACAGGCGTAATAAACCCTCCTGCAAAGACCGATGCTATAAATGGAAATATCGCATTTTCCACTGAGAAAACATCGGGATCTACATGGGAGAGGTGCAAGATGTAAACCAAACCGACAAAGGAAGTGAAGAGTGAAGATAAAAAGCTGTTTAACAGCTTAATCCACTTTACATCAATACCTATTGCTAATGCTGCCTCTTCATCATCTCTAACAGCCATCATTCTTAAACCCAACGAAGATTTGTGGAGGATGAATGAAAACGCAAATGTTACGATTAATAAAGCAGATGAAAAAACGTAAACTGTCTGTGTTGGTAGTAAAGTGATTGAAAAACCCTCTTCACCACCATAAAGTACGTCTTTCTTTAAAACGATGAATGGGGCCAATTCCCAAAGCAGTACGCCATACAGAAATGTAGCAAACACAAACTTTACCCTATCAAGCATGGAGGTGATGTAAAAGATGATTGCAGAGATCAACGCAACGATCAATGCTATTATTGGCAGAAACTGTAGGGGATATCCAAAAAAATAGGCTATTGCTGATAGATATGCTGTCAATCCGAAAGGTAACGTGTGACCTAAGCTTGTTCTACCACAAAACCTCTCCATTAAATACCATGAAAGCGTATAGGATGCAAAGATGGATGCCAACGTAAACAACCAGAAGTAGTAGAAGTTCGTGAACAAAGGTAAAATTAAGAGTATTGCTAAAATTGGAATCTGTATCCATGCTTTACCCATCAAAACCACCCAACAACCTCCGCATAGGCTATTGAAACTGCTGCCAACACCAGATAATGCTTCAATCCAACAAGCTTAAATTGAGAAGTTATGGCAAACACGATTATTCCAGCAACCAAAATACTCCAGCCCATTGATGGAAAAATTGCTTGGTGAGGAGAGGACAAAAAACCCAGAAGTGTTGCTAAAATGGAAGTGTTGCATATACACAGAGCTTCGTAGAAGTTGTGGTTCACACCGTACATCGAAGCCAGTTCGACATCCTCCTCAATAAACTTGATTTTTATCCCGTATCTCGACTTGAAAACTAAGGTTAGCGTTAGTAACACAATCATCAGGACACCAAGCTGCATAACTTCCCATTGCGAAATTTCAACTCCAAGTATTGTGTAGGTTTTTATGGGAGTATCCAAAATTAAAAAGTAGCCCGTTGTGTGACACAACCTTAATAACTCTTCAAGGAGTATCCCAAAACCCAAGCTTACAATTGTAGCCTCCAAAATGCCCTTACCGATTAACCTCATTAGAATGTAGAGCGATGCGCCAGATAACGAGGATACCAAAAGCAGTATTACTAAGCTTAAAACACCAAATTTTGTAAAAAAGTGGTAGGCAACGTATGCGCCCAACGTAAAAAAAGAGCCATATGCAAGATTTAAAAACTTAACAATTCTGAAATTTGAGCTTAAGCCAATTGCAAATACCGCTAAAAAAACTCCAGAAAAAAAATTGATGGTTAGTTGTTCTATTTCCATGCCACATCAGACGTCTTGAATTCGGGAGGATAGATAACTTCAACTTTACCTACCCATTCACCAATAATCCCTTTAAGCTTCTCAGAACCCCATTCAGCCTGATGCAATTCGTTGAACTTGTAAATTCCGCATGCCCCAGTAAACTCGCTCTCTTCCAACGCTTTGATAAGATCTGTGTCACCCTTCTCCAAAGCCTGTGCAAGGATTAAGATTGCATCATAGGTCAAAACACCAGCGTAGTTGTTCGCCTCCTCCCCATACAAAGCTTTGTAGTCGTTGAAGTACTTTGAAGTGTATTCGGTCTTCTCCGTTTCTTTCAACACAGCAGCTTGAAATGCTGTGTAGTTTGAATCGCTAATTGATGCCAAGACTTGAGGTAACGCCAAGGTTCCGCCAACTGAATATACTATACC
Source organism: Archaeoglobales archaeon (assembly GCA_003662995.1). Lineage (GTDB taxonomy): Archaea > Halobacteriota > Archaeoglobi > Archaeoglobales > Archaeoglobaceae > B5-G16. The sequence goes on from QMZC01000014.1 coordinate 20,299, forward strand.
TTTACCACCGTTCTGCCTGTAAACCTTCAAGAACTTTATCGATAATGAGCCCGGATCACCTAGAATTAGTACATCTTTCTCCCCAACAACGTTGGCTGCCTTTACAGCGGAATCTTCAACATCCTTCGGATTTACCTTTGGATTGTAGTACTCCTCACCCTTCAATGTTAAGTTTACTTGCTGCTTTATTGCGTTCAGCATTCCCTGATTGAATGTCTTTAGTGGACTAAAACCTTGGAAGTAGTAAGCTTCAGCGTTTGAAATCTTTAAGAATTTTGCCGCCAAAACTCCCCAGTACGTTGTGTTGTAAGCATTTCTGAACACGTACTTGTTACCGTCTTTAACCTTCTGCTCCAACTGTCCTGTTGAGGCGACGCTTGCAATGTAAACGACTTTTGTTTGGCTTGCAGCATCAGCACAAGCCACCGCTTGTGGACTTGTGTAAGCCCCAACAACTGCCACAACACCTTGATTTGCCAGATTGAGGAATGCTGATTTTGCTGTGTTGGGATCATCTCCACAATCTGCAAACACGAGCTTTATGCTGTAGTCTTTAGCAATATCCAGCTCTTTTATGTGCTTCTCCGCCAACTTTGCCGCATTCTCCATGTAAACCCCTGCATTTGAGAATTTACCGGTCTTCGGAATTAATACACCAATCTTGGTTTCCTTTGGTTGAGTGGGTGTGACGGTTGAAGTTGGAGTGGGAGTTGTTGTTGGCTTTTGCTGGACACAACCTAGTATGAGCAGGCTAACAATTAATAAAACAACAACCTTTTTCATGTTATCACCAATAGGAAAATCTTTTTAATGGAATAAAAATATAACGATTTTGTATGGAGGTTAGATTTGGCTTGCAACTCCCCCACGATCCCGTTGATTTGATTTTGAAGGCTGCAATCTTTGCAGATAAAAGTGGATTCAATTCCGTTTTTACACCAGATCACTTGGTTGGCGTAGGAATAAAAAATTGGGATGCATTTGAAGCTTTCACATTACTTGCAGCAATCTCCCAGCAAACAGGAAACGTTGTGTTGGGAACATGCGTCAGTGATGTTTTAAGAAAAAATCCTGCTGTAGTTGCACAATCCGCCATAACTTTGGATTGGTTGTCAAAAAGAGATGTTGTATTGGGATTGGGAGCTGGAGAGGGAATGAATTTGGTTCCATATGGCATTTCAACAAAATTTTTGGCATCAAAACTTGAAGAGGGGGCGGAGATAATTAGAAAACTATTGGATGGGGAAGTCGTGAACTTTAACGGTAAATTTTTCAAAATGAAGAATGCAACGATTCCTAAATCTAAAAAGAAGGTTAAACTGTGGATTGCTGGAAATCAGAAGAGGACTATGCTTATAACTGCTAAGTATGGAGATGGTTGGATTCCAACAGCAAGCATCGGAAGTAAGAGGTACAGGGAGGGTTTAAGGTTCATAAGGGAGAATTCAAACAGAGAAATCGAACCAGCTTTGTTTGCCTACATAGTCGTTGATTATGAAGAAGAAAAAGCAAGAAAGATGATAGAGTTGCCAGCAAAGTTTATTTCTTTGCTATCCCCGCTAAGAAACGTTTTTTTGGAGAAAGCTGAGATTAATGAGAAGGAATTGCCATTCCCAAATTTGCTTGAGTTTGCATTCAATGAAGAGAATGTAAAAAAAGTTTTGGAGTTTGCAAGGAAAATTCCATTTGAGTTGGTTGAAGAGAGGTTCATCTTTGGAAATCCATCTCAGGTTATTGAAAGGTTAGATGAATTCGTTAAGGCTGGGGTCAGACATTTTGTTTTAACTCCCTTAGTTCAGCACCACAAATATTTGGATGTTGCAAAGCTAATTTCAGAAAAAGTTATCCCGTATTTCAGGTGATCGTATGATTGTTACCGAAAACGTTGTTGAGAAAATCATCGATGTTCATGTACATCTGTATCCAGACGAGATAGTTCCACGATTTTATGCATGGATTGAGAAGAAACATAAATTGAAAGCTAAGATGCCAATCGAGTGGGAAAAGACGCTTGAAAGGCTAAGGATGATGGGTGTGAGCAATGTGTTTAATTTGACGCATGCGATAGTTCCCGAATACACGCAGATGCTAAACGAATGGCAGGGGTTTTTGAAGGAAAATTATGGATTTATTACTTTTGGAGCATTTCATCCTGAAAATGAAGATGAACTGCTAATTGAAGCTTTTGAGAGGGGTTGGATTGATGGATTGAAGTTGCACCCTCCAGTCCAAAAGTTCAAGCCAAATTCAAAGGAGGCTTTAAGGATATACGAATTACTTGAAGAACTGAAGAAGCCTTTACTCATCCACTCTGGCTGGTTTCCGGACAATAGCTTCGAGTATGCTGATGCTAACATGTACGACGAATTGGTTTTTAACTACTCCTTTCCAGTTATACTTGCCCACATGCTGGTGGGTAAGACTAGGGAAATTGAAAGGTATCTGGATGCAAGAAAAAACGTATTTACTGAGACATCAAATGCACTTGTAGAAATGGAGATAATTGAGAATGGAGAGAAGATATTATGGTATTGTGAAGATGTCAAGCAAATAATCGAAGAATTTCCCGATAGAGTCTTTTACGGTAGCGAAATACCGTTGGTTTGGTGGGAGCCTGAGGAGACTTTGCTCAATCTGCTGAAATTGGATGTTGATGACAGAATAAAAGAAAGAGTGTTGTACAGAAATGCTGAGAGGTTTATTGAAAGATACTTGCGTTGATTTAGTAGAATTGAGAAAAAATTGAAAATTAAGGTGTAGCAATAGGAAACAGTTGCCCGTATTTGGCTAGGAAAAAGTCAGACTCTTTGAATACAGAAACATGGTAAACGTTCAGTACTCCCAATAACTCGCCTTTTTTAATTTTTAATCTTAACAACCTCAACTCTGTTCGCTTCTACACTTGCCCTTTCGTCAGCAATTAAGGATACCACTCTGCTATGCGCCATCTGGCATACCAATATTCTGAGACAAGATTATGTTCTCTAACAACTTCTCCGTTCGTCCCGTAAACCATATTTACATTTTCAGACTTTATCGAGAACTTCAATAGTTTTTCAGAGTGTTCAGTTTCCATCCTAACCTTACCAATCGTTTCTACAGGCATCACACCAACAATAAAACTTTGATAACACCCAGCAAGTCACCCTTCCTTATTCTAAAATCTCCAAACCTTCCATTATATAGTTTGGGTCGTAGTACTTTCTTACAAGCTTAACAGCGCACTCTTCAGCTTTTTTTACATTTGCCTTAAGAAATGCAAAAAAATCGTATATCTGTTTCTTTGTCCGCATTTCATATACACTAGAGGCTGCTGAAGTGATAACGAATGGTGTGTCAAATTTGTTTATTATTCTAATCAACTCCATGTCCTCCTCAAAAAGTCTTGTTCGCTTAACACCACTCACGTTCAAGTATTTTGAGAAACCTAACTCGATTATCACATCTTTCTCAGCAGCAAGTTTGACTGTTGCGTAATCCAATTTTCTGTTAATGCTGTCCAATAAAACGTCAACCTTCCTTCGCATCATTGCTTCCCTGTTAACTTTTATATCGTCACTCAAAACTCCTACGATTTGAGTCTTTTTTACTCTTCTGAGTTGTGAAATTAATTCATTAACACTTTCAGCTTTAATTAAACGAGCCTTGTAAAATTCATGGTTTTCCGATTCCGTAAAGACAACGTAGTTTTTAAATCCAAAATCCATATTTGTGTTTGGAATAAAACGCAGGAAGTCGTACATGTTATTTGAGCATGCTTTTAATAGCCTCTATAACCTTTTCCCTCTTTGCTGGATAAGTCACAATCTTTGCCTTTACAACTATTGCATCTCCCCCCTCAATCAATTCAACATCACCAAGATACGCCTTTTGTTTGTCAATTCTTAGATGTAAAACGTTTTGCTCATCCAATTTTTCCTCCACTGTATTCAATATCATCTCTCTTTGATTGCCAAGCAAATTCATCAAGTTATCCCAGAATTCCTTAATTTCCTTTTTTTTCTTAATTTCTACCTCCAAAAATTCGAGTGGGTTACCGTAATGACCCTTAGCCTTGCTCGTAAAAATCTCAAACTCAAATGGGAATAGTGTAGCGATAGCTTCTCCAACCTTTTCCCTGTTCTCGGTCGAGTGAACTACTGCAGAAACCGTTATTCTCTCCATCTTCACATTTGTAATCTTTGATTTCTTGGATTTTTGCATGTTCTATTTTCGATGATTGTTATATCAAATTTTTGGGAACAACCAATTCTTTTTTATAAAGCTTATTACAACTACATACGATGAGGGGTGTTAATTTCCTGCTCATGTGGCTTACACTGATACTTGTACTTGCAATGGCAGGATTAACCGTTTACTATCAGACGGCATCAGCAAGAATAGTAGATGAATACAAAGCCACAATAGATGAATTAAATCGAGTTTTGGAAGAAGTTAAGGAGAAAGAAAGAAAGTTGAATGAGACCGTATCGGAGTTAAATCTGACAAAGAAAAAAGAATCATTCCTAACTGAGAAGTATGAGGAATTGAGGGGAGAGAAGGAAAAGGTGGAGGAGGAAAAGAAGGAATTAGAGATAGAACTGAGAGAGAGAACTCAGGAATTAAATGTTCTAAGGGAGAACTATCTCGCATTGGAGAGCAAATACAACACTGTCAAGGAAGAGCTATCACAGAAAGAGATGGAATTGGAGCAGGCTTATGAAGAGATATCCACGCTTACTGATACAATTAACACGCTTCAAAATAAAATAACGCAATTGCAAAATGAAATTTCATCGTTGAAAGATGAAATTGATGAGCTTAATGATGAGCTAAATCAGAAAGACGAAACAATTCAATATTTACAAGATCTGCTTATACAATGTAATTGTACACAATCTTAGAAAGGTGTTTGAGATGTACGACTTTGTTAAGAAAATTAAAGAAATCGAAAAGGGGTTGAAGAAGATTCGTCTGTTTGAAATACTGCTATCTACCACCGTGATATTCTTATTCTTCAACCTATTATTCTTCATCCTTGGTTTGCCAAGACCCTATGCTGTTTTGTTGGCTATCGCCTATCTCATACTGAGATTAATTGTAGATTTTTCTAAGCTGAAATTTTTCAAAATTGCAGAAAATTATAAATTTAAGGACAAAATTAAAACTGCTTGGGATAACATAAACCTGAAAAACGTTTTGATGGAGTACTTAGCCTTAGAGGTTTTAGAGGATTTAAGTTACGTTAAACTAAATCCATTTGTGAGAAAAGGTAGGATAGCTTTACTCGTTTTGGGATGCATATTACTCTCATTCTCCACAATCTACCTAACTACCAATGATGAATTGATTGAAAAAGGTAGAAACTGGGCTGAAGATTTTAAGAATTTGTTTAAATACGCTCCAATCCAATCAAACAACACAGCAAACAACGAAAACACAAATCCGGTTAATTTAAACAGAAAAACTGGTGCTGGTGGAGATATTTATGGGAAACCATCAATCGCATCTCTTGAAAACACAGCCAACATAAAATTCCAGCTTGGCGGTGTTGAATCTAAGGTGTCAGCTACGTCTGGAGCCTCTTTCAATACAAATCAAAGTGAAGAAGAAATAAATCCTGTTGTGAGTGAAGCTTATCACGAAAACGTTCCTCAGGCTTATGAGGAGGTTGTTAAGAGGTATTTTGAGAAGTTGAGGGGTGGGACTTAGAATGAATGATGAGGAGAGTATAGAAAAATTAGAAATTCGGGTTAAGGGAGCAAAGGAGACGAAAGAATTGGAAGATTTGTATTTAAAAACCGATGAAATCTTCGAAGCCATATTTAACGAAATTGGAAAGGCTATTGTTGGTCAGCGAGACGTTGTTGAGCAAATAGTGATAGCATTGCTATGTGATGGACACGTTCTCGTTGAAGGCTATCCGGGATTGGGCAAGACGAAGATGATAAGTGTGTTGTCTAAGGTTATTGATTTGAAGTTTAGTAGAATTCAGTGCACACCCGATTTAATGCCCAGCGATCTGACGGGGGTTTACATAATTGAGGAGGAGGATGGGAAAAAGGTTTTTAGGTTTAAACCCGGCCCCATTTTTGCAAACATAGTGCTTGTTGATGAGATTAACCGTGCAACACCCAAAAGCCAGAGTGCATTACTTGAGGCGATGCAGGAAAGACAGGTTACAGTTGGAGATGAAACACATCCGTTGGATAAACCTTTCTTTGTCCTAGCCACCCAAAACCCGATTGAAATGGAGGGGACGTACCCATTGCCCGAAGCACAACTCGATAGGTTCCTTTTTAAGATACTCATAGACTACCCATCTTTTGAGGAGGAGAGTAAAATTGTCGATTTGTATTCAGTCGACATCTCACCAGACACTGAAATTAGAAAGATTATAACAAAATACGAATTGCTAAAGCTGCAAAGATTGACAAGGCAGGTGCCAATATCAAAGGATATCAAAGATTATGCGTTGAGAATTGTTACTAAAACAAGAGACATGGAAGACATAGAATATGGAGCTTCACCAAGAGCCTCAATTGCCTTAGTTCTAGCAGCAAAAGCAAGGGCTTTAATAAAGGGTAGAAATTACGTGAGTAAGGAAGATGTAGAAGTGATGGCGTATCCCGTGTTAAGGCACAGGATAATCCTAACGTTTGATGCTGAAAGGAGGGGCGTAACCCAAGACGAAGTTGTAAGGCAGATAATCAAAGAAGTGAAGTAGCTATATGAAGGATACAATTGACATCGATTTTCTCAAAGAGCTGGATAGATTCAGTTTTATGATAAAAAAAAGAGTTAGCAGTGTTTATGCTGGGGAAAGGAGGTCAATAAAGCTCGGCAAAGGAATAGATATAGTTGATTTAAGAGAGTACTATCCGGGAGATGACATAAAGCTAATAGATTGGAACGCTTATGCTAGGACCGAGAGGTTGTACGTAAAGAGATACGAAGAGGAAAGAAACTTAACGACACACATTCTTTTAGATTCAAGCAATTCAATGAATTTTGGCTTTGACATCACAAAGTTTGAGTATGCAAAGAAGCTTGCGATTGGATTTGCGTATCTTGTTACAAAAGAGAACGAAAAATTTGCTTTATCAACGTATTCTGATAAAATAAACGAGATTATCCAGCCAATGAGGGGCAAAAAGCACTTTTTAAAGACTGTCGAGTTCCTTACATACAAGAAGTGTGAAGGAAAAACGAATATTGAAGCTTCAATGGGTGAATACGTTAAATATATAAGGTCTAAATCCCTGATAATTTTGATTTCCGATTTTGTAGAGCCTATTGAGGAAATAGAAAGGGGTTTGTATAAAATCTCACGATTTGCCTACGATTTCATAGTCATCCACTTGTTGGACCCTATTGAGAGATATTTGGAGCTGAAGGGCGATTACAAGTTGTACGACATGGAGACGGAAGTCATGCTAAAGAGTTACATTAGTGAGAGGTTCAGAAAGGAGTACATGAAAAGGATTAACAACCACATTCAGAGCATAAACAGAATCTGTAATGAGCTCAATACGGATTTTTACAGTTATACTACAAACACACCGATTTTTAATGTGTTCTTGGAGGTTTTATCGCATGCCGTTTGATAATGTTCTGGGTTTTCTGGGTTTGTTAGGCTTAATACCTCTGATTATTCTGTATCTCATCAAACCCAAGCCAAAGGAGATCAAAATTCCCACTTTGATGTTTATGGTAAGAGAGAAGGAAAGTAAGCTAAAATCTTTGATTAAAAAGATGCTATTTGACCCCCTTTTTTTGCTGCAAGTCTTGATCATAATTTTAATCTCAGCCTCAATGGCAAAGCCATACTGTATAGCTGAAAAGATTGCAGGAAGCGAAAACGTAGCAATCGTTTTGGATGTGTCGGCTTCGATGCAAGCTAAGGACGTGTTGCCAAGCAGATTTGATAAGGCGATTGAAATAGCTAAGAATGTGGTATCAAAATCCGGAAAGGTTAGCATAATCTTGGCAGCCAAGCATCCTGCTGTGCTGGTTGAGAAAGGAGATCCAAAGGCAGCATTAGCACTCCTCGATTCTGTAGGACCTTTAGACACTCCAACAAACCTTGTTGACGCAATGGAGTTGGCGAGGAGCATTGTTGAAAAAGATGGGAGGATAGTGGTTGTTTCAGACTTTGTTGCTAAAGGAGATATTCTCTTAGAAAAAAAGCTTGTAAATGCGAACAACATAATGGTTGATTTTGCAAAAGTTGGTAATAACGGAAAAAACGTTGGAATCGTTGATTTGAAGAGGATCGGAAGTACCGTATATGTGACACTTAGGAACTACGATGAGGATAACAGAAACGTTGTTCTAAAAGTTTTGAACAACAATGCAGAAGTTTTAAAGGTGGACGAATCAGTACAACCAAAATCCAGTTATGTTTTTATTTTGGAAAACTTGCCTCTCGGTAGAAACGTTATAGAGATTGAGAGCAATCTTAGAGATGATTTTCCAACAGACAATCAAGCGTATATATACATAAAAAAGAGTAAATACAAAGTTTTGGTGTTGTGCGAGAAAAAAGACTCGCACATCAGAAAAGCTTTGTTGGCAACCAATTTAGTAACAATTGAAGAGTCTTACTTACCTATAATTCCAAATCTAAACGATTATGATATCGTTTTAGTTGAGAATGTGAGCATAGACTTATTTCCACCGGGTTCTTTTGATGACATAGCGAAATTTGTTAAAAATGGTGGAAACTTGATTGTTGCCAGTAATAACTTTGAATTGTTGAAAAATTTGGAAAGTATTTTGCCTGTAACTGTTAACAATAAAGTTGAAGAAGGGGTTGTAACCAGAGCAATCGTGAATGAGATAACGAAGGATGTTGAATTTAATTTTAAAACGACCTATTTAACAGCAACACCAAAAAACGGTTCAATAACTATTGCAAAGGCTGAAAGTCCCGTCATTTCAATTTGGACAATCGGAAAAGGAAAGGCAATTTACTATGGAATCTCTGAAAACAGCAGTTTTTATCAGAAAACATCCTATCCAATTTTCTGGCTTAAGATTGTTGAATGGCTGGAAAGTAGTAAGATTGGAGATAGCTACAAGACAGGCGAGGTTATTAAGCTTGGTGGTGTTAATGTTGAGTATGATTCAAAGAAGTTCAATACCGACACATTGCTGTTTGAAAAAACTGGGTTTTACAAGATAGGTGGAGAAATCGTTAGTGTCAATTTACTTGATCCCCTTGAGTCTGATATTTCAAATTCCGTTATCGCGAAAACACAATTCAGCTTTGAAGAGAAAAAGAAGGAAGTTAAGGAGGATTTGACTGATTTGCTAATAGTTTCGGTAATTCTGCTGGTGATTGGTGAGATAGCCTATCTCAAGTGGAGGGGAGATATTTGAATGTGGAAAATCTATACATTGTGTTGCTAATAATTCCAATAGCTATAGCCCTTTTCAAGTTAGGGAAAGGAGTGTTAACCTTAAACAGGATTTTGATATGCCTTTTACTGTTGGTAGCAATCTCCTCACCTTACTACTTGGTGGAGAAATGGGTTGAGGGGGAAGCTAAAGCCACAATTCTTGTTGACAATTCCACAAGCATGGAAATTTACGATTTGGGTTTTTTGAGCGAGATGCCAAAGGACATGATCGATTATTTTGGCTATGAAAACAAGTCAGATATTGGAGATGCCCTCTTCAATCACATAGAGCATAACAGCAACGTGCTGTTGATTACAGATGGTAGAAACAACTACGGAAGGGATTTAATCGGTGTTGCATCGTTGGCTGCATCGATGAATGTAAGTGTTAGTACTGTAAAGCTTGATGTGGTTAAAGATGATGTTAGCGTGAGTATTAAAGGTAATAGAAGGGTTTTTCTAAATTCAAACGAGACCTACGATGTTGTTGTGAGAAAGGTTGGTAAGGATATTTCGTACAAACTGACAGTTTTTATAGACGATACTGAAGTGTTAAATCAAAAGATTACGCAGAAGGAAGATGTTAAAGTGTTTAAAATAAATCACAAGTTCAAATCGATGGGCAATCACAAGATTATAGCAAGGGTTGATACTGATGATTTTTTCAAATTAAACAACGTGTTTTACAAATCTGTTTACGTGTTAGATAAACCAAAAATACTGTTTGTCGGTAGAAATTCTCCACTAACAAGATTTTTATCGAGTTTGTACGATGTTGATGTGGTAAGCAGTTTACCAAACAGACTGGATGAATACAATGCAGTAATATTGGATGACTTGCCAATCAACAAGCTTAGTGGTAGGGTTGGACTGCTGGAAAGTTATCTAGAAGAGGGAAACGGATTGGTCGTTGTTGGTGGGAGAAACTCCTTTGACAATGATTACTACAAAGATACCCTATTTGAAACTTTACTGCCAGTAAAGGTAGTTGAGAGGGGTTTCAAAAAATCTATCTCACTCTTGATAATCATAGACATCTCAGGAAGTACGGGAGAAGAATTTGGGAACTACACGAAGGCTGATGTAGAGAAGGCGATTGCCTTAAGCTTGGTTGAAAACGTTAGCAAGAAGTATCCTGTTGGGATAATTGCCTTTAATTACGAAGCGTATCTTGTTGCTCCATTGTCGATATACGAAAACAAAGAAGTTTTGAAGGGCAAAATCGCATCTCTAAAATTTGGTGGAGCAACGATTATGTACTATTCACAAGTGATGGCTGAATCTATTTTGGACAACGTCACTGGAAGTAAGGCAGTAATAATAATATCCGATGGAATTACTCAATTAAAGGAAGAATCTATAAAGAAAGCTAGAGAGATGGCTGAGAAGGGAATAAGGACGTATACTGTTGGTGTTGGATACGACACAGATAGGGAATTTTTGTACAAGCTCGCCAAAGCTGGAAATGGTATATTTTTCCCTGTCGAGGAAAACCAAAAGTTGAGGGCGTTGTTTGGAGAAGAGGAGAAGGAAAAAGAACACAAACTCATTGCGGTTGATACGAACCATTTCATAACCAGAGATTTGAAGCTAAATGCCACAATATTTGGGTACAACAAAGTTGTAGAGAAGGATGGAGCTGAGTTACTCATCACAACATCCTCAGGCTCGCCTATTGTTACTACGTGGCGTTTTGGACTTGGAAGGGTTGTTGCATTTACAACCGATGATGGACGTGATTGGGCTGGGCAGGTTTATTCAAGAAACGGGATTTTGATCTCAAGAATGGTGAACTGGGCTATTGGTGACCCTGAAAGGAATAAAGACATGAGAATTTACGCTTCAGATGTATATGGGGGTGAAAGTGTTAAGGTAAAGGTTGTGTCAAAGAAACAACCTAACATCAAAATCGATGGTGTTGAGGCAAGTTTTTATCTGACAAGTCCAAATGAGTATGCCGTTTCATTCAATGTACGAAATTTAGGGTTTCACACAGTAGAGGTTGATGGAGTTAAGGAAATCTTTGCGGTAAACTATCCAAGGGAGTTGGAAAAATTAGGGATCTATGAAACACTTTACAAGGTTGTTGGAATTACAGGTGGTAAAATTTACGATAAAAATTCTGATTTTATCAATGACGTGTTAAAAGAAGCAAAGCGCAAGTCTATCCACACCACTCTGGAAAAACGAGATCTGAAGCTACCCCTGCTAGCTATGGCGTTATTTCTGTTTTTACTGGAAGTTACCATAAGGAGATTAAGAGAGGTGAGGGGAAGATAGAAATAATCAACCATCCAAACTTCTAAACAGAGTACCGCTCCCCTGCAACTTTCTAACAATTTCAGATGCTGCTCTTTCATCTACCGCTTTAGCCAGGACTTTAACCTTCTTTAAATCATTGCTAAATCCGCAGACGCACTTCCTTCTTTTAACGTTCTCCAATGCATACAGATGCCTACCACAATTTTTACACCTAAAAATGAGGTACGTCATTTCTCATTCTTCTTTTTCCACTCCAAATAATTACAGTATGGGCATCCGACATCCCAGTAACCTTTCTTTGTTTTTATCCGAATTTTCTTGATATTGTGTTTTTCACACTTCTTTGTCAGATAAATCGTGCCGTTTTGGGGTAGTGGTAATGTAAAATTGCAGTTTGGAAAGCCTGAGCACCCAATAAACCTCTTGGAATTCCTACCTCTGCTTTTCCTCAAAACCAACTCCTTTCCGCATCTTGGACAAGTACCAACAACCTTATCCTTTTTTATCCCAGCCTTTAAACTCTTCGACAATTCCTCGTAGTCTATACTGTCCAGTATCTTGTCAAGAAACTCCTTTGACTCCTTAACTATCTCTTCCTCTTTCCTCTTCCCCTCAGCAATCTCGTACATGTCTTTTTCAAGTTTTGCTGTCATATCTGGGAGTGTAATGGTTTCTGCCCCCTTCTTCAGCGATTCGATGACAGCAACAGCGGTTTGTGTAGGTTTCAGTGGGTTTCCAAAAACGTACTTCCTACTGTACAACTTTTTGATGATTTCATGCCTTGTTGATTTTGTCCCTAAGTTTAGCTTTTCCATTACACTGATTAAGTTGCCTGTTGTATACCTTGCGGGGGGTTTTGTCTCCTTTTCAAGGATCTCCTTATCAACAAGTTTCAGTTTTTCTCCAACTTTTAAATCGGGTAAATGAGATTCTTCAATCTTGTAATATATATAAATCTCTCTCCAGCCCTTTTCTATTAACTTTCTGCCAGATGCCTTGAAAATCTCGCCATTACTATCTACTTCAACACTCTTTACTTCCCACACCGCATTGGGGGCTAAGGTGGCTAAGAATCGCCTTATGACCAACTCATAAATCCTCCATTCATCCTTACTCAACTTATCTTTGGTTGCTACACCTGTAGGATAGATTGGTGGGTGGTCTTTACTCTCCCTTTTACCCCTCGATGGAACAATCTTATCTTGTTTCAACACGATTTTTGCCTCCTTTGGAAAAACATCAGCCAACATTTCGGCAATCCCAACAACGTTGATTGATGGAGGGTAGACTGTGTTATCAGTTCTCGGATACGAGATTAGTCCGTTCATGTAGAGTGTTTCTGCAACCATCATCGCCCTATCGGGACTCATGAACTTTGATGCCTCCTTTAAGAACAACGTTGTGTTAAACGGAGAGGGTTTAGCTTCAATCCTTTCTCTCTTCTCAAATTTTTTTACAATACCATCTCCAACTCTATCAAACGTCTCTTTTACCTCTTTTTCATCCTCAAATCTCTTGATGTGCTTGGCTTTAAATTCCTCAGAGTTCCTAAAGGTAGCAAATATTTCCCAGTATTTTTTGGGCTTAAACTCCTTTATCTCCTTTTCTCTCTCAACAATAAGCCTTAAAGTTGGAGATTGAACCCTACCAACGCTAAGGAAATCTTTGCCAAGCTTTCCCGAATGCAGGGAAATTAACCTCGTTAAAACAGCACCCCAAATCAAATCTATTTTCTGTCTCGCCATTGCTGATGATGCGAGATTAAAATCTACTCTACTCAGATTGTTAAATGCCTTTTTAATTTCAGAAGGTGTTATAGCACTATATTTTGCCCTATCAACCTTAACGTTCGGATTTACCTTTTTTATAATCTCTAGTGCTTCGACACCAATCAACTCTCCTTCTCTGTCATAATCTGTAGCTATTGTTACATGCTCAACTTTTTTAGCCAATTCTTTGAGCAGATTTACTACCTTCGTCTCCTTTATCTTTTTCTCCAATTCAGCATTGAGTAATGACTTTAATGGCACTTCTGACCATCTGTTGTATTCTGGCGGAAAATCGATCTCAACTATATGCCCTTTCAGCCCAACAACGTAAGCATCGTTTGATTTGGAGTAGTAACAATTCACCCCTTTCTTTAGCACTTTAACATCCCTAAACAGAATTGAGGCAATTCTCCTTGCCGTATTATCCTTCTCTGTTATTATAAGCCAGCCACTCATAATCAAGGCTCCTCATCTTGATATCTCTCCTCCTCCTCTCCAAGAATCTTTGAACAGTTGAATGCTGTGCACCATCTATCAACATCATTATCGCCTCTCTTGCCGCATTGACGTTTTCCGGCTCACCAAGTATTGCCACAACTTTATCGTGAATTGAAACGTTCACACCAAGCATGTCTTCAATTGTTTTTTTCATTCTTCCCTCCTTTCCAATTATCCTTCCTTTAATTCGTTGCATTGCCGATGCTGGAACAAAATCGTTTAGATCGATTATCTCAAGCAGTGTAAAATCTCCTTCCAGCAGCTTCAATGCTGTCTCAGCGTTAAAGCCGGCAGATATCGCATTGACGATATCTTTAACCTTCAAAAAACCGATTGCATCCTCACATTCTATTCTTACAGTTTCTGTTTTTGGATTTATCTCGATTTTACAATTTGTAGATTCTTCAATCCTCTTCTTGATTTTACCATCCTTTCCTATCAAAACGCCTATCCTGTTTCTTGGCAATTTCATTTCAATCTTGTTCATTTTTTGTCACCTTGGTGTTAAGTGTAAACTCCACCCTTCTTTTTAACTTTTACTTAAAAATCGGTTTATATTCAAATCGATTTATATTCAAATCAACCCAAAAAATTCCAAAGCCTCGATAACTCCTTCACCATCCTTCTTGCTTGTAACCATATCAGCTATTTCCTTGAGTTTTAAATCAGCATTTGCAACAGCAACACCAAAGCCAGCAGCTTTTAGCAAATCAGCGTCGTTTTCTGAATCCCCTATAGCCACAAAATCCTTTGCAGATAAACCAAGCTTTTTGGCGATGTACTCCAAAGCTTTGCCTTTGCTAACACTTGCATCAACTACATGATATGCAAAGCCAGAATCTATCAGTTTTATACCATCAATCCGCTCCAAAATCTTACGTCCCTCTTCAATATCAAAATTTCTCCTCAAACAAACCTCGGATTTCCTATATTCTGCATCCAACATCTCAATATCAAAGTGTTGTTTTAAAAGCTCAACACCCTTCAAACATTTCACTATGTCTCCCAGAACAACGTCCTCACCATCGTAAGAGAATCTTACCACACCTCCATTCTCACAAATTACAATGTCTGATACGCCAATAAGCTTTGCCGCTGTTCTTGCATAACAGGAGATGTTTCCAGTAGCCAAAACTACAGGAATTTTCAGCCTTCTCAAAGCTTCAACAGCTTTGCAATTCAACGCCCTGTTTTTGTACGTTATTGTTCCATCGATGTCCACAGCAACTGCCTTTGGTTTGAACATGATGCTTGGTTAACGCAGGTTTATAAAAGAGTTTATAAAATTTGGGTATATTGCAAGATTCCTAAGCTAATATTGAAGAGTTTTTGGTTATTAACGGAAACTATGCAGCAATCTGAACGTTTACTTTACCAGCTCCCCTACTCCTCTGCCCTCCCAACACTTTTATGTTCTGAATTGCTGGAAGTAATACTTTCTCGATCAGAGTTTTTGCTCTGTTTCTTTTGTCTGTTTCCCTCCAATTTTCCAACCATTTATCAATTACCACATCTCCAATCTTTCTTTCATCACCGAACTGTATTCCCTGCATTTCCAATATCGGTTCGGAGATTACAATGCTTACATTGCCCTTAAATACTGTTCCCGGTTTTACCTGTTCGCCTTCAACTTTTGCACCGTGGGCTGCAGTCCCTGTTTTCCTATCAATTCTTATATTTGTTTGGTCTATTACGCTACCTTCGCCCTCAGGATAGAAGTTGCTAAATCTAAGAAATCCCATGAGTCCCGTAGTTCCCATGAAGTAGCATACGGGACAAATACTAAGGTCTCCAACACTTATTTGTCTGTCATCAACTTTTATCTCACAATGCTTTCTATACTTTCCCACATTAATTAGCTCCTCCTCAGCTTTTGTTGGTCTTGGAGATGGGATACACGGCTTTAACAAACCTTTCTTGTCATTGGGTATATTAAATAGCTGGGTAAATTCATCAACCTTCTCAATGAATAGCAACTCTAACTGATGTCTCAATGCTCCTTTGAAGCTCGTTGCCGGTATAACGGGAGTTCTATCCACCTTGAATACAGCACCCTTTTTCTCAGTAAGTGGTGAAGGTGCAGAACCTATATGCAGAAAACTCCCTTCAGCAACTTCTATCCTTACTGGAAGTTCTAAAATTGTCATCTTTCCCTCTTTTTTCAATTCTATGTCCTTTTCTTGCCCTTCAATTTCTATCCTTATTTTCTCGCTCATTCTATCACCTCCCAATATTTTGCTAATGAATCAATTTTTCTTACCAAATATGCTATTTCTTCAGGGGAGATTCCAGCTGTAT
>QMZC01000015.1 GCA_003662995.1 Archaeoglobales archaeon
GGGGCCATCTATGAGGTTGGTTCTACTCCTAACACTATTTATAACAGCATTGCTAATACTTTCAGCCCAAAACATTAAATTTGAAAGGGGGTTGAAAACTTACTTAAGTAAAGATGACAAAATATATCAGAGCTATTTAAGATACTCCAAAGATTTTGGTGTGAGTGAAAACGTATTTTTGTTTTTGAAGTCTGAAGACGTTCTTAACGATGGTGTTCTAAATTACGTTAACAATGTTGTCAAAGAGGTTAAAAGAATAGATTACGTAAGTGATGTAAAATTCTTGCCCATATCTAAATCACTTGCTTTGGTAAAGATATCTGTAAACACGAGAGAGGATGCAAAACTTGAAGAGGTAGCGAAACAGATTGAGAGCATTTTAAACTTCATCCCAAAACCAGTAGATTTGACTGTCCAAAAGAGTGGAACTGTTTTTCTGTGGTACGAAATAAAGAGGGCAATGGGCAAAAGCCTAGGAATTATGATGAGTATTTCCATACTTCTAATGATCTTAATTCTATTCCTAACCTTTAAAGGAGTAGTCGGTAGAAAAATCTTTGCTCTTCTACCTTTGCTTGTATCAATACTCTCAGTAGTCTATGTTTTCGGCTTAATGCCAATTTTTGGAATTCCTATGACAGAGCTAACTCACGGTGCTTTGCCAATATTAATAGGTTTATGCGTGGATTACGCAGTTCAATTCCAAAGCAGATATGAAGAGGAGAAATGGAGAGGAATTGAGGAAGCGATTAAAATAGCCAGAAGAAATACGGGACTGGCAATATTTTTAAGTATGCTTACAAGTGTTTTGTGTTTTACCTCAATGAGCTTTTCCGGAGTTCCGGGATTAGGATATTTTGGGTTTTTGCTATCCTTAGGATTGATAATTGCATTCCTTTTGACATTATTTGTTCTTCCATCTATTCTTGTTGTCTTTGATAGTAAAAAAGTTGTAAGCAAAAGAATTGGCTGGATGGAAACAATACTCAATGAAATTGCAACCTATTCTATAAACAAAGATAAGATTATAATATTTATCGCAGTTCTTTTGATACTTTCCGGCTCACTTTTATCCACAAAGATTGGCATGGAAATACAGCATAGAAAGTATGCTCCCCAAGATTTGGAAGCTGTAAGGTTGTTTAATGAGCTTGAAAGGTTGACAGGAGGACAATCAGTCTACATTGTTGTTTTAGACAATGAATTTGAAAAACTGGAAAGTGTTAAAGAATACTTAGAACGAAAATTCAAAATTGAGTCCCTTGAAACTTCTGGAAGTTTAGTTGCCATAAGAATTTCAACAAAACTTGAGAGTTATAAAGACTACTTAAATACTTACAATGAGATCCTAAAAGATTTGAGATTTTCAGATGTGAAAAATTATTACGTGACTGGAAGGCCCGTATTGGATATGGAAATAGGAAAACTAATGATAGAGGGGCAAAGTAGAATAACCATGATAAGTTATGCTTTAATTTTTATACTTCTAATAATAATTTACGGATCAATAAAGAAGGCTTTAACTCCTTTAATACCAATAATGACCGTTATTGGTGCAGTAAGTGTTTTGATGTTCTCTCTAAACATTAAACATACCATGATGAGCATAACGTTAAATTCAATAATAATTGGTCTTGGAATTGATTACTCTATTCACATAATTGAAAGATTTTATGAAGAAAGAAAACGAAAATCTGTTGTAGAATCTTTAAAAGACTCCACAAAAAAGGTTGGTAGAGCCATAACTGTTTCAGCGCTCACAACTGCTGGGGGATTCTTTTCATTAATGTTTTCATCATTTCCTATAGCAAAAAATTCTGGATTTTTGGCTACTATGGCAATTATCCTATGCCTAGTATCAGCACTTACAGTGGTTCCAGCATTCTTAATGGTTGCAGAAAGATTTAAAGACTTTAAAATTTTTAAATCTAAAGCTTGTTAAATCCAAATTAAAAACCTTTATAGGATTATGTTTTGTTTGTATCCACAATTCGGACATCTATTGCCATCCAAATCGATTTTTAAAACATAAAAACCATCTCTTTCGATTATTGAATGACCGCAATTCGGACAGTACGTATTTTCGTATTTGTGCCCCCATACGTTGCCAGCGTAAACGTATTCTATGCCAACATTTTTTGCAATCTCAACCGCCATGTCTATCGTTTTTATTGGTGTTGTAGGCTTATCGAGCATCTGATAGTCGGGATGAAATCTAGAAAAGTGGACGGGTATTCGTTTATCTAGGCTAACAACCCAGTTGCAGAACTCTTTTATTTCCTCCCTATAATCGTTCTCTTTAGGTATAATTAAGTACGTTAGTTCCAAAAATATGCCCTTTTTATGCATGTATTCAACGCTTTCTAAAACTCTGTCAAGCTTTGCTTTACACACCTTAGAGTAGAATTTTTGTGTAAAAGCCTTGACATCAACGTTTGCCGCATCCAAAACATCAAATTGATCAATCGCCTCGGGGGTCATGTATCCATTTGTCACGTAAACGACAAAGTATCCTTCCTTCTTTACAAGCTTGCTTGAATCCAAAGCAAACTCATGCCATATTGCAGGCTCATTGTAAGTCCATGCTATGCCATCAGCATTTCTATTTTTAGTCATTTCCAGAATCTCATTGGGCTTTAATTCTTGTGTATAGGGGTAATCCAAGCCTGCAAAGGCTATTTCGTAGTTTTGACAGTGTAAACATCTAAAATTACAGCTTATTCCACCAAAGGACAAAACCTTGGAATTCGGCTTGAAATTGTGGAGGGGTTTTTTCTCTATCGGGTCCAATGCGATAGATGAAACTAATCCATAGTTGTAAACCTTCAAAATACCGTTTTCATTCTTTCTAACCCTGCAAATACCCCACTTCTCATTTTTAAGCTTACATCGATGCATGCAAGTGTTGCATCTAACTTCTCCATTTAACTTCTCATACACATACGATTCAACAATCATACTACCACATCAGCTTTAATTCCTTTGCACAAACCTCAGGAAACGTGTGGACCACGCTTTCATCGTGAAATATTTTTGGGAAGAACACATCGCACCAATAATATTTCTCAAAGGGTGTCCTTGCAACTATGTTTACGTTTGTTCTGAAATGCTCGCCAATCCTATCTCCACAAAAAATCGACATGTTAAATGAATTGAATTGCTTGGAATGGTAGTAGTTCAAAACTTTAACAATACCATCACAAATTCCTTCAATTTGTTCCTCATCCATCTTAAGAAACTCCTTTTCCTCTGGAATGCCGATAAAGTGCATAAATCCTTTTGGGGCGTAAGCAGCCAACCATTCTGTTTTTTTTGTCTCTCCGACATACCTTTGCCCGATCTCCTTCTCCTTCTCCACTAAAGCTTGCCAGAAATCTTTGCCATTGATTTCATTGTACTCCAAAGCACTCCAGTCCAAACGAGCAAAGTAATCTGTTGAAGTCTCAGAAATGATAATTTGCATGTGTGGATGCATTACACTACTGCCAGCAGGTTTTAAATAATTCATTCCAATGCTTATGTAAAACTTACCCTCTGGTAGTTTTTTCAGACATTCTTGGATTAACGTTAGCCCATTCTTGAAGTGTTCTACCCTAAACTCGTTGAGATGCAAATAGTGGGCATTGCAAAGCCTTAAAATAAAAGAATATTTTGAGTAAGGAGTGAGATTTGAAAAGAGTAAAGCCTCATCCTTCTTCATAATCTCTCCATTCATTATTTCTACATCTTTTACAGCCAAATCCCAAACTCTTTCATTGCAGAAAGGACAATAAGACTTCGAATTTTCAATTTCATCATTAAAGTCACCTTGTGTGGAGATTGGTGGTATTTTGCTGACAATTCTTGATGTTTGAAGCGTTAACGGGTCATAACGGATTTCAACAACGTTTTCTTCAATTTTATTGCCAATCAAAATCTTTGAAACTTCAATTTCCTTTTTGAATTCCATAGATTAATCATCCCCTTTAAAAATTTAAAATTTTGGGATTGTTACTGAATTTATACTACTTTTTGAATAAAATATCTAATAGCTTTCACACTTCTTGTTATTAACTCATTGATAGCTACTATTAATATTTTGTTTAGATTTTAAATAGTAAAATTTTTATTTTTAAAAAACAATTTTAGGATAACCGAAAAATGGTGAGAGTGTGGAGAGGGAGAAAGTTTTGTTGGCAACAGTTCTTGCTACCACATTCAAGCCAGATTTTATAACTAACGTATAAGATAGAAGCAGCAACTAAGGGGCACGGAACTTTAGTTATTCCCGTTTTCTGTGCTGCAAATTCGATTGCAGAAGATTTGTTTGGTGGTGTTCAGGAGCCAGACATGAGGCTTTTGAGTAAGGCAACTTTAGTGGATGCTGCCTCACCCCATATACCCATAGACTTGATAATACAGAAGGCGGTAAATGAGGCAAAGGTGGCGGGAGCATCTCCTGAGAATTCTGCTTTAATTGTTGCAGCCTTAGCCTACTTCTCTGGAGCTGCTGCAAGAGCTGGAGTTCCAATGGCAAACAGAAAGCTTGGTGCCATGGCAAGGATGCACGCAGGAGCTTGTAAGACGAGCGGTATTGCATTGGTTACAAACAAATTCACCCACAGAATCCCAGCCTTTCCCGCATACAAAGCTGTTTATGAAGAATTGTTGAACAAAAAGCTTACAAAGGTTGATGGAGCAGTTTTACCACCATTTATAGCCGGTGGAGCCATTTATGGACACAGTGCACTTGGTGAAGATATAAACATTCCTGAATTGGCTAAAAATGCCGGTTTGGGAGCTGTTGAAGCTGCAAATTTACCTGAGAAATTGCATGTGAGAGGAACGAGAGAAGAATTCGATACTGCGAAAGTTATTGGAGATTTTGGATTAATATTGAAAGATATTGGTGGACCATCAGTTATAGGTTCGATGGCTTTAAATGAAATCTTTGCTGGATTTGAAGAATCACCGATCATTGGGGCTGGATTTTCTGGAGGCCCAGTAAATCCACCATTGGGACATCTGTGTGGAGATGTTGTTCCCGCAATAAGGCTCATGTTGAAGCACAACGACTTATACAAAGTTGCAGAGGATATAAGAAACTACAAGATGAACTCCTTCATTGACCCAGAGATGGCTTTGTGTGCCTTAAACACGATTACAAGGAAGGCTGAAGAGGTGAAAAGGGGTCCAATTACAAGGGCTTGCATGCTGGCAAGTAAGGATGTAAGGGATAGGGCGATATATAGAGGGGCTGTTAAGGCTTATGAAATGATTAAAGAGGGTAAAACAGTTGAAGAAGTTGCGAAAGCTCTCGATGATGAAAAGAAAGCCTACGTTGAAAAAAGGGGGATCTGCAATTCCCGGTGGTAAAAACAATGCAAAGGAAGTTGCAAAGCTTGCGAAAGTGATTTACAGCAGACTTGCTGAAAGTGGTGAAATTCTACCCTAAATTTTTTTAATTTTTTAACCACTTTTACCCATGAAAATTTTAGTAATTGACCCAAAAATTGCAGGCATATCTGGAGATATGCTCCTTGCATCACTAATTGACTTAACAGGTTCCTTTGATGTTGTTGAGCAACTGGAAGATGAAATAAACAAGCTTGAAAACTGCAAAAGATTTAAAGTTGAAGTCAAGGACGAAGATGTTGGAATTTCTGCAAAAAAATTAGAAATCGAGATTGACGAAAGCAGGTTGAAGCATCCTAAGGGCTTAAAGAAAGCTGTTAATTCAGTTGTAAAGAACCTTGATTTGTCTCAAAAAGCTGTGAATGTTGTTAATCGAGTTGTTGATGATTTGATAAACGTTGAGGCTAAACTGCACAAAACAAACTTCCATTTGCATGAAATCGCATCTTTGGATACAATCTTTGACGTTGTAGGTAGTGTGATGGTTTTAGACAAAAACAATTTTCTTGAGGCTGATATATACTCAACACCCCCGGTTTTAGGCAACGGTTACATAGAAATGGAACACGGAAAAATTGCCTGCCCAGCCCCAGCAACTCTTGAAATTCTCAGCAAACACAGGTTCAAGTATTCCAACTTACCGGTAAATATGGAATTGACAACTCCAACTGGAGTGGCTTTGCTTGTAAATATAGTAAGTTCAATTGTTGATTTCTTTCCACCGATGACTCCAGTAAAAGTTGGATATGGAACGGGAACAAAAAAAGTTGATGGTTTGATTAATGTCCTGAGAGTTGTTGAGGGTGAGGAATTTAGGGCTGTTAGCGATAAGATCGTAA
Organism: Archaeoglobales archaeon; assembly: GCA_003662995.1. Classification (GTDB taxonomy): domain Archaea; phylum Halobacteriota; class Archaeoglobi; order Archaeoglobales; family Archaeoglobaceae; genus B5-G16. Next base: position 6,234 of record QMZC01000015.1, read on the forward strand.
TCCTTGAGACGAATGTAGATGATGTTAGTGGAGAGATAATAGGTTATACGATAAACAAGTTGCTAAATGAGGGGGCAGTGGATGTGTTCGTTACACAAGCCATTGGCAAAAAAAATAGACCCGTGAACGTAATTTCAGTTATAACGGACTACAAAAATTATGAAAGAATGGTTGAGTTGCTGATGAATGAAACGGGTACAATAGGCGTGAGGATATATGAACTGCCAAGGTTGGTTGCTGAAAGGGTGAAGAAAAAAATTGAGGTGGAAATTCAGGGTAAAAAGTATCAAGTAACGATTAAAATTTCTAAAGTTGGCAGAAAAATCGTCAATGTGAAGCCAGAATATGAAGACTTGAAAAGGATTGCTGAAGATTTGAGAATGCCTTTAAGAGTGGTATCAAAAATTGTTGAAGAGGCGATTAAAGATTAAAGATTAAAGATAACTAAAACACCAATTAAAAACACCAATTAGCACACTAAACAACATTTCAACATCAGCAAATCGATAAAAGGGAATAAGTTAAATATGTTACAATCTTGCATAGTTCATGAGAAGTGATGAAGTAAAGAAAGGTGTTGAGAGAACCGCTCATAGGTCTCTTCTAAAAGCTTTGGGTGTGACTGATGAGGAGATGAATAAGCTGTTTATAGGTGTTGCAAACGCATACAACACCATTGTTCCCGGACACATGATGCTGGATAAATTAACGCAGGCTGTAAAAGAGGGGATTTACTCAGCTGGTGGCGTACCGTTTGAATTTGGAGTTATAGGAGTTTGTGATGGAATTGCGATGGGTCATGAGGGAATGAAGTTTGCTTTACCTTCAAGGGAAATCATAGCAGATTCGATTGAGGCGATGGTTGAGGCTCATCGCTTTGATGGTTTAGTTGTTGTTGGAGCTTGTGATAAAATAGTTCCTGGCATGCTAATGGCAGTCTTAAGACTAAACATTCCAGCCATAGTCGTTACTGGTGGTCCAATGCTTGCAGAAAAAGTTAACAATCAGGTTGTAACTATAAAAACGGCTTTTGAGGCTGCTGGAATGTACAAGGCTGGAGAGTTGGATGACATTGGCTTAAAGTTGTATGAAGATTATTGCGCTCCGTACTGCGGGAGCTGTCAGGGTTTATACACGGCAAACACCATGCAAATACTAACGGAGACTCTCGGCTTAAGCATGCCTTATTGTTCAACATCTCCTTGTGGCTCTTCAAGAAAGTTGAGGATAGCCAAGGAGAGCGGTAAGAGGGTTGTAGAGTTAGTTAAGAACGATGTAAAGCCGAGGGATTTCGTTAATGAGGAATCTTTCAAGAACGCAATAACGATGGATATGCTCATTGGCGGTTCAACGAACACAGTCTTACATTTGCCAGCGATAGCGATTGAAATGGGTGTAAAGCTTGATTTGGATTTGTTTGATGAGATAAGCAAAAAAACACCGCATTTGGTGGCTATAGATCCAGCAAGCAGCTACACAATTGCAGATTTGGATGAGAGTGGTGGTGTGCCAATGCTTGTTAAAAAAGCCATGGATTTGTTCAGCAATGAGATGACCGTTAGCGGTTTTAGATTGCATGAAATCGCTGAAAAGGCGTTTGTTCGCGGCAAAGACATAATTAGCGATGTGAATAACCCCTTGCACAAAGAGGGTGGGATTGCCATTTTGAAAGGTAATCTGGCTGAGAAGGGAGCAGTAATAAAAGCTGCTGCTGTTAGCGAAGACATGATGAAGTTTGAAGGCAGTGCTAAGGTTTACGATTCTGAGCAGGAAGCTTTAAAGGCTATCTTGGACGGAAAGATTGAGGAGGGGGATGTGGTTGTTATAAGATACATGGGTCCAAAAGGTGCGCCGGGAATGCCTGAAATGCTTTTACCAACAGCAGCTATTGCTGGTATGGGGTTGGAGAGGGTAGCGTTAATAACCGATGGCAGATTTAGTGGTGCTACCCATGGCCCGTGCATCGGACATGTTGCACCTGAAGCATCAGTTGGAGGGAATATCGCTTTAGTTGAAGAGGGCGACACAATATCCATTGACATTCCAGCAAGAAAAGTTGAAGTTAAGCTTGACGATGAGGAATTGAAGGAGAGAAGGCAGAGGTGGAGGCCCAAGGAAGTTAAATTGGCAGGATATTTGGCAAAATATGCGAAACTCGTTAGTGGGGCTGATGAAGGGGCAATTTTGCTCTGAATTTACGTATTTTTAATTTTAAATGTCTTGCAGTCTTAGCATCCGCCACTCGTTTAATGCATCGCTTTCGTTACCCTCATCAGTTAAATCGCCAACTTTGTAATAAATCAGAATCAAGAAAAATGTGCACCACAACAGCTTATCTTAGCCTTAAACGGCTTTCCAAATTCTTTTAATGCTTTAAATCCGTTGTGGGCAAAAACAGCTTTGCCCAGCATGACCATTGCAGCCTTACCACCATCACTTTCAACAGCCTCAATGACATCCTTTAATTCATCATCCATCAATCCAGCTTCAATCGAAAACTTGTTTGCAACTCTAAACAGATTATCAAAATCGGGATTTTTCATAAACTCTTTCAAACACTCCATTCCAACTTTGTTGATTCTTTTTCTTTTTAACTCATCCTTCAGAACCTCTTCAGTTGAGATCTTGTCAATAACAAGAAAATCAAGATTGGCATTGACATTTAACCTTTCAATGACAGCCTTACTAGGGCAGGATGCACTTAATCTGACAACTAATCCTCCAAAGGTTTGACAAACCACATCGCCCAAACCCGTTTTGTTTACAACTTCACATTCATGAGCTATGTCTGCCAACTCCATAAAACGCCTTTTAAGCCCGAAAAATTTGTTGATGGATAAAGCTGTTGCTAAAGCTGTTGCTCCACTCATTCCAAAACCACATTCTACTAGCAACTCCATATTTACGTTTACCCTTACCTTTGCACCTATTAACTTGTTAATCAAACATTGAACAGTCGGAAAATTCCATCTTTTACCGTTTACGATGATTTCAACTTCATCACTTTCTTCAACATCAACAAAAACACCCTTGTTTATCGTAAATCCAACACCGTACGAACCAGACAGCAAGGGATTCTCAGAAATTGAAGTTGAAAAAAAGGCTGTTATACTTGCAGGGCAAAATGCTTTCATGATAAAACGTCTTCAATGTAAATTTCCACAATCTTCTCAGCCACATCAGCCTTTAAACCTTCAATCCACTCGGTCTTCTTATCCGTAATAACTAAAACCCTTGTGTCAACCGTCCCCATGCCCTTCTCAAGCACATCGTTGGCAACCATCATCTCAATCTTGTCATTAACCTTTTTATCGTGGGCTATTTTGTAAAGCTCCTCATCACTAACTCCCGTCTCAGCTTTGAAGCCTATTACCTTACCATCGTAAATCTTCCTCACTTCCCAAAGAACCTTTGGTGCTGCCCTGAGCTTTAAAGTCAACTCATGTGTCGTTTTAATCTTACTTTCAACCATATCTAATATGAAGTCTGAGGCGGCAGCAGCAGAAACAAACAGATCACATCCCTTTTTGACTTCCTCAAGCGTTTTTTCCAGCATGTTTATGACTGATGTAACTTTAATTTCTTTAAATTCTGGCAAATTCAAACCAGATGGCTTTGATGTGATAACTACTACTTCTGCCCCTCTCCTCCAAAATTCTAAGGCTATTTCCTGCCCCATAATTCCAGAGCTTTTGTTGCTGATGAACCTAATTGGATCTATCTGCTCGTAGGTAGGGCCTGATGTTACAATGACTCTCTTACCTTTCATCTCCTTAAGATACAAAGCCCTTTCAACGTGCAAGCAAATTGTTTCAATGTCGGGAAACTTAGCCTTGTTCTCCTCAAACTTTGGAGTTAAAACCTCTACACCCATCTTTTCAAGTTTCTCCAAGTTCTCTTTAACCGCCTTGTTTTCATACATTCCGCCATGCATCGCTGGCACGACGATGATTGGCTTTTTTGAGCCTAAGGCAGTGGTAGCCATGGTTGTCACTGGTGTGTCATCTATGCCGTTCGCTATTTTTGAAATTGTATTGGCTGTTGAGGGTGCTATTAAGTACAAATCAGCCTCACCTTCCAACCCCAAGTACTTCACATGCTCAACTTTGCCCGTTATCCCAACAATAACTGCATTTTGCGTTGCAAACTCCAATGCGTAGGGATGTATTATTTTTCTTGCCGCTTTACTCATTACTGCAACTACCTCTGCTCCTCGTCGCCTCAACTCCCTTGCCAACTTCACGGTTTCAACGGCAGCAATGCTTCCTGTAACACCCAACACTATCTTCTTTCCCTCAAGCTTCTTTGGCATGTTTTACACCCTTAAGGAATAACTCCAACTTTCCAGTTTCGAATGCCCTTCTGTATCCTGCTCTTTTTAAAGCTTGCTCTATTGGTTTAAGCTTCTCCTCCAAAGCTTTTTTAGTCTTTTCATCGATCTTCTTAAATTCAATCTCCTCCTCAACAACTTCAACTTCTCTTTCTTCCCTCAAAAATCTTCTATCAGGCTCTTTCACCCTCTCTTTAGCCACAACTCTGGTTAGAGCGTCTTCCCAAGCCTCCCTCCATGGCATATTTGTTGCCAACTCTTTCGTATAGTACGTGTATCTTTTTACCTCAATCAAATCGTAGGGGCATGAGTTTTCACAAGCCCCGCAATAAACGCAAAAGTCAGCATTAAAGTGCACTCTCCCCTTGTCTTTGGAAACATACCAAACCCTGTTGTGTTTGCAGATTATTATGCATGCTGCACATCCAACTGGGTCACATCTGTACATTCTTGCCTCAAACAACTTCAATTCACCATCTATTGGCTTCAAAGTCTTTGCAGCATCGTATGGGCAAACCTTCTCACAATACCCGCAATGTGAACATAATTCCTGATTTATCTCTATTTCAGCAATCTTTTCTGGCAATTTAAAGTCTATCCTCTTTCCCTCAATCTTTAAAGCCTCTTCAGGACAAATTTCTTCACAAAGCTTGCAGTAGTCGCATTTTGTTTCATCAACCAAAATCTCCTCATAAGGCATTATGTCGTCTGGCTTAACTTCTTTCTCAACCAACTTGAACGCTTCACAAAATTCAACGCAAATTCCGCAAAAGTTGCACTTTTCCCTATCTAAATACAATTTACCCTCCAAACCTTCATTTTTCTCTTCAATTTGCTGTCTTGTAATGTAAACGTGCCTCGTTATCGCTTTAGTGGGGCAAACTTTGTAGCACAGAGTGCATTCCTTACAATTTTCGTACTTGTAAGTGTAACAGACTGGAGACAACGGCAATTCATCTTTCTCAACTTTCTCACCATTGATGTAAAATTCGAAAGAGTTGAACGGGCAATATGAATAGCAAATACCGCAATATGCACACTTCAAATGATCAATTACAACCGGCGGCATCTCCAAGCCTAAAGCTATATCATGAATGGGCCCAAGCTCAATCGCATTGACAGGGCAAGCGTAAACACAAATTCCACAACCATTACACCATTTGTAATCGTAAATAAGCTCTCTAACTTCATCTTTTGCTTTTTGAATGTACTTAAATTTGGTCTCATCAACCATGTCAACGTCCCTTTGAACTTCCATTGAGGTTATTTAATTTGGCAATATATATTTGTTGATGTTTGATCGTAAAATCTTACAGTCGTTTTTTGAACCGAAGAACAAACGCTATCATAACATCATGTTTAAAATTGAAATTTCTTTAAGTATCCATTCAAATTCATTAAAATGTCCACAAATTCCAACGAAAATATTAAAAATCTTTAAGGTGTGAGGCATGTATGAAGTTCAAGGTTAAGCTATTTCCAATAAAAACCGACAAGTACGTAGTTGTTATGAATCAATCCGATGCCGATGAGCTTGGATTGCTTGAAGGAGACAGGGTTAAAGTAATTTACGATTCAAGAAATTCCTTCAATGCTACTGTTCAGATTGCCGTTGGGATGATCGACAGGGGTGAGATAGGGATCACTTCTTGCATTGAGGACAGATGCATAATTTCAGAGGACTTTGAAGTTAAAGTCGTGCCTGTACCTAAGCCGAAATCCGTTGAATACATTAAGAAAAAGCTGGATGGTGGTAAACTCGGCAAGGATGAAATTTATTCAATTATAAAGGACATTGTGGATAATACTCTAAATGAAATAGAGATGACGGCGTTTGTGCTCTCAAGCTATCTGAACGGTATGGATTTTGATGAAATAGAGTGGATGACAAGGGCTATGATTGAGACTGGTGAAACTCTTTCGTTTGAAAGGGGGATTGTTGTTGATAAACACAGCATTGGAGGTGTTCCGGGCAATAAGATATCGCTGTTAATAGTGCCAACAATTGCTGCTGCAGGTTTGCTAATTCCAAAGACGGCAAGTAGAGCGATAACATCTGCAAGTGGCACCGCTGACACCATGGAAGTGTTCGCTGATGTTAATTTACACATTGACGAAATTAAGGAGATCACAGAAAAAGTGGGAGGAGTGATAGCGTGGGGTGGAGCAACGGAAATTGCCCCAGCGGACGACAAAATAATCCACGTTGAATATCCTTTGGCTATAGACCCCAAACCTCAACTTCTTGCAAGCGTCATGGCTAAGAAGGGGGCAATTGGGGCAAGGTATGCAGTAATTGACATTCCAACGGGCGAGGGTTCAAAGGTGCCGAATGTTGAGAAGGGGAGAGAATTAGCCAACGATTTCGTTGAGATGGGGAGGAGGTTGGGCTTAAACATCACTTGTGCTTTAACCTACGGTGGCCAACCAGTTGGAAGGGCTGTTGGTCCGGCTTTGGAGGCTTGGGAGGCTTTGAAGGCAATGGAAGAGAAGAGGGGTTCTGCGAGCTTGCTTGAAAAAGCTTTGGGAATAGCGGGCATACTGTTCGAGATGACTGGAAAGGCGACAAACGGTTACGCTTATGCAAAGGAGCTGTTTGAGTCTGGAAAAACCCTAGAGAAATTTATGGAAATTGTCGAGGCTCAGGGTGGTGAAAAAGTAAAGTCGGATGACATTCCTATCGGTGATAAGGTTTACAAGATAAAATCAAATTTTGAAGGAGCAGTGGTTGGTGTAAGCAATCAAAGAATCGTGAAGATTGCAAGGGCTGCCGGAGCACCCAAAGACAAGGGTGCTGGCGTGTACATACACAAGAAGAAGGGTGAAATTGTAAGTGTTGGGGATGATTTGGTAACGATTTATGCCGAGAAGGACTGGAAGTTGGATAATGCGATTGAAGTCGCTCAAAAAGAGCCGCCAATCCTCGTTTCGGGTATGATACTGGAGAAGTATCCATCCTATAGGTACGTTTAATGGGGTGAAATGATGATAAAATCGGGAATGGAAGATGTTATTGCGTGTCAGAGTGACATTTGCAGGATTGAGATTGAAAACGGCAGGGCTATTTTGGAGTATAGGGGGTACGACATCCATGATTTGGCAAAACACTCGTGTTATGAAGAAGTAGCCTATCTGCTTTTGTTTGGTGAACTGCCAAGTAAAAGTGAACTTGAATACTTCAAGGCTGAATTGGCTGACAAAAGAGAATTACCACCACAAATAATTGGCTTATTAACTCACCTCCCACCAATTACTCACCCGATGGTTGTTTTAAGGACTGCCATCTCGTATCTGGGTTCGATGGATAAATACATACATCACAGGAGTTATGAGAAGAGTATAGAGAAGGCTAAGAGTTTAATTGCCAAGTTTCCAACAATCGTTGCGTATTATCACAGAATTAGGACTGGGCAGAACTTGGTGCATCCGAACGATGATTTTGACCATGCGGCAAACTTTCTGTACATGCTTCATGGAGAGGAGCCAAGCTGGACTTCCATAAAGGCTTTGGACTTGGACTTAATCCTTCACGCTGACCATGAATTGAACGCATCAACATTTGCTGCCAGGATTGCAGCATCTACAATGGCAGACATGTATGCGAGTGTTGTTGCTGCTACTGGCACGTTAATGGGTCCATTGCATGGCGGAGCGGCACAAAAGGTTATGGAGATGTTGAGGGAGGTAGCTGTCCCTTGGAGGGCTGAGGAGTACGTTAAAGAGAAGCTCGAGAGAAAGGAGAGGATTATGGGGTTTGGACACAGGGTTTACAAGAAAACAATGGACCCAAGGACAATTGAATTGAAGGTTTTGGCTAAGAAGTTGGCTGATGAGAAGGAGCCAAAGTGGTATGAGATAAGTGAGGCAATTGCTGAAGCTGTGTACAAGCTTAAAGGATTGCTGCCCAACGTTGATTTTTATTCAGCTAGCGTTTATGCCAACCTCGGAATTCCCGACGACTTATTCATAAACATATTTGCATTGGGAAGAATAGCTGGCTGGACAGCTCACATAATTGAACAGTACGAGAACAACAGGCTGATAAGACCAAGAGCTTTGTATACTGGTGGTAAAAACAAGCATTACGTGCCAATAGAGGAGAGAGATTAGTTTTTTAATTGTTTTTTCTGATTTAAAACAACATTGAGAAATTAAAAATACACCTAATTTTCAATCATTTCCAATGAAAGATTTAAAGAGAATAGAATCCTATTTGGACAAGCTCAGAATCAAGGAAAAAGACTTGGATGATAGGAAAATTTATGCAGAAGTTTTAGATTTAAGAACATTGAAAGTTTTGTACAAACTTTCTGCAAGGGGGATAATACAAGCTTTAGGCGGTGTTGTAAGCACGGGAAAGGAGGCTAACGTGTTCTATGCCGATGGGTTTTACGACGGTGAAAAGATACCGTTGGCTGTCAAGATATATCGCATAGAAACAAGTGAATTCCACAAAATGGATGAGTACCTTTTTGGTGATAAGAGGTTTGATCTGAGAAAAATCTCAAAGAAAGAAAAGATATATGTTTGGACAGAAAAGGAATACAAAAACCTAATAAAAGCTTTCAATGCTGATGTAAACGTTCCAAAACCGATTACCTATATGAAAAACGTCTTACTCATGGAATTTATTGGTGAAGATGAAATACCCGCACCAACGTTGATTGAACTGGGAAACCAAATTTTAGAGTTAGATGTGGAAAGTTTGTTTGACGACATCATCAAAAACATGAAGAAGCTTTACAAGGCTGAATTGGTTCATGCTGATCTCAGCGAGTACAACATAATGTATCTGAATAAACCCTATTTCATAGACATGGGTCAAGCTGTGTTGATTGACCACCCCTACGCAATGAGATACTTAGATAGAGATTTGAAAAACATCCTAAGATTCTTCTCAAAATTTGGGATAAAGAGGAACTTTGAGGAAGTAAAAACATCCATCGTAGGTTAATTTTGTGTTGATTTTTCCCGTATCTTAGCTACATAAATATTCGTGTAAACTAGGATCGTTGAAATTGCGAAGTAAAATATGGGTTCGGCAATGCTGAAGTAACCGTCCGCAGCAATTCTTCCAATTAGGCTTGTTGGGGAGTAAGGATTGGTAAATAACAGTGGCATCAGCAACACAGAGATGATTGAGAATGTCAGTTGGCTCCTTTCTCTATCTTTAACAAACGTAACAACAGAGTAGGCAATTGACGTGAGAATCATTGAAAAAGATAATGAGAGCAGAATTACAAGGATTAAGTTGTTGATTTCAATACCATTCAGAATTAACAGTCCAATCCATGTAGGCGTTAGAATTAAAGAGAGGATTACGGATGCAAGTATCTTCCCACCAAAGATTTGCGAAGGTGATGCGGCAATTTTCAATAAGTCCATGGTTCTCGTTTCAAGTTCCTCGGAGATGCTATCTATTACCAACCCTCCACAACATATTGCAGTTGTGAACATTAAAAGTGGGATTAACACAACGTAAATAAACTTAAACGCCACGGAAATACCTTCAGGTATTTCAATCTGTTTGTTGTTAAAGTAAAATGCGAGATCAAAGTTTGGAATCCCGTTTAACTCCTTTAATTTTCTTTCATATTCAATAAGCTTTTCTTTGATGAACAGTGATGCCTGAATTGCTTTAATCTCCTCCTTTGGCAAGTAAACCTTGACATAGTTAGAACTTAAATTCTCATTTAAAACGATTATTGCGTCAATTTTGCCATTATAAAAATCGCTTAGGGCATTGCTCAAAGAATCGTACTTCTTTGCTTCCACAATTCTTTCAAGGATTGGTGCATCACCAACAATTGCCACATTGACGTTTTTCTCTACCGCAAAACCAATGTAATCTGGATTGTACAACGCCAGAATTCCAAACGTGATTACAGATGAGAAGGAAGCTACAAAAATAAGCAGTAAAAGTATACTTACAAAGGTCCTTTCCTTGAACATTGCCTTTAGATCCTTTAGGGCTATTTTGATCGTTTTACTCATAGCAACATCACCACCATCACGTAGTTGTAAATGAAGTGAATTGTTGACGAAACAAGCAAAGCCCTCTTAAAACCAAATTTCAGCAACAATACGAACACGAGCATTGTTAATGAGTGTAAAAGTAATGGTAGTAATAAAAATTTGGATAAAAAGAGAATGTTGTATTCGGAAATGCTAACTAAAAGGAGAACTTTCTCTCCAACAAAAAATCCAAAGGCTGAAAATAAAGCAGATGAGAATAAGTTTGCCTTGTTTTTAAATGCCGCATAAACAAATGTAGCTTTAAATGTCTCTTCAACCAAAGCTATTGAAGCGATCAACACCGGAATGGAATAAGATTGCGGTAAAACGAAAAGAATGGAGAGTAAGAAAAATTCCACAACAAAAACGAATGGGATTGAAAACAACGAAGCGAGAAATGTGTGGTAGTCTTTTTTGATAATCTTTGTTGTCACAAGCATAATTTTATCAACAATACTCCTTGAATACATTATCTCAGAATCCATAGCTTTTGAAGACAAATAAAACAGGATTATTGCCATCGAGTAAAACTGAAATGTTGAAAAAGCATAATCTTTTAGATTTAGCTTTGAAGTCTCAAAAAAAGAGAGCATTTGTGTGATTGGAGAGACTTTGCTTACGGGTATCGTGCCAGAAAAAACTGCTGGGATGAATACGTAAGTTGTTATCAACAATGATATGACGAGCAACAGAAACGTTGCCTCCCTGTAACTCCTCGAGACTATAGATATAAAGCATTGGATGGACATTAAAAAAAGTACTATGGGCAATACGAACAACAAACAAACGATGCTCTCCCCAACAATTAATGAAACTATTACAACCGTTAGTGCAGACAGAATCAGGTATGGAATAGTTCTTCCTACAATGATTTTTTTGGTTGTGGTTGTGGAAATTAAGACCTCAAGCCTCCTTGAAACCTTGTCTTCAATAAGCGATGATGAGAATACTTGAATTGCAAAGTAGGATGGAATCACGAACAGAAATGAATAAATCAGCTTTCCTAACAAACTGGGTGGGGAAAGATTTTCGGGTGTGGAGTATTCAGGTTTTTTGACAAGCAACTTTGGTTCTAACCCTTTTAGTTCTTTCATAGGAATTTTAGATTTCTCTGGTTGAGTTTCTTCTTTTTTCTCGCCAATCTTTTGCTCAATTTTTTCCTCCTCTGTTTTACCTCCCATAGATACCTTGGATGGTGTAAACACAACCTTTGTTTCCCTCTTTAAATACTCCACAGAAACCAAAACGGGAAAGGCTTTGCTACCATACTTTTCAAATAAATAGTAGTCGTACTTTTCTCTCAAATAGCTTCTTAGTTCATCTGCTGCCGAAAAAGACTTATCTGAACCGCTAATAACAATTTTGTTTGAATCTAACATCAAATCAATCCGCTTTGTATGCAAGCAATCCACATTGCAATTGTACAACACAAACCTCGGATCGTCGATGTCTTCGTTTGTAACAATTTTATACAGCATGTAATCAGATTTTACTCCACTAACTGCCGAATAATAAGCAGAAAGTGCTGAAAGAATAATCAGAAGGATTAATACTAAGATAAACTTCCTCGAATACTTCTTTCTCGACTTTTTCAATTCGAGCTTGAAAATCTTGAACATTGTAATCAGAAATTCTAATATACTTAAATCTTTAACTATTATTATGCTTAGTATCATGAATTTAACTAAGAAGTACGGTGATTTTACAGCTTTAGATAACGTTAGTTTTAAAATTAAAGAGGGTGAAATTCTGGGTTTGATTGGGGAAAATGGGGCGGGAAAGTCAACAACGATTAAGATTATTGTCGGTTTAATCGAGCCGACAAGTGGTTCAGTTGAGTACTACGGAAGGAAATTTGATAGTGGTGTAAAAAAGATGATCGGATATTTGCCTGAGGTTGATTCGTTGTATGAGAATATGAACGCCATTGAATACCTCACATTTTTTGCAAGCTTGTATGATGTATCAGAAAACAAAGCAAAAAAGAGAGCTGAGGAGCTTTTAGATATGTTGAATTTGCAGAACAAACAGATTTCAGAATTTTCAAAGGGTATGAGGAGGAAATTATCAATAGCCAGAACTCTAATTCACAACCCGAAGATTCTTGTTTACGATGAACCCACAGGTGGTTTAGACCCAAGCACCTCACTTTTCATAGCAAGGTTGTTGGAGGGGTTGAAGGAGAGCAAGGTAATACTTTTCTCAGCCCACAACTTGTATTACGTTGAGTCAATTTGCGATAAGGTTGTTGTGTTGAAGGAGGGTAAGATGCTTTATTACGGAGAATTGGACGAACTCATAGGCGTTGGAAGAGAATACACGGTTTTTTATGCGTTAAACGGTAGAAAAGATGTTTTTACAACATCAAGTATAGACGAATTAAACAGATTTGTTGGGGAAATTGTGGTAGAAGGAGGGAAAATATTAGGAATGGAGCAAAAATCTCCTAGATTGGAGGACGTTTACTTTAATTTGATTAACAAAGCCTGAACGTTTGGAAAAACAAAATCAGTAGGCTTACAAAGCCCACTACCGTTAAGTTAAAATACCCACCTATTATGTGTGTTAAAGCCGTAGGAGGCATAAGCCGTTGGCACTACGGGGTGATAGAGTGTTAGTGGAGAAGGATAAACTCGTCAATGCGTTGAATGAGGCTATAAACAATTCAAAGCCGAGGAAATTTGTAGAGACAGTCGAAATGGCAGTTAATCTAAGAAACGTAGATTTAAAAAGACCAGAAAACAGAATCGACACTATTATCGCTTTACCGCATGGTTTGGGTAAGCCGAGGAAGGTTGGGGCTTTTGCGAAGGGTGAAACTGCTTTAAAGGCTAAGGAGATTGCTGACATAGTCATATCGCCTGAAGAGATTGATGAATTGGCTAAAAACAAGAGAAAGGCAAAGAAAATTGCATCTCAAATGGACTTTTTTATTGCGGAAGCGCCATTAATGCCCGAAATTGGTAAAAAGCTCGGTCCTGTGTTGGGACCAAGAGGTAAAATCCCACAACCAATTCCACCGCTTGCAGACCCCAAACCGTTCATTGAAAGGCTAAAGAAATCGGTAAAAATAAGGACTAGAGACAAACCAACCTTCCACGCTCCAATTGGGAGGAGAGACATGGATGTAGAGAAGATAGCAGAAAATGCTTTGGAAATTTTGAAGGTTGTTGAAGGCAAATATGAGCCACAAAATATAAAATCCATCTACGTAAAAACGACAATGGGCAAGGCTGTAAGGGTGATATAATGGCTGCTGTAAAAGGCAAACCACTAAAATGGAAGATCGATGCCGTTGAAGAGTTGAGGAATATCTTTACCTCTCATCCTGTAATTGCAATTGTAAGTTTTAGAGATGTTACCGCAAGGCAAATGCAAGACATAAGGAGGGAGTTTAAAGGCAAAGCAATCATCAAGGTAACAAAAAATTCGTTGATTGAGAGAGCCTTAGATTCAGTAAACGGTGAATTTAAGAAATTAAAGGAGTTCGTTGGAGACCAGACGGCAATTGTTGCCTCAGACATCAATCCATTCAAGCTTTACAAGCTGCTTGAAGAAACAAAAGTGCCTTCACCATTGAAACCCAACCAAGTATCACCCGTTGATGTTGTCGTTGAAAAAGGACCTACGCCATTTCCGCCAGGCCCAATCATTGGAGAGTTACAATTGGCAGGATTGCCAGCGGCAATTGAAAGGGGTAAGATCGTAATTAAAGATACGGTAACGATTGTTAAGGCTGGGGAAGTTGTTAAGCCGGAGGTTGCAAGAGCTTTGGAGAAGTTGGAGATCAAACCGATAAAGATTGGTTTGGATGTTAGGGCTATTTACGACAGTGGTGTAATACTAACAACGGACGTCCTCGCAATTGATGAGGAGAAGATAAAACAGGATTTTGCAGATGCATACACCAAAGCATTGAATTTGGCAGTGAATGCAGCTTATGTAACGCCTGAGACTGCTGAAATATTGCTAATCAAGGCATTTACAGATGCAAGGAATTTAGCCATCAACGCTTGCATATTCGAGAAGGATGTGATGCAAGACATAATCACGAAAGCTCATTCAGAGATGATTGCATTGGCTTCAATTTTGCCAGAAGAGGCTTTGGATGATGAACTAAAGAATCTTGCAACAGTTGCAGTTAAACCGGAAGTTGAGGAAAAAGTTGAAGAAACAGAGGAAACAAAAGAGGAAGAAGAGGAAGAGGAAGAAGAGGAAAAGAAGGAAGAAGAGGCTATTGAAGGTTTGGGAGCTTTGTTTGGTTAAAGGAGGTGTTGTGGATGGAGTATGTATATGCTGCGTTGCTTCTGCATTCTGCTGGTAAGGATATAAGTGAGGAGAACGTAAAGGCAGTATTGGAGGCTGCAGGTGTTGATGTGGACGATGCTAGAGTTAAAGCATTGGTTGCCGCTTTAGATGGAATAGACATTAACGAGGCGATCTCAAAGGCTGCAATAACAGCTCCAGTAGCAGTTGCTCCAGCAGAAGCTGCACCAGCAGAAGCAATAGAGGAGAAGAAGGAAGAAGAGGAAGAGGAAGAAGAGGAAAAGAAGGAAGAAGAGGCTATTGAAGGTTTGGGAGCTTTGTTTGGTTAAGATTTCTATTTTTAATTTTAATCAATTTATTGAGAATTGTGGTTAGTTAATACTATAATTAAACATTACAAGACAGGCAAACTAAAAGACAAACTAAAAGAATTTAAAAAATAAAATAAAATTTTACTTTTCAACTTTTCGCCCAGTACTCTCCGAGTACACGTAGGCTATTGCCCTGTAAAGTAGGTGTGCAAATTTGGAATAGGGTGCATAGGTCAGCAATGAGAACACAAATATCAGATGTATCAAGTAGATGTAGTAAGCCGTTGTGCTCTCAGCTAATCTAGCAAGTTCGATTGCTATTCCAGAAATTGCAACCAAATATAGCAATATTACAAAGAACCAGTCAAAATAAGAACCTAAACCCAACCTTTCAGGATCGCTGAACCTCTTGAATATCACCCACGTTGTTCCAGCAAACAGTGCAACAAATCCCAAGTTACCAATAACCTTCACTGGATCGGTTGGTGGCAATGCTAACTCCATGCCCATTTGCAAGTAAACTACTGCTCCCAAAGTTGAGATTCCAAGCAGTATAAAGCCGTAGAACATCATTAGATGGGCAAAGTATCTGTAATTTGATGTTCCACAATCCTTAAACCTGTTATGCGTGATTATATCCCACAAAGCCGATAAAACAGCCTGCCAGAAACTTTTTCTTGCCTTAATTTCCATTTCCATGTCGTCAATTGCTTCAATGTCAAAAACTTTAGCTCCACCTTCTGTAATTGCATTCCAGAAACGGTAAGCGCTGATTAAAGCCACCAAACCAACAAATCCACCCACAACGAATCCTGCCAATTCAACGTAGATGTGTGGTATGAAGTTCGACATCACTATTTCTCCCTCTGGTATGTAGCCCCATCCAAGGTTTGCTTGGGCATACTTCAACACTGCATAGATTAAAATTGCCGGAATTGCTAAAAAGAGTATAAATGAGGCTGGATGTGCCATGATTTTTGGAATAAACGAGGGCCATGAGTAAGTTTGAACTTGAGCTGCCCTAATCGCAGCCAACACCTCTCCGGGTTTAGCACCCCTTGGACAGTATTCTGAGCAATCGTTACAGTGATGACAGAGCCAAGCATCAACGTCTTTCAAAAGTCTATCCTTAACACCCCACTGCGCCCAGATCATCTCTTTCCTTGGAAACGGATTGTCATCGGGACTTATTGGGCAGATTACTGAACATGTAGCGCATTGATAACACTTCTTTAATGACTTGCCACCCAAACTTATCAACTTTCTTGAAAAATTTGGATCTAACTCCATGTTATCACCTCAGAATCCTTTAAACGGATTGAATCCTAACTCCTTTATTTCTTCAACGAAGTCATTAATGATTTTTGGAAGTTTGTCAAAGTCTGTGATTTCCACTTCGATTATCTTTACCCTCTCTGCCTCAATCATCAGTCTATCCAAAGTTTCCTTGATGTTCTCCATTCTTCTGTTTGCAAGCTCTGAACCTCTTATAAAGTGGCACTGATAGTCCTCACCGAATTTGCACCCCATCATCAGCACCCCATCAATACCTCTCGACATCGCATCCGCTATAAACACAGCATTTACTGAGCCGAGACACCTTACGGGTATAACTCTGACATGTGGGCTGTACGTCATCCTGTTCATAGCAACCATGTCTAATGCTGGATATGCATCATTTTCACAGGCGAATATGATTATCCTCGGCACTTCTTCCTCTTCAGGTGGCACGTAAATTGCCTTTATCATGGACGTTGCAGAATCAATGCTGTACTGCTTGAACGAAATTATCCTTTCTGGACATGCACCAAAGCAAATACCACATCTCCTGCATCTGAGCGGATTTGGCATGGGTGTTCCTTTTTCATCCTCATCCAAAGCACCGAATGGACACTCCTCCGTACAACGCTTACACTGTGTACATCTCTGCAAGAAGAATTGCGGATAATCAATATCGCCCGTTCTTGGAAACGTTGTCATGCCTTGGGCAACAAGTTCAACAGCTTGTATAGCCTTTAATGCCGCACCAGCAGCATCATCCATGCATGCTACCGCATCCATTGGCGCTCTAACACAACCAGCAGCGTAAATTCCGAGTCTTCTACTTTCATACGGGAAGCAGATGTAGTGAGAGTCTGGGAATCCATACCTCAACGTTGGTAATTCTGGTCCTTGCCTATATTGCAAGTTCAAGATGTGGCCTTTCTTGGCTAACTCCTCAACCTCTTCTTCACTCTTTATTGGATGCAAATCTACAATGTGCTTGTATGGAACAGCTTTCTCATCTGGAAACTCCTCTTTTACAGTGTACAAGCCTTTAATTGTTGAAACCATACCCGTAGCCAACACGACTAGATCAACTTTGACTGTAATTGGCTCTCCAAGCAGTGTGTTTTCAACCTCAACAACCAACTTCCCATCCTCTTCATAAATGCTCTTGACGTCTCCTTTTGTTAGGAATATTCCTTCATCTTCTTGCGCTGATTTATAGAAGTCTTCCCAAAGCCCGAGAGTTCTCATATCCTTGTAGAAGATGTAAGCGTAAGCATCGTTTAGCATTCTAACGTACTTTGCTTGCTTTAATGTTACTAAACAGCAGACCGAAGAACAGTACGGCAAATGATTTTCATCTCTCTGCCCAGCACACTGAATAAAAGCCACACTTTTTACCTCTTTACCATTGACAACTATTTTTCCATTCTTTGCCAACTCCTCCATCTCGATGTTTGTAATTACGCCCTCGTATTTTCCGTAACCCAATTCCTCAAGCTTCTCCGCCTCGTAAGGCTTCCAGCCAGTCGCAACAACAATTGCCCCAACCCTAAACTCTTCAACGTTGCCGTTTCTGTTCACCTTTACATCAAACATTCCCGGCTGACCGCTAATCTCTTCAATTGTCGTTGATGTGTAAACCTTTATTTTGTCATTGTTTTCGACCTCTTCAATCTTTTTGAACACGATTGGGTCTTCAATTTCAATGTAGGGTGGTTTTGATGGTAAGGATTTGTAGTACTTAGCCATCCATCCTCCGAGCTTTTCCTCCTTCTCAACCAAGTATGCATTGTATCCAGCCTTTGCAATTTCTAAGGCAGCAGTTATCCCAGTGATACCGCCACCAACGACGAGTATGTCTTTAGATGTCTCTTCAATGTAAGGTTCAGGTAAATCGGATTTTTGCGCCTTAACAATTGCCATCTTCACGTAATCTTCAGCCATTAATTGCACTTCTTCCTTCGTTTCATCATTGATTTCCTGACACCAAACAACCCCTTCTCTGAGATTTGCCCTCTCAACAATGCAGTTCTCAAAATTAAAGACGTCAGTGTTTACTCTTGGAGAGCAAGCTGCAACGACAACAGTATTTACACCATTGGCAACATCATCCTTTATAATTTTAACACCCTCTTCTCCGCACAGGTGGGGGTGTGTTTTAGCTTCAACGTTAAACTCATCCTGTACAGATTTCTTAAGCCTCTCAATATCCAGAAGATCGATATCACAGCCTGTACAAATATAAACGCCAAGCTTCTTTTCAACCTTCTCCTCCTCAGTCATATTATCGCCCCCTAACAACCTGTATAGCTTTTAATGCCGCCCCTGTAGCATCCTCGTTGCATGATGCAACATCCGCTGGTTTCCTTGCAACTCCAGCAGCAACAATTCCTTCTTTTGGTACCACAAATCCGTATTCATCGTATTCAATACCTGGCACCTTGTATTCTGATGATGATGGTTGCATGCCAGTAGCCAAAACAACCATGTCAACCTTCTGCCTCGTTTTTACGCCAGTAGCTGTGTCTTCTGCAGTAACAATCAAGCCATCCTCGTCTTCTTCAATCTTTGCAACTTTACCTTTTATCAACACAACGTTTTCATCTTTCTGCACTTTTGCGAAGAAGTCCTCATACCTGCCCAACGCCCTTATGTCGATGTAGAAGATGTAAACCTTAGCATCGGGATACTGCTCCCTGATGTACGTTGCTTGTTTCAGCGTTGCCAAACAACAGATTGCCGAACAATACGGCAAATGGTTCTCATCCCTTGAACCTGCGCATTGGACAAATGCCACGCTTTCAATCTCCTTGCCATCAGAAGGTCTTACGATTTTGCCTTTCGTAGGACCATTGTATGCAGCCAATCTCTCCATCATCATGTTTGTTATAACGTCTGGATGCTCTGGCAACAGATTATCAAGATTCGAGGCATCATAAGGCTTCCAGCCAGTCGCAACAACAATTGAGCTAACGTTTACTTTCATCGTTTGTGGCTCCATGTTTAAGTCGATAGCTTTGTACTTGCAAACGCTCAAACAAGCTTTACACTCGTCCTTTTTGCAGTATTCTGGGTCTATTACGTATTTTAATGGAAAAGCCATTTCATGTGGCAGATATATAGCCTTTGTGTTGTCCATTCCAAAGTTGAAGTCGTTTGGTCTCTCAACAGGACAGACTTCAACGCACTCGTTGCATGCGGTGCAATTATCATTAACGTACCTTGGATTTATTTTAATCGTTACATCAAAGTTTCCTGCACTCCCCTCAATGCTCTCCACCTCTGCCATTGTTAGGATTTTTACTCGTGGATTGCTCTTAATTCTTTTGAAAAATATTTCCAAACCGCAATAAGGAGGACAGAGTTTTGGGAAATACTTCCTCAGTTGAGCAACCCTTCCGCCAAGGTATGGATTCTTTTCGACAATGATGACGTCATAGCCCGTCTCTGCCGCTTCAATAGCTGCTGTTAAGCCAGCAATGCCGCCGCCAATAACTAAGATCGTGCTCATACTAACCCTCCTATCTGCTAAGATTAAAAAAATGGAAGTTTAAAAATATTTCCATTTTTCTGAATTAAATACTCCATAAGTCCTTTCAGCGCAGTTTTCCTTTTGAAAAAATATGTTAAATTATGTAAAATAGAGAGATAAAACACAATGTTTTGAATGGCTTGATTGGAATGGAAAAAGCAAAAAAAGTAAATTTATGAAAAAGTGCATCAGCAAAATATCATGAACCTCTTCGGATTCAATGTGGAAGTTGTGTTCTTGGTTTCGAATGGAGATGTTTTGGCGTATGTGTGGCATTATACAAGGGAGAGAGCTTTTAATCACATGCAAAAAATCGTCGAATATCATGGCATTGGTGGAGAATGGAAGAAATCTTTAAAACTAGAGAGGTGGCTTTTAGAGGAATTGCATAGAGTTGTCGTTGAAGGTAAAAAATTCAGTCTGCCTGAGTTTGATTATACTAACAAGAGAGTTTATGAGGAGATACTAAAAATACCAAAAGGCAAAACCCTGACTTATTCAGAAATAGCCAGAAAATCCGGAGTTAAGTACACTGAAGTGTTGATGGCGCTGTTAAAAAATCCCTTTCAAGTTTTAATACCCTGTCATAGATTGCTGACGAAAAAAGGTACACTTATGGGATTTCATCCACTCGGAAAAGATGTAAAGAGTAAGATTTTGAGAATTGAAGGGGTTGAAGTTGAGTAAGTGAAATCCAAGTAAAATCAATTCTTCCTCAACAGAACCGCCATGCGCGGTTGAAAAAAGCTAAATTTGACAAGAAAACTGCTTGAAATAATTTTAAGCTACAAATTTCCAGTTCATGTTTGTCAAAATCAACTTTGGTTTGGTTAAAACATAGAGTAGATGAGACCAGAAACTCGTTAAGGGCTAAACTCGAAATCGTACCAAAGTGACAATTAACTAAGATAAAAAAGAAACCCTTAATATTCTTACCATCAATACTAACCATGCTTGAAATTGCCGACGTTGCATTAACATTCTGGCTTTTACTTCCCGCCTATACACCAAATAACTTTGCAGTGTTGGTTGGTGGTGGAAAGCCTTTGGATTTTGGTAAAACGTTTGTAGATGGTAAAAGAATTTTGGGCGATGGAAAAACAATAAGAGGTTCTGTTGGTGGAGTGATTGGTGGGTTGCTGATAGCGAATTTACAGTACGGTATAGAGAGACTCTTAAGCTTCCAGTTTTTTAGCAGCTTAACTTACCAAGAGTTTTTATTACTTGTATTCCTGCTCTCATTTGGTGCTGTTTGTGGGGATGCTCTTGGCAGCTTTTTAAAGAGGAGACTTGGGTATGCACGAGGGGATGTTTTTCCAGTAGTTGATCAGCTAATGTTTTTGGCTGTAGCCTTCTTAATCGCATCCTATTCTCCATCTTTTTTCAAGCTGTTTGACTTAACAAAAATTATTATCGCTTTCATCATCACCCCACCACTGCATTTAATAACAAACTTTATCGCATACAAATTGGGATTGAAAAACGTGCCTTGGTGATTGTATGTTAGAAGATTTAGCAAAAAAACTGGTTGAAATAAAAGCAGTAAAGTTTGGGGAATTTGATTTTAACATCAGGTAAAAAAGCAACGTTTACGTTGACATTAAAATTGCATCGACACATCCCGACGTTCTAAGGTTAATCGTAAAGGCAATGGCTGAAAAATTAAAAGGCTTGGATTTTGATAAGATAGCATGCATAGAGTTGGGAGGTGTGCCATTAGCTGTTGCTCTGTCTTTAGAACTAAACAAACCATACGTAATATTGAGAAAGCAGAAAAAAGAACACGGAATCAAGGCAGATTACGTTGGTGAAATAAAAGAGAATGAGAAATTCGTGGTGGTTGAAGATGTCACAACAACAGGAAATTCTGCACTATCTGTTGTCGAGAGATTAAAGAGTTATAAGGCGAAAGTTTCAGCGGTAATTGTAGTTGTTGATGGGGAAGAGGGGGCTGAAGAAAAATTTGACGTGTTCATACCCCTGTTAACCTTAACTCAGCTTTTGGGTCTCAAACACTCCAGCCTTAAAAGTGGTTGAATGCTCTCTCTCCTCAAAAACACTTCTTTTTCCACAAACTCAAGTACGTTCTCGTTTGTAAGGATACGGTTAAACACAAAACTTGAGAATGATTTTCTTATCAACTTATCGTTAAAGCCGATGTAATTGGATAGTTCTCTAGCAGCCTTAATTGTTTCGTTTTTATCCAAACCGATTTTTTCACAGTAAAAATCAAATTCTTGCAGAAATCTGCTGAGTAAATTCCTATTTTGATTTAAAAATTTTGAATTAGCTGCTAAAGAGCAGCAGGGGAAATCACCTATGAGTTCATTGAACTTCACAACCTCGTATTCTTTGTTTAATTCAGTCAAATATGGCTCCCATATTGCTATTCCATCTACCTCTCCATCTCTTAAACTTTCAATCATTCTCTCAGGAGATTTAAAATAAACAAAATCCCAGTTTTTGTTAAGTTTTTTTAAATTCAACTCCATTGTGGACAATTCTGTCGTACCTATCTTTTTGCAATGTGTTTTTCCCATCACAACACCGCTACCGTTTAAGGCAACTATCCTGAAAATCACAATGTTCTTCATGAGAGATGCGAACAAAACTTGAGTAAAGAGAGGTGAGGCTGCTAAATCAACGCTACCTATCGATAAAGCCCTTGTTAACTCTAAAGAGTTATCAAAAACCTTTACAATTCCATTTAGTTTTTTGGCAGCCATTATAATTGCTGGATACTCACTTGCCTTTAGTATTCCAACTCTAAACGTATTCTTCAATGGATTGGGGTAGTGTTCCAGAAGCCAGATTCTATAGGACTTTTTTGTAACTTTGTTCCTCACAACCCATCCGTCTGCCTCCAAGGTGGATATTACTTCAGAAACAGTTGATTTCGACAAATTTGCGAGTTTTGGTAGCTCGCTCTGCAAAACACCCTCCTCTTTTCTTTGCTTCAATATCCCCAATATTCTGCTCTTAGCATCCACAACACAATTATTAATTAGAGGTTAAAAATCTTGCTTGGACTAAACGACACTTTTAAGTATTTTCTAAATTTATTAAGAGTATGAGGCGAGCTATCGTTGCTGGGCAGTTTTATCCCTCAAATGCAGAATCGTTAAGGGCGATGATTCAGACTTACGTAAATCCAATTAAAGATGATTCTGTAATTGCTTGCGTATCTCCTCATGCAGGATACATGTATTCGGGAAAAACAGCAGGAAAAGTTCACTCTCTGCTCCCAGACGTTGAAACGTATGTTGTTGTTGGTCCTAACCACACTGGTTACGGTTCTCCAGTTGCTGTTTCAACTGACGAATGGCAAACTCCCTTAGGCATAGTTGAGATCGACATGGAATTCGTTAAAGCCTTGCCAAAGAGAATAATCGACATGGACGAGATAGCCCACAGATACGAGCATTCTTTGGAAGTGCAAATCCCGTTTTTGCAGTATTTACACAACAACTTTAAGATTGTACCCATTTGTCTTGGAATGCAGGATGAAGAAACTGCTACGGAAGTTGCTGAGGAGATAATAGAGGCTGAGGAGAGAACTCAAAAAAAGATTGCTCTTGTTGCATCATCGGACATGCACCACTATTTGCCAGACGAGGAGTGCAGAAAGTTGGATGGTGAGGTAATTGATGCAATTTTATCGATGGACGTTTCAAGGTTTTACAAGAAAATTTATGAGTTACAGGCAAGTGTTTGTGGATATGGGGCAATTGCCGTTGCAATGAACTACGCAAATCACCACAATGGCAGAGCAGAGCTTATCGATTATTCCACAAGCGGAGATGTTGCGGACAAGAGTATGGTCGTTGGTTATGCGGGTATAGCCTTTAAGGTTTAGTCACAAAAGGCGAAAATAAAACAAAAATAAAAAGTTAAGCTACCTGCTCTGGAGCGAGCTTTGTCAGTATCTTCTGGTCAGTAATAACTCCAATCGGTTGACCACTATCTGTGATAACTAAGATTCTCACTCTTTCATCTTTCATCAGTCTCAAAGCCTCTTTTATAGATGTGTCTTTCTCAACCATCACTATCTTCGGTCTCATAACTTCTTTGATCTTTGCATCAAGTCTTCCTTCAGCCAAAGCCTTTGCAACGTGATCCAATGTGAATATTCCCACAAAATCGCCACCCTCAACAACAGGTGTGCAGTAAATTCCCCTTTCAGCTAAAACCTTTACTCCATCTTTAACCTTTGCATTAGCATCCACCGTAATAATTGGGGTTGACATGTGTTCCTCCACCCTGTCCCTTGGTAGTGCAACTATTTTTTCTATATCCACAACTATGGTATTTTCTGTGTCATCTCTACCCGTAACCTTACCGTATACCATCAGCTCGTTGACCGGAGTTGGCCCTATCATAACTCTGTCTCCCGGTGATATCTTCTTAATGTCCCCTATAACTCTAACCCTTGCCTGACAGATGTCTGGGTGTGAAATTGAAGTTAAATCAATTTCCTCCACACTTAAATCATCAAAAACTTCATCGTTAACTGCTATCGGAACTCTAACGGACTCTTCGGGCTTTGTTATTGCCAGCATTTCATAGGCTTTGGCTGTTGGTCTGTATCCACCTTTGGGCCCTGGTACACCTTCAACCAATCCCAGAGCTCTCAAAGCCTGCATCTGGTTTCTCACCGTACCGGGATTCCTGTTAATCAACTCGGCAATTTCCTCTCCTTTTACTGATGCTCCTGCTTTTTTCTTGTAGAGTGTTATTAATGCGTAAAGTATATCTTTTTGAATTTGAGTTAGCTCAAGCGCCATAGTAATACCTCCGATTAACTTCGATTAAAAACTCCCTATTGAAACAGTATATATAGTTTTCCTACGATTTAATACACTTAAACATTTTTGAAATCTATTTTAATTTTTTTAAACCTCCGACCCCAACTTTTCTCTAAACCAAAACTTTCATATTATAGGATAATCTAAAATGATTAATAATAGAGAAACACTTTAAAAACTTTGCATAAACAGCGGACAATGTTTGAGCCAAGGAAATTACCCACGGTGTTATACGCAGAAGAATTGCTTGACAAGGCATTTAGAAGAGCATCCAAAGTTGGCGGAAGGAATAGGAAGGAGAAGGCGATAAATAAACTTGCTACAATATCCAATACGCTTTCTGATTATTTTGACAAGATTATAAAATCTCATCCAAGTTATGACAGCTTGCCTGAATTTTATAGGGAGACAATAGACGTTGTCGTGGGAATAGGGAAGATTAAGAAGAGTTTAGCTGCATTAAAGTGGGCGAATGAGATGAGTCAGAAGATTATAACGAGAAGTATTAAGAAGATAAAAGGTGGTAAAGACATAGATGAGACACTGAAAGCTACTTATGGAAGGATTGCATCGATTGTGAGCCAAATTGATGAAGAGTTGAGATTTTTGAATGAAGCTAAGCAGAAAATGAGGGAGATTCCAGTTTTCAAGGATTTACCGACCGTTGTCGTTGCTGGATATCCTAATGTTGGTAAATCAAGTTTTGTGGCAAAGATATCCAGTGTTAAACCTGAAATTGCTGTTTATCCTTTCACAACCAAAAAGATATTTGTTGGATTTGTAGACATTAATGGGGTTAAACTTCAGGTTGTAGATACTCCAGGTTTACTTGACAGACCGATTCACAAAAGAAACAAGATTGAAAAAAGAGCAATACTCTGCTTGAAGTATCTTGCCGATTGCATTTTATTTATAATTGACCCAACAGAAACTTGTGGTTATTCCTTGCAAAGCCAGATGTCGTTGTTAAATGAAATTAGAAGGGAGTTTAAGGTCAAAATTATTCCAGCTTACAGCAAGGCTGATATGCACAACAAGAAGGATTTGCCAGCTTTTTCAAGTATTAGTGGTGAGGGCATATCTGATGTGCTGGAGATGGTCAAAAAAGAGGTGACAGCAAAAAAGAAAAGTAAAAGGGAACTATCTGAGAATTTGATACAACAGCATAGCGATTGCAGCTAAAATTGCCGAAAAGATAAAAACGGCATCGAGGGAATAGTAAGCTATAAAGGCTGCAATTAGTGGCCCAACAGTCTGGCCGATTCTGACCATTGAGCCATAGACTGTCATTACAATAGCTCTGTTCTCGGTTGGAGCTACAGAAACCACCAAGTTTTGTATCGCTGGCAAAACCGTGCCGTGCCCCAAACCAAAAAGTATTGTTACAGCTATAAACAACCACAGGGAGGGGATGAAGGGTGTTAGTAACATGGATGACATGTAAAATAGAGAGCCGAGTTTGATTGTCTTATCTTCACCAAATTTTCTTAGAAAAAAATCGATTTTGGATGCTGTTATGGCTGTGACGATAGACATAGAAGATTGCACAATGCCTATGGTTGCCGAATCTGCCATGAATTTGATGTTTAATAGGAAGGGCAAATACGTGATGAATGCTCCATATAGTATCACAAAAACGATGATCCCAGAAACAAATCCCAAGAGTAGGCTTGAATTTTTCAGCAACCTCATACTTTCCTTCGCATAACTTTTGAATTCTACTTGCCTTATCTCCTTGTACGGAATCGTCATCGCAGCTATTCCAACTGGTATTGCCAATATAAACGTAAAAAAGGGATATCTCCAATCAAACAATGCTAAAAGCCCTCCAGCCAAAGGATAGCTTGCCGTACCTATGCTTAAAATGCTGGCGTTGTAGCCCAAGGCTTTTGCTCTATCCATTCCATAGTACAAATCACCGATTAGTGTGGCAGCTAAAGATGTTAATGCTGCTCCCCCGATACCTTGCAAAAATCTCAGGATTAGCATCAGCCTAAAATCTACAAAAGCGCACAGCGTTCCCGCAACACCAAACAGAAATAGAGAGGGGATTAGTATTTCTTTTCTGCCATATCTGTCAGCCATAATACCGATGATTGGAGCCAGTACTACTCCAGGGAGGGTGAAGAGTGTAACCAATAAAGCAACATCTGATTTTGACAAGTTCAATTCGTGGGCTATTTTTGGGAACGCTGGAGCTAATATGGCAACACCTATAACCCCTATTAGTGTAATTGCAAAGATTACTGGCAAAACCCTATCTCTCATCAGATTTGATTTTCGCCAGCATTTTAAAAATCTTCCATAACAGATAAATTAGCCCTAGATGACTTTCAAACATGAAGGTTTTGAGGATCGCGATGAGAAGAGATGATATGAAAGATATTACTGATGAGGTGAGAAATTACGTTGAGGAATGTGATAAAGAAAGTGGGGCAGTTTTAGTGTTTTCCAAGGGTTCTACAGGAGCAATAACGACTATTGAATATGAGCCGGGATTAAAAAAGGACTTTCCGAGGATAATGGATAAAATCGCACCGTACGGTGAAGATTACGAACACCACAAAACTTGGCACGATGATAATGGTTCGAGTCATGTAAAAGCCTCAATTGTTGGTCCAAGCATCGTTGTTCCGTTTAAAGACAAAAAACTGTTGTTGGGTACTTGGCAACAGATTGTGGTGGTAAATTTCGACACAAAAGACAGGACAAGGGAAGTAATCTTGCAGATTTTGTGATTGTACATTTAAAGCTATTTTGATCTTATTTATTTTCCATTTCTTATTTTATTCTTTAATTTTTGAATTTTTCCAATCATTACAATAATTGTAACGAAAACTTTAAATACAATATCATTTTAATGATAATTATGAGATTGGAGGCAAACGTGATGTGTATTAGCAAGAAAAAGCTTGGAAACAATTTAGTGTGGACGGGTTATATTAGTAATATCAACATATCTAATATATGATATATTGATTACATTTCATTACAATAATTATAATAATTAGTATAAAAATAGAAAAATTTAAATACTTTATGCTATTTACAATTACTGAGGTGGTTAAAATGGACAAGAAGAGAGAGGCTGAGGAAACGATCAAGAAGGTTAGACTATATATGGGTTAATATTCCAAGTTTTTTTATTTATAATCTGCTAAATTAAATTATTCAAAATTTAATTATTTTACAGCTTTGTGTATAATTTTCAGGGTAAATTCCCCTCAATTTTCCATTACAAACCGGACATTTTTGGTCTTTTTCAATATCAAAAAACAAAAAATCGAGCTTTGAAGTATTTATCCTAATGTATTTACCACTAAGAACTGGTAAACCGACTATTAATTTTATAGCCTCTAACGCTTGGAGACAACCAAAAAAACCTACTGTAGTTCCGATAACTGCATTCTCTACTAGTTCTTCAGGAACATCTGGAAACATGCACCTATAGCAGGGAGAACCAGTTACAGTCATCAACTCCCCCTCAAACTTGTAAACGGCTGAATGTATGAAGGGTTTTTTTAAGATCATACATGCATCGTTTACAAGATATCGCGTAGGCAAGTTATCGGGACACAAAACGATAACATCATACTCCCCAATCAGATCAAGGGCATTATCTGGAGTTATGTTAAAAGGGTACGTTGAAACTTTAACCTCAGGATTCAGTTTTTCTACAAATATTTTAGCAGATTTTGCCTTATTCATTCCGACATTTCCTGCATGTATTATCTGTCTCTGCAGATTGCTTTCAGCAACGGTATCTCCATCCACAATTCCCAGCTCCCCCACACCTGCTGCTGCAAGGTATGCTATTGCTGCACTTCCAAGTCCACCAGCCCCTATTACAAGAACTTTTGAATTAAACAATTTCTCTTGACCGTTTTCTCCGATCTCAGGCATCTTTACCTGCCTAATGTACCTTTCAAGTCTTGAGTTTAGGTCAATCATCGCTTTGTGTTTGAATATGAAAATAATAATTCTTTTGGTATGAATACTTGGACAATGTCCACATTAGTATAAAACTATAGATACTTAAAATCATGCATTATTATGCTAAAAGTAAAGGAAATTGTAGAAGAGCTAAAAATCTTCGAGAGAAACAAAGTACCTCTGGAAATAAAAGTA
>QMZC01000016.1 GCA_003662995.1 Archaeoglobales archaeon
ACAACATGCCTTTTGAAGATTTTTATTATATATCCTTGAAAGTCTGGAAGAACACAGGCTGGTTGAAGCCAGCTATGATTGGGATGAAATCTATGAGGATTTTGGGAAGTGGGTTGAGGCTGCGAGAAAGCTTGGAAAGTTGAAGAGGGTTGATGAGGAGATGTGGAGGAGAGTGTTTCCTTAGTTTTTATTCCTGTGTTTTGTAAAATTCGTTCTTGGAGATGAGATATAGATTTGATTATGGGTTGGTGGTCTAGAGTTTATGAGGATGTGGCATTTTTGATTAAGAAGTAATCTAAGACACTGTTTAGTCCATCCCAATTTTAGCCTTAATCCTCTCAATTTCCTTCTCTATTTTGTTGAATCTCTGATCCATGTATGTTTTGAGGTCTAAGCGGAGGAGGTCGATTTTCTCGCCAATGTGGTGTCTTGTCTTTTCAAAATCTTCTTTAACTTCATCTCTCAGATTTTTTTGCTTCTTCAATAAACTTTCTTGATTGTCCCACATTGAAAACCGATGCAAAAGTCTCTATTTTGGGGACATAACCTTTATAGTCCTCTATTTTTACCTCATCGACAATGGCATCTGGTGGATAGTTGGTTTTTACAAATTCTGAGAACTCTTTGACTGCCTCATCTTCGCCATCCACAAAAACGATTACAGTTTGCTTTTCATCTTTAACGTTAATAGTCCTAAATTTTTCAATTCCAAAAGCTAAGGCATTCTCCATCAAATAATAGTGATAACCTATGTCATGGACTTTCTCGCCTGAGATCGTGATTTTAAGCCCCATGATCAGCATTACGTTTCAACCTTAAATATGTTTTCTTTGAAGTTTTAAATTTATTTATAAATTTTTTCTACATTACACGCTTCGTTTCCTTGATTTAGAAAAATTTGGAGGAGCATTGGGAAAGGGAGAGAAGAAGAGGGGAGAGAAACAACGTCAAAGGTGAAGGGAAAGATGACTACTTAATAAACAGATTAAGTATAATTTATCTACACTTATATATTATAAAACTCTATATATCATAAACAAACCGACTAACGATAGTAACCACATTCGAAAGAACTAAATGTAAACCATGTGCATCAAGATACATTGAAAAGCTTGGAAAATTACCTAAGTATTAAGAGAGCTTGGGAAAAAGATGGCAATCTTACGAAATGGGATGAGCTTTATTATTGCAATTATTATTGCCTTGATTATGGGGATGATTTTGTGAGGATAAGAAAAGACGATAAACGTAAACAAGAACAAAAACAAAAAAGGAGATGATTCGAGATTGGGTTCTTTTAGGATTGGTTTTGATTGTTGCTGTAGTTCTCGTGTCAATCTTTCCAAATAAACAGGAATTGGTTATTAGCACTTTGTGGGAGTTTCTTGTTGAGATGATGTCAATACTTCCTGCTGTCATGGTTATACTGGGAGTATTTGCAGTTTTTGTGTCAAAGGAGATGGTTATAAAGTATCTTGGAGAAACTTCTGGACTGAAAGGCATCTTCTTTGCTGTAATTATTGGTACGCTACCGACAGGACCACTTTACGTTGCTTTTCCATTAGCCGCTGTTCTACTTAAAAAAGGTGCTAAGATATCCAATATCATCGTTTTTCTTTCAGTGTGGGCATGTATAAAAATACCGCAAGAGATGGTAGAACTTCAGTTTCTTGGACTGAAATTCATGCTGTTACGATTGTTCTTAACAATCATTTTTGTCGCAATTATGGGCTTTATTATTGAAAAAGTGATTGAATGGGGTGGAGACAAAAAATCTGAATACGCTCTTCGTACATAAGCTTAAGGTTGCACCAATGATAGCATTTGGTTTCGAAATTGTTATAAATTAAACAACAAATGCCTGCCAATGAAGTTCAAATGTCATCAATACACTTGGGAGGACATTAGAGAGCTTTGCAGAGTGTTGTCCAAGAAAATTAGAGGTGCTGGTTTTAAGCCTGATGCGATAGTTGCAATTGCCAGAGGAGGGTGGGTGCCAGCAAGGATTCTGTGCGACTTTTTGAATATTAGAGATTTGTACAGCGTTAAAACGGAGCATTGGGGAATGGTTGCAACGGAGACGGGAGAAGCAAGAATTACACATCCGTTAAATGTTGATTTTAGTGGAAAGAACGTTCTGGTTGTGGATGATGTTGCAGACACTGGCGAGACTGTAGAATTAGTTGCTGAACACGTCAAAAGCTTGAATGCAAGGGAAGTAAAAATAGCGGTTATTGATTTTAAGCACACCTCAAAGTTTGAGCCAGACTTCTTTGCCAATGAAATGAAGGAGTGGAAGTGGATCGTTTATCCTTGGAGCTTGCGAGAAGATTTAAGGGATTTAATTATTAAAATTGGGATTAAAGATGTGAAAAAGCTAAAAGAGATTTTGGAGAAAGAGTATGAATTTTTTGTTGATGAAAACCTAATTGAAGACGTATTGAATGATGAGTGGTATGAATGGGATTGGTGAAGATGGGATTAAACGAGAGTTGGAATTTTTAAAAAACCTGATTGATGTTGCCGCTGGCAGAAAAAAGGCTGATTTAGTAATTAAGAGTGCAAACATCGTTAATGTTCTGACTGAAGAGATTTACGAGGCAGATGTTGCAATATTTAAAGATAAAATTGCTGGTATTGGCAGTTACGATGGAATTGAGGAGTTTGATGCCAAAAACTTGTATGCTGTGCCAGGGCTAATTGATGGACACACCCACATTGAAATGTCAATGCTCAGCGTTACAGAGTTTGCAAGAGTCGTTGTGCCAAGGGGAACGACAAGCGTTGTTGAAGATCCGCATGAAATAGCAAACGTTTTGGGCAAAGAAGGTATTAAGGTGTTGCTGGAGGGGGCAAAAACAACCCCGCTAAAGGTCTTTTGCATGGTTCCATCATGTGTGCCATCTTCGCATTTGGAGACTTCAGGGGCTACAATAGAAGCCGAAGATGTTCGCGAATTGCTTAATCTAGCAATCGGGTTAGCTGAAGTCATGAACTTTCCTGGAGTAATAAACAAAGACGAAGAGGTTATTAAAAAAATAATCTATTCAAAAAACCATCCGATTGACGGGCATGCGCCTTTGCTGAGTGGTAAAGCGTTAAACGCATATGTTTGTGCTGGAATCGGTTCAGATCACGAGAGCATTTCTTACGATGAGGCGTTGGAAAAGCTTAGGTTAGGTATGAGAGTGATGATTAGAGAAGGCTCAGCAGCAAAAAATCTCTCTAATTTGATCAAAATTGCTGGCAAAAGATACACAATGCTCGTAACCGATGGAGATAGAACCGTTAAGGATTTGATTGAGCAGGGATACTTGGATTATGTTTACAGGAGGGCTGTTGAAGAGGGATTAGATCCAATCAAAGCTTTGCAAATGTGTACGATAAACACTGCTGAATGGTTTGGAATTGATGCTGGGTTGATTGCCCCCGGAAGGTATGCTGATGTGGTTTTGCTTAAAAATCTG
The DNA here is from genome assembly GCA_003662995.1 of Archaeoglobales archaeon. Lineage (GTDB taxonomy): Archaea > Halobacteriota > Archaeoglobi > Archaeoglobales > Archaeoglobaceae > B5-G16. The sequence goes on from QMZC01000016.1 coordinate 3,468, forward strand.
GAGAGATTTGAGGTTGTAAAGGTTGTGGCAAATGGTAAGATTGTTGGAGAGGTAAAAAGAAAGTTTGCGTATCCTGAATTTGTTAAAAAGAGTGTAAAAATCAAGAAGTTGACTAAAGAGGATATTAAGATTGAGGGTAAGGGAAAAGCGAGGATAATTAAAGCAATAGAGGGCGAAATCGTGACCGATGAAGAAGTTGAGTACATTGAAGGGGTTGATGTCGAAAGGGATATATTAAAAATCATCGTCGTTGAAAGGTACGGGAAGGGTAACATTGGTAAGGCCTACGTTAGGGGATTTGGGTTGCAAAGGGGAGCTCTCGCCTCATCAGTGGCACACGATGCCCACAACATCGTTGCTGTGGGAACCAACGATGATGACATTTGCTTAGCAGTAAACAGAGTTGCCGAGCTAAATGGTGGAATAGTTGTTGTCGATAAAAGCGTTAAAGCTGAATTACAACTGAACATAGCTGGATTAATGAGTGAAGAGGAAGCTGAGGTTGTAGCTGAAAAGTTTGACAAAATAAACGATGAATTGAGGAAGTTAGGGTGTAAATTGTCCTCGCCTGTCTTCACCCTATCTTTCATGGCTTTGCCCGTAATCCCAAAGCTCAAGATTACTGATTTGGGATTGATAGATGTGAAGAAATTTGAGGTTGTTGATGTTTTTGTAGATAGTTTGAGCAGTAGCCCCATATTCAAAAATTAAAAAATAACCACCATAAGATAAACTTCACATAAGATAAACTTTAAAAGCATAAAACAGATAAAACTTAGAAAAATTGAAGGGATACAATGGAGATTGCATGCGTTACAATTTCACACAAGAAGGCATCGATTGAAGAACTGCAAAAGGTTTGGTTTGAGAATTACGAAGACTTGTTAAACAGTATTTTAGCCGATTCGAGAATATGTGAATGTGCCATTTTAATGACCTGCAACAGAGTAGAGCTTTACGTTGTTGGGAGCAACACAAAGAGTTTTGCGGAAGATTTTATAAAAAATTTGGGTGTTGATAGTAGCATCGTTGATGTTTATTTTGATGATGAATGTTTAGAGCACTTGCTTAGAGTTTCTGCTGGTTTGGAATCTATGATCGTTGGTGAAGACCAAATCCTTGGTCAGTTAAAAGATTTTTATCATCTTAGCAAGAAATGTGGGACTATTAAGGAAATTTTGGATGTTGTGTTTAGCAAGGCGATTCAGGTTGGCAAGAAGGTTAGGAATTTAACGAACATCAACAAAGGCTCAGTGTCTATTGGTTCTGCTGCTGTTGAGCTTGCTGAGAACAAATTGGGCAGTTTAAAGAAAAAGAAGGTTTTACTTATTGGTGCAGGAGAAATGGGCAGTTTAGTAGCAAAAGCCATAGCCAATAAGGACGTTGATGCCATTTTAATTGCCAACCGAACGTTTTCTAAAGCAAAAGAGTTGGCTGAGCAGTTAGGTGGCATAGCTGTAAAATTTGATAGACTTGAGGAGTTCATGCTTCAATGTGATGTCGTTATTTCCGCCACATCAGCTCCACATTACATCATAACCAAAGATCTAATAAAGAAAGTTGTGAAGCAAAGAAAAGAGCCAATACTGCTGATAGATATTGCACTACCGAGAGATATTGAAGATGTTGAAGTTGAAAAAGCAAGCATACACACGATTGATGACTTGAGGGAGATTAGCGACAAGAATTTGAGAAAGAGGTATGATGAAGCTAAAAAGGCTGAAAAGATAATAAAAGAGGAGTTGGAGCATTTAAAACAGATGTTGAAGGATTTAAGGGCTAACACAGCAATAAGCTCGATGTACATGATTGCTGAGTTGGTGAAGAGGGATGAGATAATCGAATTGTACAACAAGCTTAAGTCAAAATACGGTGTTGATGAAGGTGTTATTCCAATTTTAGAGGACTTTGCAAACTCATTCATTAAAAAATTCTTAAGACAACCAACTGTAAGACTAAGAATTGCTGCGAGAGATGGGAAGCCGTACGTTATTGATGCCGTTGAATATCTCTTCGGAGGTGAATGTGATGTTTCCGATATTTCCGCAAACAAGAATGAGGAGGTTGAGGAAACAAAATCTGAGGTTTTTGATACGAGAAACTAAACTAAGCGTTGATGATTTAATCGTCCCAATTTTTGTGGATGAAAACATAAAAAAACCCCTTGAAATCTCATCAATGCCCGATTACTTTAGAGTTCCGTTGGATGGAGTGGTAAAGGAGGTTGAAACTTGCCTTGAAAAAAATCTGAAAGCGTTTATTCTGTTTGGCATTCCCGCATATAAAGATGAAATTGGTACATCAGCCTATGATAAAAATGGGGTGATACAAAAAGCTTTGAGGAACATTAGAAGTGAATTTGACGATGTTGTTTTAATCACAGACGTTTGTTTGTGCGAATACACCACTCACGGACACTGTGGTGTTGTGAAAGACAATCTAATTTTGAACGATGAAACTTTGCCACTGCTTGCAAAAATAGCAATAAGTCATGCTGAGGCTGGTGCAGACATAGTTGCACCTTCAGCAATGATGGACGGAATGGTTAAGGCGATTAGAGAAGGTTTAGATAGGGAAGGCTATCAAGATGTGGTGATAATGTCCTATGCTGCTAAATATGCATCGAATTTCTATTCACCATTCAGGGAAGCAGCAGAAAGCGGTTTTAAGTTTGGAGACAGAAAAGGCTACCAGATGGATTTTCACAATGCAAATGAGGCTTTGAGAGAAGTGGAGTTGGACATTAAAGAGGGAGCAGACATTGTGATGGTCAAGCCAGCTTTGGCTTACTTAGATGTTGTTTATAGAATCAAACAGCAATTTAAGATGCCTACTGCTGCATACAATGTTAGTGGAGAATACAGCATGGTAAAAGCAGCAATAAAACTTGGTTGGTTGAATGAAGAAGTGATATACGAAATTTTAACAGCAATAAAGAGAGCTGGGGCAGATTTGATTATTACGTATCATGCGAAGGAGATTGCGGATTTGCCGTAATTTTCAGAGTTCAATGAATTAAATTCTGCTTTCGATGTTTTCTATATATTCTCTTAAACCTTCGTTCTTCTTTAATAAATCCAGTACTTCTTTGTAGTTTGTATCGTTTATCTCTGTCAATCCAAGAGCATTCATAACTCTATCAAGGAAAATCTTTGCTATCGGACCTATTTCCTTCTTCATTTCCTCAAGCAAAAAGTCATAGCTCATCATAGTCTTACCTTAGGGCCTCCTCCAAACTGTCAATTGCTATTTTTAAACTCCTTCTCAACCTCTCAATGCTCTTAGCCAGCAATCCAATCTCGTCATCCCTATCTTGGTGCGGCACTTCTGTCTCTAGTTCACCCATACTTACTCTCTCTGAGATCATGCTTAGCTCAACAATAGGTTTTGAAATACTGTTTGAAACAACAAACGCTAACACAATTACCATTACTAGTGCAATAATTATTGCAGTGATTGCATAGAAAAGAAATGTAGATTTATCATTTAAAGTAGAAACCATTATATAACTGAAAAAAACGATTGACAATGGTATTAGAGTTGCCATTATGATCAATATTAAAACCTTGGACGTTAGCCTCACAAAATCACCCCCTAAACTTTCTAACCTTCACTATATCTTTTATTTTTGCATTTATTTTATTTTTTGCCCATGTAGGTATAATAACAAAGTTCGGTTTGGAGTAACTTATGGCTTTCAATTGTACTACATCATCCTTTTCAATCATCACTTGGTCCCCCTCTTTAATTCCGAGATCTTTCATTATGTTTTTTGAAACAAAAGCAACGTTGCTATTATTGAAATCGTACTTTTGAGTAAATGCCAAATCAATGTTTACTATCGCCTCACCAACGCCAAGCGCAGCCTCTTTTTTTCCAATAACGGTTCTCTTTTTATCTTCTTTAAGTAATTTTCCAATCTCTATAACAATCTGCTCTGGAGGTAAGTTAACAATCCTTTCAAGCTCCTCGTCCTCTATTATGTCCTGATAGGTCAATTTCAATTCGTAGAACATTATTTTTTTCTTTAGCTTCTCTATTTCCTTATCTTTTTCTGCCAAAAGTTTTTTACACTCTTCATCCATACGAATCACCTATGCACTACCAAAATAACATAATCAATCAGTTTTACCGTTACTCCTGTATTTAATCTATATAAGAGTTACTGTGATTAATTAAAACTTTTTAGCAAGAAATATTAGTCTACAAATTTACTAATGTAGTCATTCATAAAAACGGAGAAAAAAATTAAAATAGTATATATGCATTAAACTTTATAATGAAACCAATAAGGGTTTTTGAATGTAATTTAGATGAGGGAGTTTACGATTTATCGTTTAATTACTTATTAGAGCTTAGGTACAAAGGAAGTAAAAATTTCGTTTTTCAGGGGGAAGTCGTGCATGGTGAGGAAATACCGAAAGGCGTCAAAGTTATCGTCAGTGTTTATCCGCTAAAAGAGATTGAAATTGATGATAAAAAACTGAAAGCAGCAAAAATAATGACGATGAAGGTAAAAGAAAATCCCTACGCTGAAATTCAAAATATCATAAGCAAATTTACTCGTTCCTTACTCAGAATATACTATCAAAAAAGAAGTGCCAAAATTTTGAACATAATTGTTGAGGATGGATCAATTGTGTTTATTGATGGTGAAATAGATGAACTGAAGGATGTAAAAAAGGCGATTATTGATGTGTATGTAGTGCTGGATGACAGGAAGCAGTTGAGAGAGGAAATACTTAAAAAATATAACATACGTTTAATGAGTGAGGAGGAGGTTGATGAACTAATTAAAAACGTTCTGGGTGAGGATGTATGGAAGAATTTGTTGCCAGAAAAATAGTGGATGATGTATTAGAATTGGGTGCAAGATCTTGCTTTGTTTTTGATGGAGACAAGCTGATTATGGCTGGTGGTGATGAGAGCGTAAGCAGTTTGGTTGAACTGTTGTTCGGTTTTGCAGAAGATATACATGAAAATTTTGAATTGATGACTGTTTATAGCAAAGATTGGTCTCTTGCTGCTGTGAAAGTTGATAATGTGGCTGTTTTGGCGTTTTTCGATTCAAAGGAGAACGTGGAGATTATGGCTATGAATATGAAGAACATTGTAAAGGAATTGGAAATGTGAGCAGAAGTTTTTTAAATTTGTTATCGTTTTAAAAATATGAAAGTTTTGCTCAGTAGAAAAGACACTGTAAAATTACTCATTCTTTCTGAGTTGGCTATAAACAAAGAATGCAATCAGAGGGACATTGCGAAAAAACTGAAGCTAACTCCACAGGCAATTTCTGAACATTTTAAGGAGTTGATTTCAGAAGACTATGTAAAGGTTATTCATAAGGGGTACTATGAGTTGACTGATAAAGGTATTGACTGGCTAACGAAAAACTTACTTGATTTACATTTATATTCCGAGGAGTTGGTCAGAAAGCTGTATTCAAGGTCAATTGTGGCGATAGCCGATGGTAAAATTGTAGAGAATGACAAGGTGAAATACTGGTTTCAAGATGGCTTCATATTTGCAAAGAAGAGCAAAGATGCGAATGGTATTGCAATGACTTCCGCTAAGGATGGAGAAGATGTGCTGATTAAGCCCACAAGCGGTTTTGAACCTCCAAAAAAGGGCGAAGTCGTTGTTGTTAAAGTCCCAGACATTGCGGAGGGTGGTAGTAGAAAGGTTGACGTAAAAGCCTTTAGAGATTTTGTTAAATCCAAGCCAAGAAGCATAGTTGTGGCCATAGGTGTTGAAGCGTTGGTCTCTTGCAGAAAAATTGGTGTGGAGCCAATATTTTTTGGATCAAAAGATGTTTGCATCGAAGCATCGCACCATGGAAGTGGGGTTATTGTTGCATGTACGGAAAGCTTGGTTGATGACTTGTTGAGGAGGTTGATTGAAGAAAACATAAAGTTTGAGATTAAGGAGTTTGCCGTTTGAGCATAGCGGTAGTAAAATTAAACTTACAAATAACACAAAGCTGCGCAAAGGTTTAGAGCGAGAAGATGAGAAGCATGAATTATGGCTATCGCAATTTTATCGTTTTTCTCAATCATTTTGTACTTGTTTACAGCGTACTTTACCCTTTTCTCAAAATCCTTTATGAAGTGTTTTTTACAGAGATGCCTGTACTATTTGGATACTCATAATTCGATCCCTATCGGATATGCTTCAATAAATCCCTCTCTCCAAAGTTTTGCTGGATTAGGAATCTTTTCTAGCTTTACTTCTTCTGTCCCAGCACCGTAAACTCTGTATATATAAAATTTATCTCCCTTTTCTTTCATGAGTTTCCATTGATCTTTTGACATTGTGAACCATGCTTTTCCATATTCTTTCGTGGATTTTACCTCGATAAAAATCTCTTCTCCGTTTTCTATAACTTTTATATCGTAATGCTCTCCACTTTCTCCATTTTTATTTAACCAAATGATTTCCACTACTATGTTCCCATTTTTTTGCAATTTAAACCCTTGGTCAGTTTCCAAGATAATACTGGAGTATTTTCCAAGAAGGTCCTCAAAGGTTATGTCATCTTCAATTTTGAAGCCAAAGCATTCTAATTTTTCCTTTAAAATACAATACAAAGCATACTTTTCCCCCTCTCGCCCAATGTCTCTTCTTGCTTTTTCACTCAAAATTTCTGTAGGTTGTGCCCCACTCTTTGATGTTCTTGTAGCATGTACTTTCCCTGCTGAAGCTCCATCTTCGTTAATTTCTTTTTTGGCCTCTTGCTTTGGCAAATATTCTTTTATCCGGATGGGAACTTTTTCAGCGGGAATTTCTGGAGTCCATTCTTTCTCTTTTATTTTATCAAAACATCTTCGTCAGTTTCGGTTACTCCTTGCTCTCCTGCTAATTCTGTTAGCGGTTTGAGGAGTGGTTTCTGTGGCCATTGAAGATGATATTTTTCCAGCTCTTTCATCTTCTCTTTTAAATGAAGTTTTTTCTGATTCCTCTTCTTTCTTTTCTTTTTGTTCTATTTTCCTAATTTCAGAGACTTTCTTCAAAATAATCATCTCAGTTTCAGGTAGTTCGCCTATATTTTGGATTTTCATAATTTGCTCTATTTTGGAAGTGTCTGTGTTCATAACTAGCAATAAAAACGAATCAAGACCCTTGATTTTGCCAAACAGTTTAGAAAATTCTATTGCAAGGTGATTTATATTTGTACTATCTTTAATGATATATATACTATTATCATAGAGAATACAATTTTTCTTAGTAACCTTATCAATCTTTTTCCATTCATTAACATTTATTGAATATTTAACTTTTAGATTGTCAGTAACATAAACTTCAATTGCCCCAATTTTCTCAAGTATCCCGCTTTTCTTAAGTTCTTCATATACCGGATTCTCTCTCCAGTAAAGATATCGTAAAACATACGGTACAACAGTTTGGATGAGTTGGGTAAGTTTTTTATCCTTTGAGTATTTCGTCTCTTCGAGTACTGGCTTAGTCTCAACACTTTCAGATAGATAACGGGGGCCACAAGCTTTAATGAAGAATTTAATTCTATCTGGATGATAACCCTCTGGTAACCAGAGAAAACCGATATCTTCTTCATCCTTAAATAATTCATAAAGCTCATTATTATCGTTTATGAAAACAGCTCCATCGTTGGACCAGAACTCACTTTTATTAGTGAGAAAAATCGGTTTTTTGATGAAATCATTCCACCAATCTTCCTGAGATATAGGATTTTCAACTTTATCGGGATTTAAGTTACGGTTCAGTTCTTCGTATATTCTTATGATTATCTTTTTATCTTCGTTTGATATCTCGCTCTTTTCAGAGATAGAGCATAAAACATCCGCATAATCTTTGGGGATTGGTTTCTCACTTATTCCAAGTTTTTCTACGAAGAATTTCTTAAGTTTTGGATAATGCTTTTCTAAATATATCCTATTTTTACCGAAGATATTGCTTACATCTCTCCACAAAACTTCATTTTCCCGATAATATTTCTTATCTGTGTCAGGAACAAAAATTAGAGGACTATTGGTAAATTCTTCTTTGATTCTCTCGCTATCTTCTTCAAAATGCTCATCTAAGAATTTATATAATTTCTCAAATTTTTGTTCATCTTCACTTTTTCGCTCAATGAGTGCTTTTAAATAATTTAACACACCCTCTACATTTGCTTCTGTATTGATGCCTAAAGTTTTGATGAAGTCTTCATTTTTAATCTCTACTGCCAGATACGGAACAGTATCCCCTAAAACTTCTCTATTTTCGTTAGAATCTAAAAATACTTCGCAAGGTCTGCATAAACCTTTGGTAGTGGGAACCCATCGAAGATTTTGTAGCAACAATAAGAATGTGGACTTCGTCTCCCTTTTACTCCATGCCGGTTGACTTTGACCAGTATACCTATAATAATAATTACATTTTAAGTATTTCTTATACTTTTCCCAATCTTGTTCAAAACCATTAAATAACCTCTTGCAGGTCTCTATTTTTCTTGTTTCATCATCGCAGTCCTCTATTTTTTCGATAATTTTTTGAAAATCTTCACTTATCCAGTCATCACCAATGTAATAACCTTCGTGGGCATCGACCCAATCTTCATCTTTCCATAATGTATCTTTCTTTTTCCACTGAGGTATATATTTCCGAGTAACTTGTCCAACATACCAATAACTCGGATTTTCAGTCTCTGGATCCTTCTCAACTCTTAGAAAGGTATTTACTCCTATACGCTCAAAAAAGTTCCTCCACTCTGCTATAACCTTTTCCTTATCTTCTTTAATTTCTTTTAACCGTTCTTCAATTTTTCTGACCTCTTTCCTATGTTTCTTTTTCCATTTCTTACTCTTTTCCTTTAATTTATTTTCTAATTCAGTTACCTCTTTATCGAGTCTCTCAAGGATGTCTTTGATATAACAAGGATGTACAAAACTTACATCTATGCCCTTAAATAATTCTTCTAAATTATTCTCGTTTCCGTAAATCTTTGGCAAGTATATGTTCTCTGGATAATCATACCCTTCTTTTCCTTCATCATCTTTGTTAATACGAATGAGAAGCGATTTTTTAAGGCGTTTTAATGGATCGTCTTTAGTTTCCCAAGATGCTTTACTGGCATTTAGCCTTCTATCACTTTCTCTTTCGTATTTGTCTATATTATCTTTGATGTACCTAATATATCCAATCAAAGTCCTTGAGTCCTTCTGTTTCCAGTCTTCAGCTTCATAAACAGGTAAGACATGGTTTTCAATAATTTCGTAAGGGTCTGCTTGTTTAAGCCCTAATCTTTTGAGAAATTCTAAAATCTTATCCCTCTCTTCTCTCTCTCGTTCTAAAATGACATCTATAATGTCCTTTTTAATCACTCTAAGTTCACTCTCAAAGCCGTACATTGTTTTCTTTTCCAATGGGAAGAATATGGCTCCCTCATTTATAGAAGTCAGTTTCCCATTTTCCAATTTTATAATACAAAGATTTTTTAGCCGTTCTAATTGCTCGTCAGACAACTTTTTCTTGCTAAGATATCTAAATAGATTTGCAAACCATTCATCATTCTGCTTTTTAACCCACTCAGTTTTTTCTAAACACTCAATCAAGTTACCAATTGAAAAATCTCTAACTCCCAACTTGTGAAGGATCGATTTTTTAGCTTTTATTTTCTCTGATAAGTACTCTTTTTCGAAGAATTTTTGCAAATCTTTATTCGGTACAATTTTCTTTATTTCTTCATCCCCTATCCAAACTTCTGAAGGTTTTTTCCATTTATTCGCTTCTGTTAAAATGCACTCTTCTTCTCTGAGTCTTTCATATATTTGTTCCACTAGTAGTATGAAGAATTCGTCTTTAACTTCATCGAGGGCGAGATAGTCATAAAAGCTGTACTTTAGTTTTTCATCGTTTTTAAATTCCTTGACAGCATCTAAAAACACTTCTACAATGGAATCTCTAATCCACTCATTCCATTTATTGTCTTTGATTATATCTTCACGAGTTATTGGTAGGAGGAAGTCGGCTTGAATGATAAACTTAAATCCATACTTGCGAACTGGAAGGAATGCAAAGACAAATTGTTCATTGGAAGTGTCAGGAGAGCGATCTTCATTTAAGGGAAATGCCAAGACGATCTCTGTCTCACTAATATCCTTTCGTCTTTCTTCATCTATATCCTGCGGAATCCCAAATAACTTTTTAATTACTTTCCAATAACTTTTTCTTTTACCATAAATAACCTCAACTATTCCATCTTTTTCATATCTCTCTATTTTTACAACCCTATTCTTATTTCTCTCTTCTATCTCAATTATCTTCAATTTTTTAAGGAATAACAAAAGTGATGGATGGATTTCTTCAATATATTTGCTAATCTCGTTTTTTAGTTCAGGTTTAAGATAAAGAACAATATTTGTTTGCTTTGGATCGACGAAATCCGGAACATTATCAATCCATTTTGGGACAATCATAGATATCGGATTGTTTTCCTCATAGCTGAAACCAAATTGAAATCCATTTGAATATATCTGGACTTCATTTGCCACCATAAAAACAGATTTAAATCCAATACCTTTTTCACCTACGTACCCGAGAGCTTTTGTTTTTCGGCTACTGCCCACACCACATAAGTCTTTAACATCCTCTTTATCAAAGCCACTCTCGTTGTTTTGAATTATTAAACGATCAGAATCTACGATAAATCTAATTTTAGGTTTGATATCCTCCTCGTATTTATTGTCTTCAGCATTCTGGATTAACTCGAAGATAAAATGAGGGTTTCGTGTATGAATTTCTTTGGCAAGTTTAGCAGCATCTTTCAAAATCTTCTCTTTATCATCTAACATACGCTTTTGTTCGATCGTCCAATCTTTAGTATCAAGTCCTATTCCAAATCTGATTTTTCGAATATCATCAATAACTTTTTTAGGAGATTGCATATTTTTCACCTGATCTAAACCTCTTCATCTTTCCTATTTACAAACACGAGAGAGACTAGATACTTCCTTTGTATGGATATCAGATGAGGTGTCATTAAGTTAAATTACATATTTTGTATGTATTTTTGAAAAGTATTAAGGTTTACGTCATGAAGATACTACAAGTCTATTTGCATAGACACCTATTCATTGAATAAATTAGGTACATTAGAATCACATTTAATTGTAACCCTTAAATAATCCTCCACTTAATATCAACCAATGGAAATAATAGAGAGATACAGATCAATGAACAAGCACAAGTGGAAGGTTTTGGATAGCATATTCCACTACCTTTGGGATTATGAATTCGTTCCCATGGAATTAATTTCAAAAAGGGCAAATCTAAGTGTGAATAAAGTTGAATCTATTTTAAGGGATTTGAGCGATGAAAGGATGGTTGAGAACAAAACTACCGAATATCTCGGCTCCACATTTACATTTATCGGTTTGTCAGTCTATTCTCTCCACAGAATGGTCAGAAGGGGTAAAGTGGATATGATTGGCAAAAAGATGGGAGAAGGTAAGGAAAGCGTAGTTTACAACTGCTATTCCGAGAGATTTGGAGAATGTGTGATAAAGTTTCACAGAGTTGGCTATCCAAGCTTTAAAAAGGTGAAGGATAAGAGAGATTATGGGACTTTACACTTCTCAGTTCTGACAATAAGGTCTGCACGGAACGAATACAATACGTTAAAAAAATTGACTGGTCTGGCTGTTCCTAAAGTCTACACGTGGGAGGGAAATGCCGTTTTAATGGAGTTAATTGATGCCAAAGAATTGTTCAAGGTTAAACTCAAAAATCCAGAAGACGTTTTGGAAATGATAGTTGATGAAACGAGGGCTATGTTTTTGAGAGATGTCATACATGGAGATTTAAGCCAATATAACATACTCGTAAATCCTGAGGGAATTTGGATTATAGACTTTCCCCAATCCATAACAACAGAGTATGAAGACTGGGAGTGGTTTTTGAGAAGAGATGTTGAAAACGTTTTAAAGTACTTCAAGAAAACTTACGGCATAGAAAAAGATATTAATGAAGTGATAGAATACATTAGGAAGGAATGAGCTGTATATTTGGTGTTGATATCATAAAGGGTTCTATTCACGGCAAAAGAAAGCCGAGTTATGCTGTTTTCATTCTTAAAGATGAGAATACATCGGAAAAAATTGTTTCAAAGAGCAAACTCTTCAGGATGGTTAGGCAGTATAAGCCAGACATCGTGTCATTTGATAGCATCTCGGAAGTCTTTGGATCTAAGGAGGAGTTGATCAAGTTTTTAAAAGAAATACCATCCAAAACCAAACTCGTGCAAGTTTCCAGTGTTGAGAGGGGTTCTTTGCCTTACCTATCTAAAAGGTATGGATTAAAAATCGATTTAAGAAATCCAATGGATGAGGCAAAAGCTTCCGCATACCTTGCAAGCTTTGGAATTGGTGATGAAGTTTCAATGTTCGTTGATAAGACAATAATAACCGTTTCAAGGAACAGGAGCCTTGGTAAAGGTGGATGGAGGCAGAACAAGTATAGGAGAAGAGTTCACGATTCTGTTAGGCAAATTTACAGAGAAATCAAAAGAAAACTTGATGAATTAGGCTTGGAATATGAAGAAGAGGTAAGAAAAGGTTATGGGGGGATATCCAAAGGCATTTTGATTGTCCATGCTGATAAGACAACAATTCCCATAAACTCCTTCAAAACGAGGGATGTTCAGGTTAAGGTTGAGGCGGTTGAAAAAGACAGAATAGAGTACATACCATTGAAGACAACAAAGATGCACACAATTGTTGGGGTTGATCCTGGCACGACAACAGCCATAGCAATCTTGGATCTGAATGGAAACCTGTTGGGTGTTAAGAGTCAAAAGAATTGGAAATTGCACAACGTTATAGATTACATACTATCGTTTGGTAAACCAGTTGTGATCGCTACCGACAAAAGCACACCTCCAGACTACGTTTTAAAGATTAAGGCAGCATTCAATGCAATTCTTTACACTCCAAAGGAAGACATAAGCGTTGAGAAGAAGAAAAATTTAGCCTCGCATTATAAGTTCGTGAATGATCATGAGAGAGATGCGATTGCCGCTGCAAAGGATGCCTTCAACTCCCACAAAAACAAGCTGATGAGTATAGAAAAGAGAATCCCTGCTGGATTCGATTCAGATAAGATTAAGGCTGAAATACTAAAAGGTGTGCCATTGAAAGATTTATTGGAAAAGAAAGAGGAAGTTGCTAAGAAGGAAAAAGTTGTTCACGAGGAAATAACAAAAGAAGACATAGCAAGGAGAGAAAAGTTGATCAGAGAGTTGGAGGAGGAAAATCAGATTTTAAGGACCAAGATAGCTGAATTAAAAAATGAGATTGAAAGGCTTAGAAGTAAAATCGTGAGTTTGTCAAGAGAGGAGCATGAGAGGGTTAGGAAAGACAATTACATCAGGTCTTTGGAAGCTGAGATGGCTGAGTTGAGGAGAACGTTGAAGGAGAAGGACAAAACGATTGAGGAGTTGAATGCGAGGATAGAGGTTTTAAAGAGGATGAAACTCTTGGAATTTTCAGGCTGGAAAGGTGTTAAGGTTTTGAGGAAGTTTACGAAGGATGAGATAGAGAGGGTTGACAAGGAGTATGGAATTAACGAGAACGATATTATTTACATTGAAGATTCAAGCGGTGGAGGCAAGCTTTCTGCTGAGATGATTTGTAGTAAGAGAGTTAAAGCAGTTATAGTTCAGAATGAGATGTCCCACTTAGCCCAATCTGTTTTTGATGAGAACGAGATACCGATAATCTACGCAAATGAAGTTGAAATTGAGAGTGGGGATGGAATTGCTGTGATAAACGCAAAGATGTTCAATGAGGTTTTGAATAAAAAATTGGAGGAGATGAACAGAAGAAAAGTGGATATGGTGGAAAAGTTGTTCTTAGAATACAAATCGAAGAGGCAGTTTAGGCAATAAGCGAGTTGATGGTCGTCAGGGTAACGGGAAAGCTTGAAGGTTTGCAATGGTAAAAAAAGTTCCCGGTTTCATTCCTCATCTCCTACTGAACGTAACTAAAAAACTAAATTCAAAACACTAAAAGATTTTATAACGCCCTTGGAGATTTTAACATCATGCAACTCAAGTTCAAAGATGGATTGATACCAGTAGTAACGCAAGATGTTGACACGAAGGAAGTCTTAATGCTAGCTTACGCCAACGAAGAGGCAATCAAAAAAACGGTTGAGAGTGGTTACGCTCACTACTGGAGCAGGAGTAGAAAAAAGCTGTGGATGAAAGGAGAGACTTCGGGTAACACCCAGGAAGTTGTAGAGATTAGGGTTGATTGTGATAATGACGCTTTACTGTATTTGGTTAAACAGAACGGTAATGCATGCCATACTGGCAATTACTCATGCTTTTATAGGAGGTTAGATTTAAATGAAATACGTGATTGATACGAGTGTTTTGATCGAAGGAAGAATTTCCGAAATGGTTGAAAAAGGAGAGATAAAGGGCGATATAATAATCCCTGAAGCTGTGTTGGCTGAGTTAGAAGTTCAGGCTAATTTTGGGAAAATGAGTGGTTTTAGAGGATTGGAGGAAATCAAAATTTTGAGGAGGATTGCTGAAAAGAGAGGCATTAAAATAGAATTTAAAGGTGAAAGACCAACAATTGAGCAGATAAAGCTTGCCAAGGGTGGAGAGATTGACAATCTGATCAGAGTGTTGGCTGAGAAGGAGGATGCTACCTTAGTAACATCCGACAGAGTTCAACACACGGTAGCCATAGCAAGGGGGATAAAATCGATATACGTAAGGCATGAGAAGATTACACCGGAAAAGACCAAGATCATGTCATTCTTTACACCAGACACGGCAAGTGTGCATTTGAGAGAAGGGGTAAAGCCATACGCAAAGAGGGGTAAAATTGGAGATCTAAAGCTGGTTGTTTTGAGAGATGAGCCGATGAGTTTGGACGAATTACATGACATAGCCCACGAGATATTGGAGGCTGCGAGACAGGATGAGGATAGTAGCATAGAAATTGAGCGGAAAGGTGCTACTGTAATACAGCTCAGAGACTTGAGAATTGCAATAGCTGAGAGACCATTTGCAGATAAAATGGAGATCACAGCAGTAAGACCAATAGCAAAGGTTACAATTGATGAATACGGAGTTAGTGAAGAATTAAAGAGAAGAATCGTTGAGAGGCAGAGGGGAATTTTGATTGCTGGGCCTCCGGGAGCGGGAAAGTCAACTTTCGCAGCGAGTGTTGCCAATTACTTAATGGATAACGGTTACTTAGTAAAAACAATGGAAAGCCCAAGAGATCTGATGGTTAGGGATGAGATTACGCAGTACGCACCACTTGAAGGCAACATGGTTTTAACAGCAGACATACTGCTGTTAGTCAGACCAGACTACACTATTTACGATGAGGTTAGAAAGACAGCGGATTTTCAGGTTTTTGCAGACATGAGGTTGGCTGGAGTGGGGATGATAGGCGTTACACACGCTACAAGAGCGGTTGATGCCATACAAAGGATGATTGGAAGGGTTGAGTTGGGAATGATTCCCCAAGTCGTTGACACTGTAATTTTCATAGATGCTGGCAGAATCACTAAGGTTTACACGTTAAAGTTTACTGTTAAGGTTCCTTATGGCATGGTTGAAGCTGATTTAGCAAGGCCTGTAATAGAGATAGTTGATTTTGAAAGCAAGAAGGTTGAATACGAGATATACACCTACGGCGAACAAGTCGTTGTTATGCCTGTGGGCGAGGAAAAGGAGGAATACGAGGTTTTAAAAAATGCGATTGAGAACAAAGTTAAGAATTACGTTGACGTTTGCGATGTTGAGGTTTTGAGCAACAAAAAAGCTGTTGTTAAAATTCCAGAAGAGTACATACCCCATTTGCTCGGCAGGAAGGGAAGAAGGATAAAGAGGATAGAGGATGAATTGAAGGTTAGTATTGACGTGCAGCCTTTAAAGGGTAAACTTGGCAAAGTTGAAGCAGAAATCAGTGAGACAGCAAAACACTGGATAATCAACGCTAAGGGTTTAGAGGGTAAACAAGTCGATATCTTCGCTGGAGAAGAGTACTTGTTTACAGCGTCAGTTGGCAGGAAGGGAATTATAAGGGTTAGAAAAGACAAAGACGTTGGAAAGGCGATAAGACTGGCATTGATGAAAGGTGAAAGGATATACCTGCATTATTGATTGATTATGTTGAGATACGCATTCGTTCTGATTTTTTTAACGACGTCAACAATAGCTTTAGCAACAACACCAAGCTATAAACAAGCGGGAATTGTTGTTTTTGAAAACCCAAGTGACGTTTCGAATTCCATCTACTACATCCTGCTGATTATTGGCTTCACGGCATTCATACTTTTGATTTCCAGATGGAAAAATTTGTTGAGGCATATATTATACTTTCTCGTTTTTATTTCGATATACTACGTTTTGATACCTTTTTTGTCAATTTACGGAATGATAGTGGCTGCTTTACTAACAATTTTACTTGCCGTAAAGCCAAATTGGATAGTTATTGATATCTCTGCATTGTTACTTGCTGCAGGTATAGCTTCGATATTTGGTATTAGCCTTGAGCCTTTGCCCGCTATTGTGCTGTTAGGCATTTTAGCAATTTACGATGCCATCTCCGTTTACAAAACAAAGCACATGCTGAGTTTGGCTGACTCGATAACCGATTTAAAAATACCGATGTTGTTTATCGTACCGATGAAGGGTTTTGATTTTGAAAAAGCAAAGGATAAGGCTGCATACATGGGTGTTGGAGATGTTGTGATGCCAAACATATTAATTGTATCAGCCCAATACTTTTCCAATGCTCCAATGCTTTACTTTATAAAGTATCCTGCATTGTTTGCAATGCTCGGAAGCATAATTGGTATGATAGCGTTGATTTACCTCGTTGAGAAAAAATCCGGAGGGCATGCTGGGTTGCCTTTCTTAAATGGGGGAGCTATTGTTGGTTACTTGATTGCTAAGTTGTTATTTTAATTCCAACTTTTGTGATTAAAAGTTCAGCGGTTTTTCTCCTCCAACAACTCCAAGTAAGATTTCCTTATGCTGTCCTTAACATCAAACCCCATCTGCTTGGCAATCTCAAACACCTTTTGCTTTGCTGCATCAAAATTCTTCGCATCACTTTCAACCTCAATCTCAACGAAATTGCCCAATCCTTCAACTTCGTCGTAGCATATTATCGCATCTCCAATTCTGTAAATTTTTCTAAGCTTCACAACTTCCCTAACTGCTCTAAACCCCAACTTCTCAAACAACTTCACAGCTTTACCAAAATCATCAACCTTCAGCTTTATCTCTTCCCTGCTCTTAGTTTCCTTATCAACCTTTGCCCCCTTGTAAGTTATCTTGATTCCTTCTTTATCTTTTCTAACTCTCAAAGCCTCATCTGTCTTCTTAAAATCCTTACAAGGATGATTGAAGTATAAATCTTCCTCCAACTTCTCAATGACAAAGTTGGCTATTTGCTTTATCTTGCTCTCCACACCATCGTAAGCCCTGAACTTAACCTCAACTTCCATGCAACTAATTTACACCAACCTTTTTATACCTACGCTTGGTTGTGTTTCAATCTTAACGGGGTGATGTTATGGGCGAGACTAATGAAGATGTCAATAAAATTAGCAGTAATAATGTGATAAACAAAGGAGACTTTATTAGAGTAAGTTACACAGCCAAACTCGAAGATGGGACGGTGATAGATTCAACGGATGAAGAAATTGCAAAGGAGCATGACATATACAATGAGAATGCGAGGTATGGTGATATATACGTAGTTGTTGGTGAAGGGCACGTTGTAAAGGGATTGGATGAGGACTTTGAGGGAAAAAAGGTTGGATACAAAGGAGAAGTAGTTGTTCCGCCAGAAAAGGGGTTTGGAGAGTACGATGAGGATAACAAGGAAGTTGTTAGCGTTACAAGGTTCAAGGAAAAGCCATATGTTGGGCAGAGGGTAAAGATTGGGGAAAAGGTAGGAACAATTGAGAGGATAATTGGCAGGAAAGCCATAATAGACTACAATCATCCCCTAGCCGGAAAGAACATCGTGTTTGAATACGAAATAAAGGAAAAGATTGAGGATGACGCTGGTAAGGTAAAGGCTTTGTTTGTAATACACACTGGCAAGGATGTTGAGGCTAAATTGGAGGACAAAAAGGCTATCGTTGATGTACCAAGAGATGCATACTTCAGCCAGCTCTTCTTAATAGGAAAATACAGAGCCGTTACAGACATATTCAAATACTTGGATGTTGAAGAGGTCTTGTTGGTTGAGAAGTTTGAGAAAGAAGCTCCAATAAAGAAGACGGTTGAGGAAGTGAAGAAGAAGGCAGAAGAGGGAGGAGAAAAAGAAGAAGAGAAAAAAGAAGAGAAAGAAGAGACAAAAGTTAAAGGATAGTTTAACTATCTTTGGCAAAGATATCCTTAATCCTAACTTTTTTGAAATTCCCGTCGTAAATTTCAACTTCAATATCGTTTACATCCAACCTCACACCTAACTGCGCCAAAGCCCAAGTGGCATAACCTCTGACCTCCGCGTTTTTCTCCAAGAATAGCATCAGTTTCTCAACTGGATTCGGATACGCATCCTTTACATTTTTTGCAGCTCTGCCGATTGCATAAATAACGTACTTTTTCTCAACCTCCTCATTATCCAACAACGAAACCATCATGTTTTTAAAACCCTCAAAAGCCTTTGAGGCGTTTCTACCAATTTCCCCAATTGCTACCGGTGCACCCTTACAGTATGCTCCAGACTCATCACTCAAATGCCAAAAGAGCCTCCTCAGAACATTTTTTACGAACTCCAAATCCTCCTTTTCCAACTTACCACAAACAACTCCTAAAGCCTCAGATGCCCTAAAGATTAGCAGCTCATCCCCATAGAGGAATGAGATTAAATGCGATGCTACCCTCTTCAAATTCATGTGCAGAAGGTTGCTGTAATCTCTGTTTACCAATGCTTTTTTTATTTCATCTTTCATTTTACTCTTTGTCTTACTTCTCATCCTTGTTCTTTATACTCTACTTACTTTATTTTTTTATTTTAACTTTTTAACAACCCTCTCCCTCACTTTCATCCTCATCAAATGCTCTCTTCCACTCAAGAACAGTGAAATTACGAATAAACTGCATATAGGTAAAATCACAAGTTGTACAAAGAGGTGGTGGAGGCTTTCCATAAATGCATTTACCATCAACACCAATGGCTCAGAAAAGCCCCTAATCGACAAAGTTTTAAGCATCATGATTTTACCTGGATCAGGGAGCTGGTTTCCATAGCCCGGAACAAGATCATTCATTTTTCCCGTAAGTATAACCCCTCCTATTGCCACTCCCATCGTCCTGCCAAGTGAATTAATTGTTTGAACGACTCCATTAGCCATTCCAGCTTTTTGGGGAGGGATAGCAGACATAATAACGTTGAACGAAGGCGATACAACCAGTCCTAAGCCGATCCCCAAAAAGGAAAGAATCAGGAACATCTCCCAAAATCCAACGTTAATGTCAACATCGCCGAGCATCAGAAGACCCAATATAAAGAATAGAGGCCCAATACACATCGTGTACTTTGGATTAATCATGTCACTCAACCTTCCAGCAACTGGTGCAACAAAGGAGTTCATGATTGGGATTGCAATAAGCCAGTATCCAGATTCTTCAGCCGTCAAACCCTTTATTCCCTGTAGGAAAAACGGGAGGATAAAGAGTGCCGCTGTAACTCCCGTGAACATAAAAAAAATTCCTAAAATTCCGATACTGAAGTTTCTGATTTTGAATAGATTAACGTCTAACAACGGATGGTGGTAGGTAAATTCCCTTACAATAAATGCAAAAAGGTAAGGGAATGCTATAATGAATGAGGCAATAGTTTTTTGTGAGTCCCATCCCCAGTCCTGACCTTTAATCAATGCAAGGGTTAAAAAGCCAAGACCAATTGTTAGTAAAGCCAATCCCACGAAGTCAATCGGTTCTTTTATTTTTTTACCCAATGGCGGTAGTAAAACGACACCACAGACAACACCAATAATTCCTACCGGTATGTTTATGTAAAAAACCCAGTGCCAGCTTAGGTGTGTTGTTAGCCAGCCACCTATTATTGGACCTAGGCTGAAGGCTGAGGATATTAAGATTGCATTAACGCCCATTGCAGTTCCCCTTTTTCCGGGGGGAAACAGTTCAACCATGATTGCAAGGGAATTTCCAAGCATTATTGCCCCACCTATAGCTTGGAATGCCCTGAATGCGATGAATGGCAGAATGCTCCACGATTTTGCACATAGATAGCTACCGATTGTGAATACAGCCATACCTGCCGAGTAATAGTAGTTCCTACTTACCATGTCGCCTATCTTCCCTGCCAAAACAAGTAACACCACAAGTGTGATCGTGTATGCATTGAGTATCCACTGAACATCGGAAGCGGTAGCATTGAACTCCTCAGCAATCCTTGGTAATGCAACGTTGAGTATACTGACGTCTATCATAACCATGAAGACTCCGATGATGACTGGTATTACTGAAATCCAAGGGTTTCTATCCTTCATACTTGTTTATCTTTATTGCCCTGTTTTCTTTTTTTTCTAACGAATCTTGTCGCCAAAATTATGGCTATTAAGGCTAAGAGAATCGCAATAGCTATTGGTAGAGTTATCAATGGCTTCTCTTTAACTTCTACGGACGCAATTATGGGGTTTGAGGTGTGTAAATAGCCTTCATCATCGTAGTAGTCTATCTTGATTGTCACAGGATAATTCCCTGCTCCAGCATCCTTATCAACATCAACTCTGAACTTGGCGATGGCAACCTCGTCGGGCTTTAGCGTTCCAATAAAGTACAAGCCGGGTTGGGATTGACCGACGAGGCTACTCAAAGCACTTCCTCCCGCAATTGTTAGTGGAGAAGATAACTCAAGCTTTACAACTGCATTGTGGATGGCTAAATTTCCAGCATTCTTGATTTTAATCGTTACATCTCCCGTTTCATCTGGGTAAAGGTTACTTTCTATCGATAAAACTTCGAAGTAAGCCATCTTTGGCTTTATTATTACTGGAAATTCAGCAATGCTAACCAAACCCTCTGCATCACCCAAATTGTACCTTTCAACCAAATACAGCTTGTATGAGCCGCTTACAGCCTCATCAGAAACTTGTAATCTGAATCTAATTTCTCCCGATTCTTCAGGCTTAGCTTCATATAGGTAGGATGAGGAGCTTAAAGGAGTTAGTGAAGAATCGGGGGATATGATAAGGAACATTGCATTGTGTACGTTTTTATTTAAACTGTTCTTCAAAATGACGTTTACATTACCCTTCAACCCGACTGCGAGGTTCTCTGTCTCAACCTTCTCAATTTTTAGTGGTGTGATCGACTTAATCTCAACCTCAATGTAGTGTTTTTTGCTCATTTCATCATCGCCAAGCTCGTTTTTGTATTTCAACATCACAACCCCTCTATATTTTCCCGGCGGTGCTGTGGATTTAATGTAAAACAGGACATCTTTTACATCGTTTTTCCTGAAGTAACCGATGTATGGCATATTTTCAGCTTGGATGAGGGGGTTACCAAAGGATAGAATTGCAACAGCATCATTTACATCCTTACCAACGTTCTTGATGCTGAGCAAAACAAAACCCCTTGAAGGTATCGTTATCACAGACTGAATCTGTTTAATTTGCTGTTGCTGCGACTGTTGCTGTTGACTCATAAACATTGGTAATGAGGGTATTGAAGGTATCGAAGCTTGCTGCTGCTTTGGAATTGTTTTTGGTGAAGTGATAAAGCTCTGTGCATCTATAATTAAAAATGCATCTTCATCTTCAACACCCAAGCCTATGGACTGGGTGAGCTTATACGGCTTTCCTACAGACGTCTTAAACTTTAAAACAAGCGTTGCTGGATATGAATTGTTTAAAGCTCCCTCCATCACATAAACCTTAAACGTTGCTTTTACCTCCTCATCAACCCCAATGTTGCCCAAGTAAGCAGACATAGCTTTGGGATTTGGTTGCAGTGGCGGTGTTGTGTTTATTAATAACGTAGCATCGTAAATTTCATTATTTCCCGTGTTTTTGATTGTTACTTCTACTACTCCTTCTTGATTCGTTTTTAACGTTGAACTGACAGATTTGACGCTAAAATCGTAATCTTTTTTTACTATCTCAATTTTCAGATAATCGACATCGAACTCATCTTCGTGGTAGTTGAGGATTACGTTGGTTCCTGACATTGTGTACGTTACTTTTGTGTACTTCAATCTAACTGGAATGCTGTATTCTCCAAGCTTTGCATCTTCATCAACCTTAACCCTGAACACAGCTTTGGCAATTCTTCCCGAAGGTAGATCACCGATTAGTTGTGGATTAACAGTCTTAACCTCAATTGGTAACCAACTGTCGTCAATCTCAACCCTAAGGTCTTTGGCTGTAGTTACCAATTGTAAAAGCTGTGAAGTATTCTCATTTAACATAAAATTATCCGCTTTACCCTCATTTTCTATCAACAGCGTAATTGCCGTGTCATCTCCTGGATGCAGTTTACCGTCTCCCAAAACAGAAACGTGGAAATCGATTTGAACTGCATTCGCAACACCTTGTAACAATGTTAGAATTAATAGAGAAACCAGAAACTTCCTCAAATTCTCACCCCATGTATTTCAACAACTTTGTCCAAGTTCCCACTTCCAAAAAACTTCCTTCAACGTTGTTTTCCATTTCCTCAAACATGTTGTATGGCACTGCAAACGTAAAAACATCATCTCCAAGCTGTCTTCTAACGTTAAGCCTCGCATCCAAATCTGTCATCCCTATAACGGCTTTTGGATTCTTAGATTTTGCTTCTCTGTATGCGTAAATTCCGATTTGCTGACATCCAGCACCCATAGGAACAACAACATTATCAACAGTCTCTCTGCCGTAGTTTGCCAAGATTATCAAGGCGGAAAGCTGATGTGGATTTGCAACGAAAACGATAACTTTTGGCTCCTCCTCAACCTTGCTTAAAGGCTTAAAAATAACGTATCTGTTTGGAATATCAATTATTGGCAGTTGTTCAACGAATTTTTTAACGAGTTCGGGAGACTTGACGTATCTCTCTCCATACATCAACTTCTCAAACCTATCCTTTCCAACTTCCCCGCTCAACCTTTCTATCAAGTCTTTTCCACCTTCCCATTGTCCGTATCCTGTTGACAAAAAATGACAAAATCCCTCCATTCCGCCTATGAAATTTAAATACTGATTTCCAAATCCTAATCCAACTCCTCCACCCGGACAACCGAAAGTTTCTCTATCAAAAACTGCAGTTTTGCCCTTAGCAGCCCTTGCAAACATCCACATCACACATCCCCAACGTTGTTTCTTGAATTGAATGGCATTTTCAGGTTTTTCATCACTCCAGAGAATTGCAACAGGCTCGTATTTCAGCTTTAAAGCCTTAGCAATCTTGCTTTCCATGAATTTCACCTGACATTAAAATTAATAACAAAGTATATAAGATTGTTGTCACCGCCATAGTAACATGATTGATAAATTGAAAAAGCTTGGTTTGAGCGAATACGAGGCTAAGGTTTATGTATCTCTGGTGGGCATAGGAAAAGCAACTGCCAGAGAAGTTCACGAAGTAAGCGGAGTTCCAAGGGCGAGAGTTTATGATGTACTTAACAGATTGACGTCTAAGGGATTTGTAGATGTAGAGGAGGGGGAGCCGAAGCGTTTTAAGCCTGTTGAACCAAGAAAAGTTATAGAAAAATTAAAACTCGAATTGATTAAAGCGGCAGATGATTGTATAATAGAACTTGAGAGTTTGAGGATGTCAAAGCAAAAAGATTTCTCTCCCGCACTTGTTATACGAGGAGAGTGGAATATTTTGGAAAAAATAAGGGACGCAATTTTTGAGGCTGAAGAAGAGATACTTATCATCTCAGCAAATTCGGAGTTAATTTTATCTTTGCATGATGACTTAAGGGAACTGAAAAAGAGGGTCGTGTGTGTTTTGCTGCAAGTCGATGACAGTTTAAAGAAAAAGTTGCCCAATGTTGAGTTTAGAGAGCTTGTAGAAAAGGATGAAGTTGCAGAGAGTTACCTCAAGGGCATAGTTGTGGATGGCGTTAGGGTCAGAATGGGGGCTTTTTTCATCTTCGATAGCAGGAAGAGCATTGCGGTAATTGACGAGGGGGAAGACGTATTGGATTGGTCATTTCCCTTCCAATAGTTGCATTCATTCAAAGCAGGGTTCTAAAAGACAGGTTAATCGATAAAACAAAGTTAAAGTGATTGTGGTGGTTCAATGGCTTTTATAGCCGTTGATGTTGAAAAATGTATGGGATGTGAAGAATGCGTAATCATCTGCCCAAAAGATGTGTTTGAAATGCACAACGAAAAGGCTGAAGTAAGAAATGCTGGGAGATGTAATGGTTGCTGTTCGTGCATCGAGGTTTGTCCAACCAACGCAATATACGTCGATGTTTGTTTGGATTGAATTTCTGCATGTAAAATCGATGGATTATAGCAATTTCTCCAACAAGTACCAGTACCTTTGCCCAAAATACTTCTCAGCGTACTTGCTATCGAGCATCTTTGCTATATTAAAACTTCTTTTCATAAAAAAATCTATAGCTTCATCGTTCTCCACGGACACCCAAACCCTAATTCTGTTCTTGTTGTTTAACCTTGCCAACTCCTCCACTTTGCTGTACAAAGCCGAACCAACCCCCATATTTCTGTAAAATTTTGATACTGCCAAGTAGTCGATACAAACATCGTTCTTCTTCGGTTTCTCCTTAAAAAAAGATAAAAGCAGCTTTGCTCTCGTACCTTTGGTAAAACCAAGGCTTTTTACTGCTTCCCTACCAATCGGTATTTTGTTGTCAATTTCTTTTGCCAAAATACCTACACAACCTAAAATTTTGGATGATTCTGCTACATAAATTCCTTTTAACTCATTCAAACTCTCCAAAGCTCTTTTCAGTATTTCCCTACCTTCATGAGCATCACCAAAAATTTTTTCTATTTCCCTTTCAAAAGATGAGGACAAAATTCTTAAAATGTCGTTTAAATCCTCTTTTTCTGCCTTTCTAACTTTTATATCTGTGTTTACAATCTTTTCACTCATAACTCTTCCAATCTATCCATAGCTTTTTCTAAGTTTTCCATTGATGTGGCATAAGAAAT
Source organism: Archaeoglobales archaeon (assembly GCA_003662995.1). Lineage (GTDB taxonomy): Archaea > Halobacteriota > Archaeoglobi > Archaeoglobales > Archaeoglobaceae > B5-G16. The sequence goes on from QMZC01000016.1 coordinate 28,611, forward strand.
CCTTACATATTCTTCATTGCCCTCTCCAAAGGGTAAACCGGGAGTTAAAGCCACACCCTTGCCCAAAGCTCTCTCAACAAAATCCATACAATTCTCATTTACCTTAACAAAGAAGTAAAACGCCCCCTCTGGCTTAACAACATCAAACTTTGATTTCAAACGATTATATACAAAGTCCCTTCTCTTTCTGAATTCCTCAACCATTTTTTGTACAATTTCTTTGTCTTTCCCTTCAGCAATAATATCTGCAACTGCCTTTTGGGCAAATGCTGGAGCACAAACACCGTTAACTTGGTGCACTTTGAGCATCGAATCCATCAATTCATCATTTGCAACAACGTAGCCCATCCTCCAACCGGTCATCGCCAAAGACTTTGAAAAACCATTAACAACAATTGTGTTTTCATATCCAGCCAGTGTTGCCGGTCTTTTATCGTAAAATATACTGTCGTAAATTTCATCACTCAAAACGATTGCGTTAACGTCTTCAGCAATCTCTACAATAGCTTTTAAGTCCTTCTCACCCATCACCACGCCAGTGGGATTGTTTGGATAGTTCAAAAAAATCATGCTCACATCTCTGTCAACAATCTCATTTAACCTTTCAACATCAACCTCGAAGCCGTTTTCGTGCGTCAAAATCTGGATCGTTTTTGCTTCACACAGCTTTGCATAGGTGAAGTATGAGAGGAATGATGGGGAAGGAATTACAACCTTGCTACCTCTCTCAATGAATGCTAAGCTTGCATTTAACAAAGCTTCGCTACCACCAGCAGTGATCATCACATTGTTTGCATCTAGATCGTATTTGGATGCTATTGCCTCCCTCAAATCCTCCAAACCAAAGTTTGACGTGTAGTGTGTGAATCCATTTTTCATAGCCTCACACGCTTTATTTATTATAATCTCGTCTGTATCAAAATCTGGCTCACCAATTGTAAGGCTAACAATATCCTTTCCCTCCCTCTTAGCCCTTTCAACAATCTCGAACATCCTTCTGATCATCGATGTCGAAATTTGAGAAACTCTCAAAGCCTCCATTGTCTTTATTTTTCCGTGACGATATAAAAGTTAATCGAAAAGTTGGGGCTTCACAAATTGTGGTGAAAAATACTGTGCAGAAAAAGCAAGTTTTGTGAGAATAATTATGAATGAGAAAATCGAATTTTCAAATATAAGGGCAAATCAATGTAACCCAAGAGTTGATTAGCATGACTGCTACTACACGATGTATATGGGCGAATTAAGGTAGTTGAGAACATGACTATTGGAATTATTTGTATACGTGTGGTGAAGAGCAAAATCCTTATTTCTGGTATTCAGTCGACTGAGTTACAGGGAAAAAATAACCAACAACTTGCTGAAAATTAGAAGGTATAGGGCTGCCATCAAATATTGAAGGTATTAAAAAGATTTCAAAGTTAAAAACATCAAATGAATACAGACTGCATCAGTAAGGCAACTTTTAAAAAGTGGTTGATAGACAACTTAATTTAATGAAGATAGTAAAAGGGAAAAGTGTTCTGGATGGTTTACCAAACTGGAAAATACTAAAAATAACAATAACAGCGAACCTAAATTAGTTAATATGGTTAGTGCTGTATTAAAAAAACACTTGAAAGTTATATTTTATGAGTCAAAGCTCTAAAAACCAAAATCCCATAATCCTTTTCATAAAAATTTATGTTAGCATATTGATTCTTTTATTCATTGTGAGCTTTATATCGACAGGTGGTCAAATTATTAATTTATTGATTAAAAATGACATACACACCATACAGGGCCTCGCTATTTCGACTCTAATTTTAACAATACTTGTGTTCACAATTTTTGTCATAATCCAAACTCAAAAAAGCAAAAAAAGAAATGATATTGGGTTTAAATCCATAAACCAAAAAAATAAAGAAGAATTGATTCTTGAATTGGAGGATTACAATCAAACAAATCATTCAGAACTGAGCGACGTGTTAGATTTGGAAAGGTGGAGCTTAGCTGAAGACTCCTTCTATGATTTGGGGTTCAACTACTACAGCAATAGCAATGATACAAAGGTTTTAAGCTATCAAAGTGATGCGGCGACACATTATAAGATTGACCCAATAGAGGCTCAAAATAGAGCTTTTTCAGCTCCACATTATTACCTCGGTGATTACATTCCAAAATGGACGAACGCTCAAGATGAGTTTTCTCAGTTAATACTTTTATTCAAGAATTTGACACAGTTACCTTATGTTACACAAAAAGATTTAATTGAGTATTTTGTTAACAAACTCGTTTCGGTAATTAAAGAGAAAGAAATTAACGCCAATGTGATTATACCTATTCCTTCTAGTAGAGCATATGTTATCGGTAAAGGACACATTGAACTCTGTCGTCAAGTTGCTAGATTATTAGGTATTGAAGATGGTACTGGAATCCTTAATAGAATTAAAACAATTCAGAAATCTTCAATATCTCCCTCAAAGAGTAGACCATCATATAATGAACACTATGACTCAATCAAAGTAGCTCCTTGGACTAATTTAGAAGGCAAAAGAGTTGTATTGTTCGATGATGTTTATACGACTGGAAATACTGCACGTGCTGCAGCCCATAAAATTTTTGAAGCCGGAGCAGAAAGAGTTTGGATAATCACACTTGGAAAGACAAAGGTGATATTTTGACTCAGAAAAAACTCCTTGACTACGGTGAGAGTAAAGATTCCATCCATCAAAATATTAAAAAGATTGATATAATTTCGACAGATTACCCCTATCTTTTGAGACATATTAGGGATCCCCCAAAGATTCTATATGCTTTAGGAAATATAAAATTGCTCAATGAACCATCAATTGCAATTGTTGGTACAAGAAAACCAAGCCAAAAAGGTAAGGAATATGCTAAAATTATAGCAGAATTTTACTCAAAAAAAGGCTTTGTAATCGTTTCTGGACTTGCACAAGGAATCGACACTTTAGCTATAAAGACCACACTGAATAATGGTGGAAAAGTAATTTGCGTTATTCCATCTTTAAGGAATATCACACCAAAGAAGAACGTAGAATTAGCTAATGATATCCTAAAGGATAATGGGCTACTTATTTCTGAGTCCCTAGATGAAAGGATAAAAAAGTATCAATTTGTAAAAAGAAATCGGATAATAAGTGGTCTGTCTTTTTGTGTTGTTGTAGTTGAATCAAACATTAGGGGAGGGACTATGCACACAGTTGAATATGCAAAAAAACAAAGAAGACTAATTATCGTAGCAGATTTAGACGCTATAGGGAATGAGTCTCTAAAAAAAGAGGGGTTTCCCGTTTTTCGAATACATTGACATTAATAACATCGATAGTAAAAATCATTGCAAGTTATTAATAACTATTTTGAAAAACAAATTTTGTTAACAATTTTTTTCAACCACCTCTCTGGCATCTTCCTGCACCAACTCAATATCGACATCAAGAATGTCAAATGTGTCTCCTACAATAGACTTAATTCTACTTATTTTATCAAAAAAAGCTTTATCTTCTACTAATTTTGAAAATTCCTTAGCTAAATCCATTATCGATACTTCCACAATTCTACAACCTTTTGATATTAAACCGTAAGCTTTTAAAGAGTAAATTATGCTTCCCCAGAATGACTTTATCGCCTCTTCAAACTTGCCATTCTCAATCAGATTGTCGGCTTTTTCAAGTTCTTTAAGAGCAGAGTCAACATAAACAACATGCATGGGAACTCTTCTAAGATTTTCCAGTTTTTCGATTGTTATCTTATCCCCAAATATTAATTCTACTCTGCATGGGTTAATTTGATCTTGATAAATTATGCATTTAACATGCCATTTCCCATTGTAATAAAAGCTTTCAATCCCTATCCAAGTATCAATTTTGCTTGCATCGATTTTGCTTTTTGCAGCTTTTCTTAATTCTTCAAGTATTTCGAGTTTCATGTCCCATTGTTACGTTGTTATTATTTTTGTTAATTATTTTGGTTAGATGAAAAACATCTTTAACTCAAGCTTCAGCAAATCTCCCAGACACACGTATTTCTTCAATAACATGTATGTTGCCCGCCTTGTGGAATTCCCCTCACTGTTCAGGGAACGCATGGCTGGCGGGCAAGATGTTTTTACACATTATAGCTAAAATTATTTTCGGTCAGCCTCAAGCACCCTTCTAACGTCATCGGGTATTGGCATCTTCCTGTTCCGCTTTAAATCGTACCAGACCTGAACAGTTTTAGCCTTGACAGCCAACCGATTTGTTTCCTTTTCCATCACCTCATAAAAAAACTCCCAACTTGTATTTCCGATTTTGCCAACCCAAACGTTTATGGTAACAGTTTCTCCCAAAAATAAGGGCGCCAAGTAATCAATTTCTGCCCTTGCTAGCACGAAAGTTGCCTTAAAAACTTTAAATCTGTCTTTGAAATATTTAAAACGTGCAGTCTCCAGATAACTGCAGATTGCCGCATTGTTTACATGTCCGAAAGAATCAACATCCCTAAACCAGACTTCTATATCGAACGAATACATTTTATCCCCCAAGCATTTGTAAAAGCGATGAAATAAAAATTATCGGATTTGGTCAATCAACTAATCAAGGTAATCAAACAGGGTAGAATTTGTCATTTTTTTTACTTTTTCATTCTTTCCAATTAAACTACCTATAATCGCAAAGTCCATCTCATATTTCTCCCTAAGCTGAGGTCTGTAAAGGATTGCTGCTGGATGATACAATGCTATTATACTAACATCCTTCCCCCACGCTTTCACCTTGAACACTCTCCCTTTAACCCTCGAAATGCTTGTGAATTCTAAGCCAAACAACTCAAAAATGAAGGATGCTGAAAATCTGCCTAAACAAACTATAATCTCGGGCTCAATAACTTCAAGTTGCCTAATTAAATACGGACTACAAGCTTCGATCTCCTCAGGTAGTGGATCTCTGTTGTTTGGTGGGCGACACTTTAAAACATTACCAATAAAAACGTCTTTCCTTGATAACCCAATTTTTTCAATCATCTCAGTGAGCAACTTACCAGCATTGCCAACAAAGGGCTTGCCTTGTAGATCCTCCTCTCTTCCAGGAGCCTCACCAATAAAAACTACATCAGCTTTTTCACTGCCTTCTCCGGGAACGTAGTTTGTTTTGCTCCTCCACAACTCACACTTTTTGCACCTTTTTATCTCCTTCTCAATTGTCGCAAGGGAGTTCATGGTTTAATTACTAAATACAAAATAAAATCCTTTTTGAATTTAATCTGCATCACTATCTCATATAATAATGAGATCTCCACCCCTCGCTTGGAAATTTTTTCCTTCTATCTATTGTACTATACTATTTTTATCAACCTTTGTTATCCTTACGTTTGTTCGGGTGCAAAGTTGTGTTATAGGGTTTCTGGATCATAGCCCAAAACAGCACTCCACCACCAGCGAGCCATGTCAACTAAATCCCTGCTAAAAACACCTGAAAGTCTGTATTCACCATTCTTTATCGAGATTAGTCCAGCACCCAACAACTTGTTCCTCATTGAATAGAAAGAGGAGCGAACCATTTCCAATTCTTCCATTGTTTTTTCCCATTCATCAACCCTCAACGGCTTTCCACTTTTCTGCCTCTCTTCAACAATGCTGATAAACTTTATCGCCTTCATTGCAACTTCTTCCTTCCTAAAAATCCTCCTCATCAACTCAAGCATCGGGTTTCTTGATTGGGATATTCTGGCGTTTGAGGCAGATCTAACAACAATAGATGTTGCAGTTTTTGGAGCATCCTTGATCTTCATATTTCAAAATATGTGGAATAGATATTTAATGTTTTGTGTTATTATTTAGAGGCATTGGAGTCGAACATCACGGTAACTAAATTATATCCCTCATCCAACTATTTTGCTTCACCAAAGTTAATTCGAGATATTACACCTTTGAGTCGGTGAGTTAAGAAGGATACACTGCGTTAACACACAGACTAAACGATATAACTCGTGACATCCTCCACAGGCTAAAGCCTGTGGCTTCCTAACCGTATTGAGAGAGCTTAGCCTGATGGATTTCCTCCTGCCTCTGAACATAGCTCTTTGTTGTCTCTAAATCAACATCTCCGACGC
>QMZC01000017.1 GCA_003662995.1 Archaeoglobales archaeon
GATGGTTGTGAGTAATATAGCATCGTTATCCTGTTTGGCTTTCTCCTGGATTATCCTGTCTATTTTCTTTATTTCCTCATTTATCCTGTCTATGATGGAGAGGTTTGCATTCAGAAGTTCTCTGTCTATTTCTGGTATGTCAAGGTTTTCTAAATGTTCTCTACCCTTCTTTGTGAAGGGATTTGGATAATCAAAGATTCCATTTCTTGAAAGGATGGCATGCACTCTGTTCTTTAATCTGTTTCTGTCTTCTATCAATGACTTTCTTAATCTTGTAAGATCTCTTAATTCCCTCACTTCTTTGGGTGGTACATAGGACTCTGCTATAAGGTTTGCTCTTAACAAATGTGCAAGCATTTTTGCATCCAGACGGTCGTTCTTTATTCTCGCTTCAGCTATAGCCCTAGTTTTGTATGGATGAGCAAGCTTTACTTCCATGTATTTTTCCAGGATATCGTAGATGAATCTGTAGTTGGATGTTGCTTCTATTACAGCTTTAGCTCCTTTGTATTTTGATGCAAATTTTTGTAGAGATTCCTTTGTGTTTTCTATTCTTTTTTCTTTTACTATTTCTCCCGTTTCGTCAACTACAGCTACATACGAATACCTTTTGTGTACGTCCAATCCGATGCAGACCGGATAATCACCTATTCGTGCTTCCACCACACTTCCACCATCCTTCTCGCCTGTTAAGTCAGTCCACCGCATTCTAGATGCATGGACTGAACTAACTGTAGGCTTTTACATCGGTCTGCTGAAAAGGGTTCCACATGTGGTCAGTCCAATATTAACAAAGATGATTTCTTTCTCATTCTCTTTGAATTTACGTTTAAAACGGAGAAAATGAAATTTACAAATTGCTCTGCTTCGAATTTTGCCATGAAGTTGTAGACAGATTTAAGATTTATTTCATCATCTATCCTCAAAAACTTTCTGAGCTCTAGCCGAAGCCGCAGTCAGTAAATGAGTGGTGGGTGATGATGAATGCTCAGTAAAACAACACTCACACCATCGACCATTGTTTTCTCTTTTCGACCTTTCCTGCTCCCGGAGCTGAATGCTGGATTTGGACCTGCCTGATCCGATGGGGTGTATGAAATGATAAAAAGATGATTGAGGAGGTTATTGAAAGAAGAAGGGTTTTAACCGATACACTTTTTTCAAAAGACAGGGGTATAAAGAGAGTAAAACTTCAAAAACTCAATATTGAAGAGTGTTCGGCCGAAGTACGCTTTGCGATAGAAATTGAGAAGCTCGACCCGGTCATCCTCAGCAATCTGGCGTTATTTCTCCATGATCTTGAAACTGAGTATGCCGGCCAGTTTTTCGTAAATGAATTCGTGTGTGGGGAGCTAACAGTAAATGGAAAAATGAAAGTCCCCCGTAGAGGAAGAGTCACTCAATTATGACGGGGAGAATGTCACTGAATGTTTCAATGATGTGCATGTACTCTCTTAAACAATAGTTCTTCTATGATTTTTATGTGTTTTTGAGGCTATGATTGCATGGTAGTGATTTACCTTGAACCCCTTTTTCCGAAGCCATTCCATGAATTTCCTCCTTTCCTGATGATACTCTCTAATATCTCTGTAGCGAACAATAAAACACAGATCATAAGAACCTACGGTTTCAAAGACATTTTCAACGAAATCTAGTTTTTTAAGATGTTCTATCAGTTCATCAAGTTTATTCTTAGAAGATATATCTAAATCAATGAAGCCGACGGTAAGCATTTCTAATCCAAGCTTTTGATAGTCGGCAACCCATAATCCTTCTTTAAGCTTTTTTAAGTATCCTTTTCTCTCCAAAGCTTTGGTTCTGTTTTGTACTGTTCTAAGGGTTATATTAAGCATATCGGCAATCTCGCTCTGAATCTTTCCTTTGAGTATATATCCTATTATTTTTCTATCTATATAATCAAGTTCTTCTTTGCTTTGCATATTTTGGCAAATATTGGGGAATTATTTAAAGTTTCTGCATATATCTAACTAATACAAGGAGTTCTACCGTGTTCAATATTCCTACTTTTGCTTTTTATCTCAAACACGCTTGCTTTGTCAATCAGCTTGAAATAATAAGCTTGAAATACTAAAACACTATAAAAACTAAACCTATAACAAATCAAATAGAAGGGATAAATACAACAGGAAGCTTGTGAAAGAGGCAAAATCCTATTCAACGTAGAGTTCATAGAAAGTTGGAAGAAAGAGCTCAAATAAATGAGCGAAAAACAAGAGAATTCCTTTTTACATCTAAACTAATATATATGGTCTTCTCCATCTCACCACTCTGATAATTTCTGAATAACCTTCTTTTCCCTGAATCCCAGCTTAAACGTCATCCCTGTCAAGAGGACAGAAAGAGAACACCTCTTTTTAACTGGCTCGAAAGAATAGCAGTGCAAGCCCTTCATACCGTAAGCCTCTTTCCCCAGCTTGATTACGTCCTCTATTATCGCTCTCAATTTCTTCAGATTCTTCTTTAATCCTTCAACCAACTTCCTTACGAGCCTTCTATATCTCTTCTTCTCCTTCTCAACGTTCTTCGAGTTAAATATGAAGAGAGGATAGCTTATTAACCCTTCAAGCCTGTTAAACCTGAATTTCTCCCTTGGAATTATCAAAGGAACAACACCGTATCTTATCCCGATCAGATAGTTCTTGTAGCTGTAAAATCCTCTGTCCATGATTATAGCATCTCCAAACTTGATCAGCTTTCTTCTCTTAAGCATTTCTAAAATTAGAGGATATATACGGCTTTCATGGATATTGGCTGGATAAACATGGAAGAATAGGGGTGTTAGAGTCTTGTAGTCAATCAGAATCATCATCTTCATGCCAAGAAAGAATCCTTTTGTTGAATAACCCCACTTGTAGGGTTTATTCTTCAAATCCCTCCTTCTGAAAGGATTTAGATCGAGCGATATATCAGTCCAATCCAGTATTAGCAAAGAGGGTTTCTTTCTCCTTCTCTTTGAATTAGCGTTAAGAATTGAGAAAACTAAGTTTATGAACTGATTCGATTCAAATTTTGACATGAAATTGTAGACCGATCTCAATTTAACCTCGTCATCTATCCTTAAAAATTTTCTGAGTTCATAACGCTTGTTTATCTCGCTAACAGCGTAGGATATCTCTAATTCAAAGAGCATCGCCAGAATTATGATCTTAAGGAATTTCTATTGCCTTGTTGACTGGTGTTATCTTATATCTTGCCAGAGCTTTCTTCGTTTCCCTTGTTTCAAGTTTATCTACGATTTTTGATAGAAGCTCCCATCTTTCGTCTCCTTTTATCGGATAGACAGGTAATCTCATTTAAATCACCTAGAAAATGTATAATCACTGGGATTTATTAATTTTACGGTTTATTTTTGCTTTATTTTTGGTTTTAGGTAATATGGTTGTGTCCCGTTGGAATAGGAGATGATTTAGATATTTGTTTTGAGTATGGAGTTGTCTGAATGGAGATTAAATGGTGTGTTGATGGAACACCATATACTATATATACAATCCTCACAACAATTCGCTACTGCTAATAATATCTTGATTGCAGCTCAGACCATTCGGTACTGTCAACTTAACACCTCCAGTAATTATAGAAAGCCATAAAGCTCTCCAACCAGCTTTGTACAGAATCAAAAGAACTTCTAAATGGAAACCTATTCCAGAACCTCTTCACTCTTTCCTTAAACCTCGAAAAGAATCCCTCAACAGCATTTCTTAGCCAAGTTTCATGCCTGTAATTCAATCCCAATCTTTGTAAGCAATTATACCAGAATCCTCTATCAACAACTACTTCTGGCTTGCTTTCACAGTATTTCAACACGTCTTTCAAGAAAACGTAGGCTTCAAAGCTCCCTCTGCTCTCAGAAGCCCATATAGCTAAGCATTCTTTGGTATCAACGTCTATAGCAGCCCATACAAAGATTTGCTTATTTTCCAGCTTTGTTTTTGTTTCGTCTATTGCAATTAACTTTCTCTTCTTCTTTCTTGGTTGCTTTAGAACTGTCTTTAATCTATGGTAGTAAATCCTAACCGATTCATGACTTATCTCTTCAAATAAGGATAAGAAATCGCTTGTTTTTCTCAAAGAAAGGCCAAAGAAGTATAATAGAGCGGCTAATATCTTTAATTCTACATTTTTCTTATTCCTCCGAAAGACTTTTGTAACCTTGATATGCTCTATCAATTGGCTTAGTGTAGGTTGCATATGTTTTATCTCAGTTATTTATTTTTTGTTATTTTGACAGTGCCAGACCATTCAACAATCAACAAGAAATTTCTGAAAAATATAGATTTTATTTCACCGGAGAGCTGGAATAATCTTCTGCTCATTTACTATTAATTTCAGAAGAAGATAAAGGAAACAGAGAAAGCTCTGAATGAGTTCGCAAAAGAGACGGAATCAAATGATTACTTGAAAGGGACAAAGCTTTTCAAAAGACATGTGAAGAGTATTCTTTCGTTTGCGTACAAGAAACTAGAGGTATATACATTTCATGGCAACGATAGATGAGAAGTTAATGGGAGAGATAAACAGGCGAATGAAGAAAAGGATTTATGGAGCAAGAAGTAGGGACGAGAACCTGCTTGACTTGCCGCTCAAAAGGTATGTTGAAAGAGTACCTAATCTCACCGATCCTCTTTTCTTTAAATTATGGTTACTTTCTTATTGAATTAATTGAATTATTTGATGCGTAATATGACCCCTGAGAAGCAGTTATTTTTGATATTATATGTATCTAATACTTCGCATATTACGAAAAATTTACATAGTTAAATACTTGTAAAATTTTATAACAATGAAAGTTGGTGTTATTGGCGTAGGTTGCTCGAAGTTTGGCGTAAGAGATGTTACAATTCAGGAGCTTGCATATGAGGCTAGTAAGGAGGCTCTATACGACGCAGGAATAAACGGAGAGAAAATAGACCTCAGCGTTATTGGATGCGTTGGAACAAGAAACTACGAGCTTATGCCTGCAGTTCCGGTAAACGAATACTGCGGTTTTGCTGGGAAGGGGCCCTATCAGGGTTGAAGCTGCATGCGCAACTGGAAGCGCTGCAATCTACACAGCATATTCCTCCATAGCATCCGGAATGGTTGATATCGCAATAGTAATTGGAGTTGAAAAGATGACTGAAGTTGAAACTGCTGTATCTCTTGCTGTTGGAGGCAGAGCTGGCAATTATCTCTGGGAGTTTCATCAATATGGCACAACATTCCCAGCATACTACGCAATGCACGTATCAGCCCACATGGCAAAGTATGGCACTACAGAGAAGCAGATGGCTCTCGTCGCTGTCAAAGCTCATAAGAATGCTGCAAAGAATCCTAAGGCACAATTTCAGAAGGAAATTGATGTTGAAACCGTTTTGAATTCAAGAGTTATAGCATATCCGTTAAAGCTCTTCGATTGCTCACCAATAAGCGACGGTGCTGCGGCAGCAATTCTTGCTTCTAAAGAGAAAATAAAGGAACTTGGAATTGATAACGCTGTATGGATCGGTGGAATAGGTTACTCATCCGATACATCAAACATGACGAGGAGAGAGAGTTTTGTTGGTTTAAAAGCTTCTGTAAACGCTGCGAAGATGGCTTACAAAATGGCGGGAATTGATGAGCCCATTAACTAATTTGACATTGCGACGGTTCACGATTGCTTCACAATCGCAGAAATTATGGGTTATGAGGATCTGGGTTTTTGCAGAAAGGGTGAAGGCGGGAAATTTATCGAAAACGGAGAGTCAGACTTTGGAGGAAAAATTCCAGTCAACACTTTTGGGGGTTTAAAGGCTAAGGGACACCCTTTAGCAGCTACTGGCGTTGCTATGGTCTACGAAGTCGTCAAGCAGTTGAGAGAGGAGGCTGGAAGACTTCAGGTTGATTTGAAGAACTATACTGGTCTGACTCACAACGTTGGCGGTACTGGACACTTCGCCTGGGTTTTTGTGTTGAGGAGGTGATTCAATGTACATTGAGAGTAGAGAGCTGCCGCTAAAACACAAGATACCTGTAGGTAAGACGGTAAAATACTGGAAGGGGCTTGAAGAAGGTAAAATCTACAAAACAGTTTGCAGGTGCGGAAGGGGGTACTATCCTCCCCATTCCGAGTGTAGTTTTTGCGGAAGCGAGACTGAATGGGTGGAAATTGAGGATTATGGTGTTATTGAGGCTTTTACTGTTGTTTATACAATTCCAAAAGGTTTCGAGTGGAGTAAACCATACACGATTGCAATTGCAAGGTTTGGGAACATCAGAGTAATGGGCTGGGCTGAAGAAGTGAAAGTTGGTGATAAAGTAAAAGCTTTCACGGCTAAAGATCAGAGTGGGGTTTGGAAGGTTTATTTTGAGGTGGTATGATGTCATTTCACGGCGTCGATTTCTTCAACGTCAATGAGCTTTTGACTGAAGAAGAGAGCCTCGTTAGAAGTTCTGTTATAGAATTTCTCATAAAATTTGAGCTTCTCATTGCTGATTCATGGCACAAAGGCGTTGAATTTCAGATAGCTTACACCAAATTTTTGCTTGAGTGCAAAAATATAGTCAGGAGAGAACTATGAGGGGGTGTTTTTATGGATTTTAAATTAACTCCGGAGCAGATAGATATTAAGAAGGCTGCAAGAGAGTTTGCCGAAAACGAGTTTTCTCCAGAGCTGATGGAGGAGTGTGATAGAGAAGAGGGGTATCCTATGGAAGTCGTCAAGAAGGCAAGAGACCTTGGTTTTTCGACGATAAAGATTCCTGAAGAGTACGGTGGGATGGGTTTAACCTTGTTTGAAGAGGCTCTGATTACAGAGGAGTTCTACAGAGTTAGCCCGGGAATTGGTAACGCATGTCTCAGCTCAACCTTTGGAACCGAATTACTCATTCTATTTGGCAATGAAGAGCAGAAAGAGAAATACTTGAGATGGATTACAGAAAAGCACGGAATTTCGGCAATGGCTACAACTGAGCCAGAAGCTGGAAGTGACGTGGCTAACGTAAAGATGAAAATTGTTAAGGAGGGAGATGAGTGGGTTATAAATGGTGTTAAAACATTCATAACCAATGGTACTGTCTGTGATTTTGTTCTGGTTTTGGGCAGAACCTACGATGGCGAGAAGAGGCATCACGGCTTGACTTTCGCAATTATTGAAAGTAAAATGAAGGGATTTAAGGCAACAAAAATAAAAAACAAGCTCGGGTTGAGGGCGAGCGATACTGCGGAAATCGTGCTGAAAGACGTTAGAGTTGGCGATGAGAACATTCTCGGCGAACCTGGCAAAGGTTTTTACTACCTCATGGAGTTTTTCAACCACACTCGCCCAAGAGTCGCTGCTCAAGCTGTTGGCATAGCTCAGGGAGCGTTTGAGCTCACTTTAAATTATGTGAAAGAGAGGAAGCAGTTTGGGAAGCCCATAGCAGCTTTCCAGCATACTCAGTTCAAAATAGCTGAGATGGCTACCCGCATACAAGCTGCGAGGTTGCTAACATATCAGGCAGCATGGCAGTGCAGCATTGGTGAGAGAAAACCAGAACTGTCGTCTATGGCTAAGTGGTTCGCTGGAGAGACGGCAGTATACGTCGCAGACTGGGCGGTTCAGCTGCATGGCGGTTATGGATATGTAGGCGACTACGCTGTAGAGAGATTCTACAGAGATGCAAAAATCACTGAGCTCTATGAAGGAACCAAGGAGATTCAGAAACTCGTTATAGCAAGGACGATGCTCAGAGATGTTTTGAAAAAGTACGGTGATTGAAATGGAGAGGATAAAGCTCGAATACTTGGATAGAATTGCTGTAATCATCCTGAACAAACCTGAAAAGTTGAATGCTCTGGATACAAAAACAAGAGTTGAGCTTAAGCAAGCCATCGAAGAAGTTGAGGATAAGGCGAGAGCACTTATAATCACTGGCAGCGGAAAAGCTTTTGCTGCCGGAGCAGATATCAACGAGCTGATAAAAAGGAGCCCCTTAGATAGTATTGAAGCTGCTAAGCTTGGAAGTGAGCTTTTTACAAAAATTGAGGAGCTGGACGTGCCTTCAATTGCTGCCATAAATGGCTATGCTTTAGGTGGGGGTTGCGAGCTTGCAATGGCTTGCGACATAAGAATTGCAAGTAAAAAAGCTAAGTTCGGGCAGCCAGAGATAAACATCGGCATAATTCCGGGAGCTGGAGGAACGCAAAGATTGCCGAGACTCGTTGGGCTGGGAATGGCAAAAAACTTGTGCTCACTGGTGAGATAATAGATGCTGAAGAGGCTTACAGGATCGGCATTGTTGATGAGATTGTCGAGGAAGACAGAGTTATGGACAGAGCAATGGAGATTGCAAGAAAAATCGCTGAAAAATCACCGACAGCCGTTAAGTTTGCAAAGAGGGCTTTAAATGCTGCGAGAAGTATGAGTCTGCATGACGGGCTTAAATACGAACTCGGACTCTTTGCAGTCCTGTTTTCAAGTGAGAATGCGAAAGAGGGGATGAAGGCTTTTTTGGAAAAAAGAAAACCCGAATTTAGGGGGAAGTAGTATGAAAGTGGAAGTTATAGGTGTTGTGGGTTTTGGACTTATGGGGACGCAAATAACACAGTTTTTTGCTCAGAGTGGTTATGAAGTTGTCGCAATAGATGTGAATCAAGATGCTTTGAAGAAAGGGATTGACACGATTGTTAGTGGGAGATTTGGGTTGAGGAGGCTTGTTGAAAGAGGAAAAATAACAGAGTCAGAAATAGAGGAAATTATAAAGAGGATTAGACTAACAACTGATTATTCTGAACTGAGAGATGCTGATGTTGTTATTGAAGCTGTTTTTGAAGACATGAATCTCAAGAAAAAAGTACTCCAAAAAGTATCAGACATTGTGAGGGACGATACAATAGTAGGATCAAATACTTCTTCGATAAGCATAACAAAGCTCGCATCAGCAGTCAAAAATCCCGAAAGCTTCTTGGGAATACACTTCTTCAATCCAGCCCAGATTCAGAAGCTTGTTGAGCTTGTTAAAGGATTACTAACAATCGATGTAGTTGTAAACAATGTAAGGAGTTGGTTAAGTGATGTTGGAAAAGTCTCAATTGTTGTTAAAGATTCGCCAGGTTTTGCAACTACCCGTTTGGGCTTGACTCTTGGTAAGGAGGCGATGTTAATGGTTCAGGAAGGTGTTGCAACTCCACAGGACATAGACATCGGGATGATGCTCGGTTATGGTTTTACAATGGGGCCCCTTGAAACTGGAGATCTTGTAGGACTAGATACAAGACTGAGAATATACGAATCTATGTATGAAATGACTAAAGATCCCAAGTGGGCTCCGCCTCGCTTGCTTGTTCAGCTGGTAGATTCTGGATATCTTGGTGACCCAAGCGTGAAGCCAGAAAGTAGAGGAGGAATCTATGAATATTTCGGACAAGAAAGAGCTACACAAGTTCTTAAAAAGTTAGGGTGGGGGAGATAATATTTTATCATTTCCATATGCAATTCTAGCACTAACGTAATGCTTCCAATTATAGTGTAATATGGCTAAGATAAAACTTGAACTTACTCAACTTCAAAAGGATATACTGCATGCTTTAATAACTCTTCACAAAAAGAAGGGTGGATTGATAAAAGGAAAAGAAATAGCTGGATTTATTAACAGAAATCCCGGAGTTGTAAGGGACCAAATGCGAGTTTTGAAGGTGTCAGGAATAGTTAGAGCCATTCGTGGACCAAAGGGAGGATATACACCGACAACCAAGGCCTATAGATTATTATATACAACAAAGCCAAACGAATCAGTTAGAGTGCCAGTAATTGTCAATGAACAGATTATGGAGGATTTAACAATAGAAGATATCAACTTGCCTTCGATAACGCATCTAGGGGTTTGCCAAGCGAGGATGAGAATTGCTGGGGATATCAAAAAGATATCTACTGGTGATAGGGTTGTTATTGGACCTACACCTGTCAGTGAACTAATAATTTATGGGGAGGTAACTGGTAGGGAGGATACAAGGAACGTATTAATTATTGATATCAAGAATATATTGGCTCTACCAAAGGACATAGTTGGAGAGTGTATGTCGTCTCCAATAATTACAGTTAATGTAAATAAAAAAGTTAGCGATGCTGCAAAAATTTTGGCGGAGAAAGGAATATACTGTGCACTAGTAAGAGACAGAAGCAAGTTTGTTGGCATTTTTACATTAGACCATGTTGCAAAAGCCATAGCAGAGAACAAGCTTGATAAATCAGTCAAAGAAGTTATGAGACCAAAAATCGTTGCAGTAGAAAAAGATACGCCCACCAGAGAAGCTTTAATGTTAATGAATCGTGAAAACGCTAGATTTCTTGTTGTTACTGACAGCAGTGAACCAGTTGGAGTTATAACTGACCAAGAGATACTGACTAAGTTGGTAGAGTAATAGGCTTTTCATGAGTCCTAATTAAGAGGATTATGGAGTTTAAAACTCGTAGATGGTTAGTAAGTATCCAATTTATCCTCTTCGTCAGAAACATACAGTCGAGATCCGCACAAATACTCATAGGTAGCTGATCGAAGCCTGGAAGACTTTCTTCGATTGTCTAAAGCATCTTGACAACTACAAATTTCACATAAGAGGGTCTAGCTTTTCAGACAGGAAGAAGTCAAATCATACAGTTGGTTTACGACAAGATGCGATTTAAAGTGTTCGGGGAGAAGTAAGGCTTTCAATTCCAAAGCAGCTGAGAGAGTACCTGAAAAAGGAGTATGGTTATGACAAGAGGTACCTGTGGGTGGACACTAGTATCGACTTAGCTCAGTATGATGTTAAAGAATGTTCAGATAACTCCTTTGAAGTATCAGGCAAAATATTCTAGCATATAGAGATTGTTTACGCTCTAAAGCTAGAACATCCAGAATCAGAGGTAGAGAATGAGAAGGAAAGACTCACTAGCATAGACTTCAACAAAGAGAAAGTAGAGAAAATAAATGAGACCAAAAGTAATCTTGACGATAACCCTGAAGAGTTGTTAGAGAAAATAAAAAAAGCAGAAACCCAAAACTGATAACAACTACGCCATCCAGAACATTTTAAGGCAGATTGAGAAGGGCTTCAGGAACTACTTTAGCAGCTTTTAACAAATAGTTCAACAAGCTTAAATCCAAATTACAATCAGAGGCTGACATCCTGAGAAACAAGATTGATATTCTGAAGAACAAAGATGAGGACGTTTCAGAGCTCGAAGAAGAGAAAAGACAGGTCAGGGAGAAAATAAGGCAACTATGCACACAGAAAGAAGTGAATCGATACTCAATTCCACAGGCAGACGAAGTACTTTTCTCTTTACTTCTACATCACAGGTCACAGCACAGTCATCATTGGAAAAGGAGCTTTAGAATGCAAACAGAACTGCAATCTAAGCTCCAAAGTAGCAGAAAGGTTCGTTCAAATACCGTCCAGGAGTTTAATCGATAAGCTTGAATACAAACTTGCATCGCTGGGCATTCAGCTAATAGAGGGTGATGAGGAATACACTTCTCAGGCTATCTGCATAAATGATGACATCGTTGAAATCCACAAGAAATTAGAGATAAGAGAATACGATTTCAAACTTGCGGGAGAGAGGGATGAGAAGAAGAGAGGGTTATACAAAGACATAATTGTAGTTGACAGTAAGAAGAAAGAAATCGTTTACAATGCAGACAGCAGCGATAGCTTTAACATTTATGAGAGTGAGAACAAAGCTCCCGAGACTGACTAAATTTTTGCAATTGACATACATGTAAAGAATAGAAAAAGGCATTTGTACCAGAGGTTATTAAAGAAAAAGCAGTCTCTGCAATTTGCAATAACAAGTAAGATGGAAGCAAAATATCAGCTTTTAGTATAAGAGCTTCACTTGATATCGAGGAATGGTTTGGTGACCGGATATAACCCTAAAAAATTTAGCTGCTCTCCTAACTGATTAAATTTGATTGCAAGCTGGAATTTTGCCCCTCGTAATATCCTATCTTATCCCCCAGAATCTTCTTGGAGTGAATTTTTTCTTATCCAAAAACTCCTCGCTCCTCTCCCTGAATTCCTCGGAAGCCCAGACCATTGCTGTAATATCCCTTGAAATTTGCAAATTAAGCGTTGCCAAATCTGTCCAGAACTTGAATGCTGATTTGACAACTCTGAATGCCTGTGGGCTTAGGGTATCTAGTATCTGAATCACAAGATTTCTTGCCTCTTCTTCGACATTCTCATCCTTAACAACTCTGTTTATCAACCCCATTTGATAAGCTTCATCAGCAGACAGAATTCTTGCCGTAAAGAGTAATTCTCTTGCTCTTTTCTCCCCAACAATCAAAGGAAGCAACTGAACTCCCAAACCAAGAGCTGTTGAGCCAACTCTTAGCTCTGGTTGACCAAATCTTGCAGATTCTCCGGCCACAACTAGGTCACAGGCCATTGCCATCTCGTTCCCCCCCAACGCATACACCTCTGACAACCGCAACAGTTGGCTTAGATGTACTTCTCAGCAAGTCAATAATTGTGTAATACTTGGAAAACCACTTAACGCCCTCCTCAAAGCTTAAATTCATCAGTTCACTGAGGTCAGCTCCGGCACAGAATACTCTTTCGGTTCCTGTTATTAAAATGGCTTGGATCTCATTATCTCTGTCAGCTTCGACAAGTACACTCTCTAGCTCGTCCATGTACGCGTGGTTTAAAACATTCAGTTTCTCAGGGTTTTGGAGTCTAATCCAAGCAATTCTCTTATCTTTCGGGTCGATTTCAAGGTTAACAAGACCTGTCATAAGTTCAATTATTATGGTAAATTTATTAAATTTACGGCGATTAGGCACAGACCTGTCCACATTAGCATAAAACTATAAATACTTAAAATTATGCATTATTATGCTAAAAGTAAAGGAAATTGTAGAAGAATTAAAAGCCTTCGAAAGAAACAAAGTACCTTTGGAAATCAAAATACTTGGTATAGCAACTACATAAACCGCCATTGGTAAGAAGAACTGCCAGAATTCTGTCAGAGCTTCATCCAGTCTCTAAAACATCGTTGGAAGGATAAAGAAATTTGAAGAGAAGCTACCAGTTACAACAGAGAAAAAACAAAGAAATCTGATTGCTTTAGATGAAACAGTTGTTAAGGCAAGGAAAAAGAAGTACTATGTTTATTCAGCGGTTGATGTGGAAAGGAATGAGCTAATTCTTATGAGAGTTTATACAACAAGGAATTACCTAACTACAAGATCCTTCATCAAAGAAGTCTTAAATTACTGCGAAAATTTGTCGTTGATAAAGCTCATTGGCTTAAAAGAGCTTTAGAAAGTCTGGAATTGGAATTTGAACATCAGACCTTTCAGGAAGAGAAGTCTGGTTGAATCCGTGTTTTCCTCTTTTAAACAGAGAATAAAACTGTTCTTCTGCTCTATTGCTGCTAAAAATCCTGTTAGATGTTGGAATCTATCCTGTAAGCTGTTCATGCTGTATCACAACTATCTGAGGTGGTTAAGTTGACAGGGCTCAGAAATGATACGAAGCGGCTATAAACCTAACGTCGCTGGACTGATAGCAGCAGTCACCGGTACCGCAGCCAACTTATGCCGCCTGTTCTAGGTGTCGCAGCATTCGTTGTGGCACAACTAATGAATGTCCACTACACACATGTCGCAAAAATGGCGCTGCTACCAGCTATACTTTTCTACATTTCCTTCTTCATAATCACACACTTAGAAGCGGTGAAGCACAACGTTGGAAGAATTGAGCGGGAGATACCGCCCCTACTTACCGTACTTAAGGAAGGGTTCTACATCTTTTTAATATCGATATGTGTCTTGATATACTTTCTCGTGCAGTTCTATCCCGCAGGTCTTTTGGCTCTTTATGCAAGCAGAATTGCAATTGCTATATGCCTTCTTTAGAAATTTTTTGAGTCATCAATTTTCGATTAGTCTTCCCACTTCGGCAAGCTTCTTGGCAACATCATCTAAACCAAGCATCTCCAAGGTCTCTCTAGTTTGCCATCCAGTCTCTTTGTCCCATCCCTGAAGTTCGTAAAATTTATCGAGCATCGCATTATACATCTCGTAGTCTAATTTCTCACCCCTATGAGGTCCTGAAAGAATCGGATCTTCGAAAAATCGTGGATGTGGCAGATCATCTTTCCTAGTAAAACCCGTATGGATTGTGTTAAATGCTTTTTCTAGGTTATAAGCGCACCTTCCGAGGAGCATTAGCTCCTTTTCTGTGACTTCTATCCCCAGTCCATATCTAACAAGTTCTGCGTAATCTGACGGTTCTAGGGCATACACTCCAGACCATGTACCAACGTACACACATATACCGAGCATATCTTCTATCTCTTTCGTTCTAAGTTGCCAGTAAACTATGGGTGGCTGATCCTCGTACTTATACACATTCCACGTCCTATTTTTTGGACCAAAGGCTATCGGAACATTTACACTACCTCTCATATGTCTCCCTGCTACTGGAGAGGTGCTGCAGCCCAGAGCCCAACCTTTTGCTAGTCTATACGGATCTACCGTTTCTTGTCCCTTTTGGTGTATGGCATATTTTTCTGAGTTTTTCCCTAGCTTTTTAGCAGCTTCCACTACACCATCAGCAAGAAAATCTCCAAATCCGTCTCTATAGGCGAGCTTCTCCTGTAACTTGAGCATTGCATCTGCGTTTCCCCAATTTAATTCAAGTCCGTCGGTGTCTTCCTTGGTTAGTAATCCCCTTTCGTAACACTCGTATGCCCAAGCCATGACCACGGAGGAATTATCGCCATCAAGTCCAAGCTGGTTTGCTCTCAGGTGAAATCTTAAGGAAGCATCTGGTTCATCTACATCCATTTTTCCAGACCATAAAACTGAGTTAATCCAGTATCCAGCTCCTTTGGTTCCCGCATATTTCCCTTCAGTGATCTCAGAGTAAGGTGTACATCCAACAGGACAGTTGTAACATGCCAGTATTTTTTTAAAATATCTTGGTACTCCTACGTCTAAACCCATAATTTTTTTCTTCTTTCCCGTGGCCAATGTATATCTAAGGCATTTTTTGTTGTATGCATGATTTCCCAGAGCTCGTCATTTCTCTTTTCATCCGTGTATATCATACCTGCTAATGTTCTTCTTCTGAATGTCTTTGCAGTAGGTCTTTTCATTATCTTTTGAAATGCTTTGTAGGCCACCTCCATAAATCTCTCTGGATCTGCCACCTTTACGGATCCCGTCCCAAGAACACAAAGTGCCTTGAGTTTTTTATCCCCCATTATACATCCTACACCAGAGCCTCCTGCAGACCTAGCACAATCAGCTATGATATTTGATCCACGAACCAGGAACAGTTGGTGCGGGAATAGCCAACAACTCTGTTGGTGGTGGCGGAGAGCCGATGTTCCACAACCCTGGTGAGCATGTAGTGGGTATGGAAGTAGTTTTGCCGACAGGTGAAGTTGTAACGCTTGGTTCTCCAGGGTATAACAAATATTCCAAGCATTGGTTTGGTGGTAGATATTTAGCCGGTCCTGATTTAGCGGGACTGTTCATAGGTGATCCCGGATTTCTTGGCATAAAAACGAAGATTGCCCTGAGAATCTTTCCGCTACCGAAAGCAATGATAGCAAAAACTGTTCTCGTTCCTGGAAAGGCTCCTGGAACTGTAGATGACTACTTGGCATCTACTGAGAATTACATCAAAATTAGCCTAGAACTTGAAAAAGATGGTGACTTTGGATTAAGTCATGGAGCGTTCGCCATGGCATACTTCGACCAGCTCTACGTCTCTTATGTTGGAGCCACTGAAATCTTCGAACCCTTCTCCAGAATATGGGATCCAATGGAAGGTGAGCCATGGACAGAGGGTATGTTCTGCTACATTATTGCAGGTGATTCTGAGGAAGAGGCTTTAAACAGGGTTCGCAGAATAGACAAAGTCTGCGAAAAATACGGATGCAGAGAGTTTGGAGAAAAAATTGAGGACGGTAACTTCGCTAGGTGGCTACTTGAGAAGAATGGAGACGTCCTATATGCGCACCCGCTATGGATGTCAGCTGGTGCCTCTCCAACAAGAGGAGCGCAGTGGTACATCTACGATATGGCTTGGGTGAATGTCATTCCTGCTTTGAGAGCAATAGTAAAACATTGCCTAGATAACCGCGAGCTTTATACAAGGGCTAGAGCAACCGCTCCAAGTTGGGTTCTTGCTCCTGTTGGAGGTGGAGTGAAGCTAGCAGAGGCTACACACATGAGACAAGAGGAGATACCACGATTGGAGGAAGCAGTCAAGGCACAGAGGCGTATCTGGGATGATAAACATAGAATATATCTGGAACACGGAGGCGTTCCAATCTGGAAGGGAGTATTGTACACTTTAAAAATGGTTAAGTGGGGAATCTTTGATGAGAGTTATCTCAATCTATTGAGAAAAATAAAGGAGAGTCTGGACCCCAATGGAATACTTAGTCCTGGCCAATTTGGATATGGAATACCTGAAGATTTGGAGGTATGGTAAAGGGAGGTGATTGATGTGGGATGTCGAGAAATGGAGGAAAGAAGAGTATACTTGACAAAGTTTAAATTTATAGAAGACTTAGATCCCCGCTCATATCTGCACTGCATGCAATGTGGCTTCTGCACAGAAGGATTTGCCATGAGTATGCCGACAGTTAAAACTTCAACAGTAAGTTGTCCACTTGAAGGAGTGGAAGCCATCCCAGGGTTTGAGCCTGTATGTCCAGGGGAAAGATGCAAATTATAAGGGCACTTTTAGAAGGTAGGATAGAGCCCAGCAAAGAGCTCATGGAAGATATAACGCTTTGTACATTCTGTGGTTTGTGTAGACAAATATGCCACAATGGAAACGACCCGAATGTTAGCCTTCCAATAAGTAGAGTTACAGATCAAGAGTTAGTGTTTGAAGCGTTAAGGGCAGACCTTATAAGGCTGGGAATTGATCCTATCCCGAAGCATCAAGATATGTTAAACTCCCTAAGAGTGAACCGTGTTAAAGATGCGTGGAATCCGTGGGCCACCAACCCATTTGGTGAAAAGAAGGAGGACAGGGACAAGTGGACGCAGCATTTAGACTTTAAGATGAAAGATCTGAGGGAAGATGTGGAGGCAGAATATCTGCTCCATATAGGATGTACAGCTTCTTATTTACATCCAGATGTTGCTGTGGCAGCGGCCAAACTCCTTCATGCAGCAGGCGTTGATTTTGGATATTTGTACAGTGATGAACCTTGCTGCGGATGGCCTGCTAAGAAGATTGGAGATTGGCTTATGTATAAGGAGGAATTTGCAGAACCAAACATAGAACTCTTCAATCGGTTATATGAGGAGAAGGGGGTAGAAAAGATAGTTGCAGTTTGCTCTGGTTGCACGAAAATGTTTTACCAAGAGTATTATGATGATAGATTTTACAGCTTCTTTGGTTTCGAGAAATTAAAACCGGATGTCTTACATCTTCCTGAGCTAATTCTTGACCTAATCGAAGAGGAGGCCCTACAATTTCCAGAAAATGGTACGAAGTACAAAATTACATACCATGATCCATGTCGTACGGGTAGAAGGCTCGGACTAATCGAGACACCCAGAAAAATCATAGAAAAAGTCCCGCAGTTAGAACTGGTTGAAATGAAAAACAACCGAGAATTTTCACGTTGTTGTGGAGTTGGTGGTGTAGTTAAAGATGGACACCCTGAAGTAGGGCTTCAAATTGGCATGAAAAGAGTTGAGGAAGCAGAAGAAACAGGGGCGGAGTATCTTGTATCGGTGTGTCCAGAATGTAAAAGGGGTCTAGCAGAGTCGGCAGATGCCATGAAATCCAAATTTGCTGAAGAAGCTGATGACAGGTTCCTGAAGACATATTACAAAGGAAAGGTGAGAGATTTGAGCGAAATGTTGTGTGCAATTTTAGGTGTGTAATTTGTGGGGGGTGAGAGATGTGGAAAGAGTCAAACTTTGTGGAAGGCGTATGGTAGAGATGGTAGAAGTAGAGGGTAGGAAGAATCTTGTTCCAAGGGAGATCGCAGAAAAATTTGAAGATTACTACTCAAAAGCAGAGAAGTGGATAAAAGAGGGAATACGACACAGGTTAGATACCAGGGGAGAAAAATTCGCTGAGTTTATAGCTGAGTGGCTTTACGGAGATTTTCAAGCTATAATAATGAATGGTGGACATGCTTGGAAAGAGTACTTACTGACATCGAACATGCAGATTGGCCCAGCATTCACTAGAAAATACACTATTCATCGAGGAGTGCGATATTCCAGAACAGAGTTTGGGTGGTTGCCTGAGGATCCAAAATTGGGGCTTACTTATGCAGAGAAAGACTGGCGGGATCTTAAACCTATCCCAGAGTGGGACCTCAAAGAAGAGAGTAACACGAAGAAGAACCCGATAAACAACGGTTGCTGTGATGTGCATATGAATTGGAGTAGTGACATAAACTATCCATACTGCTTCGCTCATGTTGACGATCCCTACGTCTATCATTTCATATGGAGAGAAGCCTTTGAAGAAGGATATGCTCATCCATCACCTACTCAAGTTCCATTTAAACTCTGTGCAGCATTCACCTTCAGACTGTTCTGGGTTTTAGGACATCTTAATCCGAAAATACCCGGGTGGCAGGTAAGGTTTAGGCACAGAATGAAGTTGGAGAAGCCTAATATGCGACCAGATGTCTGGAATGAATATGAATGGAGAGCAATGAAAGAGTGGGGTACTTGGAAATCAGCTTTTGAAGCTTTCATGGAAAAAGAAGAAAACCGAAAATACTTCAAAGAAAAGTTCGGATGCGAGACACTTGAAGAATTACTAGAAAAACTTAAGAATGGGGAACTAAAGCATTTAGAAGCAGCTCCCGGAGTTAGAACTTATCTTTACGATGAAAGACCGAACTGGACACCATTTATGAGAAACATCTACTGGTGGGAGAATTACAAAGTCGATCCAAAAAGTGGATATATTCTGAACTTTGGAAAATTCGAGCCTGAAAACATGGTAGAAATTCTAGTCTCCCAAGGTTTCAATCGAGAGCAAGCCGAACAAGTGGCAAAGGCAGACGAGCCTCTAGATCATTTCAAACCTGCACCAGAAACATAATAAAAACTTATAGTAAAAACTTCCTCCTCATTAATTTTTTTTGGGGTGATAGCGTATGACTGAGAAAAAGATTCTTTGGGAACCTTCCCCCGAATTCATTAAGGGTTCTGTTATGTATAAGTATGTTAGCTATTTAAATGACGTGTTTGGTTACGATTTCGAAATTTCTGAGAACGCTCTTGAAAATGTAAAGCACTATGATAGACTTTGGCGGTGGTCTGTGGAGAAAATCGAGGACTTCTGGGAATCTATTTGGCAATACTTTAGAGTGACAGCCCATACCCCATATTCTACAGTGCTAACAACTATGGAAATGCCAGGGGCCAGATGGTTTGTTGGAGCTAAACTCAACTATGCAGAGCATGTCTTTGCACGAGCTAAATGGGGAGAGGAAGCAGTAGTTTACGTCAGGGAGGATGGAGTTAGAAGAAGTCTAACATGGAATGCACTCGCTAGGCAAGTTGCTTCAGTAGCCGATTGGCTCAAGGAGATTGGTATCAAAAAAGGCGACAGGGTTGCTGCATATGTAAGTAGTATTCCCGAAGCTGTTGTAGCACTCCTAGCAACGGCAAGTATTGGGGCAATATGGGTTGCTACAGGAGCTGATATGGCACCAAGAGCTGTTATTGAAAGATATAATTTGGTCGAGCCAAAAATACTCTTCGCTGTTGATGGTTATCAATACAATGGAAAAGAATTTAGAAAAGCTGATGATGTCTCCAAGGTGATTAAGGCTGTATCCAGTATAGAAAGAGTTGTTTGGATTAATAACCTGTATGAGGATATACCTAGGCTCGAAAAGCCCACATACAGCTGGAATGAAATAGCAGAGAGGCGGGGACTCAAGTTAAGTTTCGAACCTGTAGAGTTTAATGAGCCTCTATGGGTGCTCTTCACATCTGGCACAACGGGAATACCAAAGCCAATAACCCACGGGCATGGAGGAATTCTTCTGGAGGCTTTAAAAACAAATATGCATCAAGACCTAAAAGAGGGGGATAACTTCACATGGTATACTTCACCTTCTTGGATGATGTGGAACTATTTGGTTGATGGACTTCTATCATCCGCTAAAATCGTGTTTTACGACGGAAGCCCAACATACAGAAAATTAACACCACTATGGGAGCTTGCAGAAAAAGAAAAGCTAGCAATTCTGGGCGTAAGTGCCCCCTTCCTTCATGGATGCATGAAGGAAAGTGAACTTGAACCAAAATCTCAATTCGATCTAAGTAAGCTAAAAATGATAGGATCCACTGCCGCGCCACTCTCGCCTGCAGGCTTTGAATGGGTTTACTCGAAAGTTAAAGAAGATGTGTGGTTAAACTCGTTAAGTGGTGGCACTGACCTTAATACAGCTATCGTCGGCGGATGCCCATTCCTGCCTGTATGGAGTGGAGAAATACAGTGTAGATGGTTAGGAGCAAAAGTTGAATCATACAACGTGGAAGGGAAACCTATCATAAACGAGCTTGGAGAACTTGTAATAGAATTACCAATGCCCTCAATGCCTCTTTACTTCTGGGGAGACGATCCCGAAATGAGCTGGTATAAAAGATCATACTTCGAGATGTTTCCAGGCAAATGGCGTCACGGAGACTGGATAATGATAACCGATAGAGGGACCGTCGTGATAACGGGTAGATCCGATTCGTCGATAAAGAGAAGAGGCGTAAGAATGGGGACCATAGACTTTTACAAGGTTGTTGAGGAGCTACCTGAGGTTCAAGATAGTCTTGTCCTTGACATTAAGGGGTATTTAATATTATTCGTAGCGTTGAAACCGGGTCTTCAGCTTACTGGAGAGCTAAAGCAAAAGATAAATACGAAATTAAGAAAAGAGTTAGGACCATATTTCATAGCGGATTATATAATCCAAGTTCCAGACATACCTATGACGTTAAACTACAAGAAGGTTGAGGTTCCCTTGAAAAGAGTGCTTACAGGCCAATCCATGGAAAAGGCTGTGAAACTAGAAAGTTTACAAAATCCCGAAGCTTTTAAGAAAGCCGTTGAAGTCGCTAAGCCTATAATAGAGGAAATAATTTCGAAAGAAGAGGGTTAAGTTCACGGAGAATCTAAAATTTGATCTCAAACTTTGCATCGAATGTGAAAAAGAGAACCACAAAAAATTATGGAGAGTCAAGATGGAAAAGAGAGACGTTGCGGTTTTAGGAGTTGGGATGACCAAATTCGGTTATCATCCAGACAAATCACTAGCTGAATTGTTTGCTGAGGCTTTCTTTGAGGCTTTTGAGGAATCAAATATCGAGCTTAAGGACATTGAAGCGCTATACTTTGGAAACTTCGTTGGAGAGATGACAGATGGCTCAGCAAACCTTGGAGGATTTGTGGCTGACGAAATAGGGCTTAAAGGCATTCCTGCAAGAAGGTATGAGGCTGCCTGTGCGTCATCAAGCGTAGCTTTCAGAGAGGCTTATTATGCTGTTGCTACAGGTTTGTACGATTGTGTGGTTGTTGGTGGGAGTGAAAGGTTGTACAATGCTGGAACAGCAATCGGTACAAGGGCTTTGGCAACTGCAGTTGATGGAGTGTATGAAATAACTGCAGGCTTGACATTTCCAGGAGTTTTTGCCTTGGCAGCAAGGTTTTACTCAAAGAAATATGAAATTCCATTGGATGAGTTGAGGGAAAAGATGGCGATGGTTTCGATAAAGAATCACAAGTATGGGGCTGTTAATCCAAAATCACAGTTTTATAACAAGTTTGGTGATTTGAAGGTTGAAGATGTTTTAAATTCCAAAATGATTTGTTCTCCCTTAACGCTCTTCGATTGCTGCCCAATGACAGACGGTGCATCAGCCGTAATTCTAACAACGGCAGATAAAGCTGAGGATTTAATAGACACTCCGGTTTACGTTTTAGGGACGGGCCAAGCATCTGCAGGAGCCTTGTTCAGGCAAAAGGAAGATATGATTAGAGCGATTCCAAGAAAGATTTCATCGGAAATGGCTTATAAGGAAGCAGGCTTAACACCCAAGGATATTGATTTTGTTGAAATTCACGACTGCTTTACAATTGCAGAGATAATCGCAAGCGAGGCAATGGGATTCTTTGAATATGGTAAGGGAGCTGACGCTGTGGCAGAAGGTGTAACATCGATTGATGGTGATTTACCAATAAACCCAGATGGTGGGTTAATTGGTAAAGGTCATCCGGTTGGAGCTACTGGGACAGCCCAGATTTATACAGTTGCCAAGATTTTGAGAAATGAGTACAAGTACAATCCAGTAAAAGCTGAAGTCGGAATGACAGACACCTTAGGAGGAGATTTTGGAACGCTTGTTAACATCATACTTGGAATTCATAGGAGGGGTAAGTAATGTTTAAGGAGTTTTTTGATGCACTACTTGAAGGAAAGGTTTTGGGGATTAGATGCAAGGATTGCAATTCATACTCAATTCTAAAGTCAACGTGTGACAATTGTGGTAGTAAAAACGTTGAGAAAGTTGAATTGTCAAATAAGGGTGTTATAACAACATTCACAACAACATACGTTGCACCAGCAGGCTATGACAAAGAATGCCCATACGTTGTTGCATTTGTTGAGCTTAAGGAGGGTTGTTGGTTGGTTGGAAGGTTGGACATCGATGCCAATTTGGCTGATGAGATTGGACAGGATTTGATAGGCAAAGAAGTAGAAATCTACGGCAAAGAATTCCCAAATGAGCCTTACTACCCTGATAAGAAAAGAAGGGTCGTGCCAATGTTTAGGTTGATTAGTTAATTACTATTTATTTTTCGCGATATTCTCTGCAAACAAAATATAGTTGCCGTTGCACCTCTTGATGTGTTCTTGATACCCTTTGTTTTGAGTTATCTAATTACTGATCTAAATTAGGCTGGCAATGAGGCTCAGCTGAAGAGTGCCGTACCAGAGGTTACATAGGGTTGCTGGATTTTGTAAGCGGTCTAAAGCTTGTCCATCAAGGAACATCCAGCAAGTCAGGATTTACCAGAAGAGGATAGGTTTGGCTAAAGTTTAGGCAACTTAGGAAGTTGTCGACAGTTACTCCGCCGTTCTTAGTTCTGATGAGCCCCCAAATCAAAAGAAACTGAATAAATTCTCTGCATACTGATTAGTTAATTTTGATAAACATGTCAACAACCACTTTATTTTCATCTACAACAAACACTTCATACTCACCTTCATCCAGCTTACCCGAAAACTTCAGAACGTCGCCAGTTGAAAAAGACGAATCAATATCACTCACGTTTGCCATTATAACATTCCCTCTAACAGCATAACCATCATAAACTGCTGAATCTATTAAGGATCCATCCGTAGCGTTTCTCAGCACAACTCTAAGATCTGAATATTTAATGCTGCCTGACAGCATTACTATATCAAATACTTGACCGGTCGAAGCTGGTTGCTTTGAATCTCTTATGACTATTTTGTGATAGTTATATCCAACATCAGGTGGTTTAAATGTTGCTACAAGGCTTGATGCGAGAACTATAGACAAAATTAAGATGATAAATTCACCAACGACTTCACTTATACCTTCATCATCTCTATAGAATTTACCCAACCGTTTGGCCATATCTGCTATTGATTTTTAGAGAATAAATACTTTACCTTATCATTATACTCAACAGTAATTATAAATATACGTATGAGTATTTAGTGATATGGAAGGGTTAAAAGTAGTAGAGTTTCCTACAGTAATTGAAGGGGAGCTGAAGTTCTTAGGGAAGTTCACGACAATGGAGCTTCTCACGTCATTTCTAATATCCATCGCTGCGTTTCAAGCTCTTTCGAACTTCTCAACATCAACAGCCTTCGCAGCATCCTTAATCACGTTTGCTTCCATAATCTTGCTAAAGTTGACGATGCCAGAAGAAGTGGGTTACTACTTTCCTTTATACGCATCATACTTCGCCTTGAAAAGGAAAACTGTCTATGCGCACGAGCTCGACACAACGAAGTACATTCCAGCGATGAGCTTCGTTGATGGATGGATTGTTAAGCTGACAAATGGATTTGCTGCTGTAATTGAAGTTGAACCGGTTAACTTCTTTTATTCCCTACCTGCAGATCAGAGAAGCTTCATAGACGCTTACAAGAGCATGCTGAATTCAATAGACTTCCCAATCCAGATCCTCAGCGTTTCATCTGAGTTCGATATATCTAGGTACATGAACAAGCTGCTAATGAGGTTCAGAGATGGAGATATTGCTGAAAATCCAGTGTTAAGGGAAGCTCTGGACGACTACATCAGGTGGCTTGATTCTGAGATCAGAGATGTCTTTCAGAGGCGATACTTCGTAATCGTTTCGGCAAAGAAGAAGTCAGAGGAAGCAGCAGTGGCTGAGCTTAAGAGGAGGGTCGAAACAGTTGTTGCGGGATTGAGGAGAGGAGGAATTCAGGCGAAAATTCTGGAAAGAGAGGATATTTTGGCAATTTACGAGATTTTAAGCAGCAGAATGGTTTTGCCCGGAAATTACAGCTCCTCAAAATTCATAGCATGGTGAGGCTATGTTCTGGAGGAAGAAGAAAAATAGAAGTGATGTATTGAAGCTCCTCAGCCCGAAAGCGCATAAGGAGGAGGTGGACCGCTGTATAGCAGCTCCGGAACTTGTTGAGGTTGAGAAGGGGCTGATTTCAATCAACGGGAGGCCGATGATAATCAGCTACATAGCAGCCTATCCGGCGAAGGTTTACGAGGGATGGATTGCTGATGAACTGGTTTGGAAACCATTCAACATCGATGTTGTTCAGTTCGTTGAACCGATGCCCGAGGAAAGGATTGTTGCAGAGTTGAACCGCAAAATCACGCAGCTCGAAGCGAAGCTTGCTGAGATGCGCGGAAAGGGAAGAATCGATACGCAGAGCATAGAGCAGGAGCTTGAATACTTCTACCGCTACAGAGAACTGCTTACAGCGAGGAGGACTAAGCTGTTTACGATGAGCACATACTTTGCGGTATCTGCTGATAGAAACGCTGTTGAGGATGCATTTGTTGATTTCAGCAAGAGGATGAAAGCTAAGGGTGCACAGCTCAAGAGGATTCGCTACAGAATGCTCGACGCCTTCAAAGCATTCCTGCCTGAGAACAGAGATCTGCTGAAAAGAAAGGTGCTTGTGGACAGCGATGCTGCATCTTCGTGCTTTTTCTTTAGCTTCCCAAAGATCATGCACGAGAACGGTGTTCTTTATGGATTTGACGCTGCAACGAGGTCGCCTGTTATAATAGACAGGTTCAGGTTTGCAGGACACAACGAAGTGGTTGTCGGAAAGATAGGCAGTGGAAAATCTTTCTTCGTCAAGCTCGAGATGCTCCGCTGGATGCTAAATGATTCAAACATAAAAATATTCCTCGTAGATCCTCTTGGCGGATTTGCAGATCTGGCAGCAGTTCTTGGAGCTCAGAGAGTTGTTGTTGGAAAGGCAACGATGAATCCGCTTGATATAATTGTCCCAGAAGGGGTCTCTGCCCGCGATGTGCTCAGGGAGAAGCTCATGTCACTAATGGAGTTCTTCTCAACATTCTTCGAGGAAGAAATTGGAAGTCCCGTTGATAAAACAGAGTCTGGTGTTCTCAGGAAGGCAATACTAAAGGCTTACTCGAAGAAGGGTTATGGCAGGGCTATTATAGGAGATGTTATATCCGAGCTTGAGAATGTTGCTGAGAGCGAAGAAGAGAGAAGTGCGGCTTCAAGGCTGAAGGCAGCCCTTAATGCCTTCACGTCAGAGTTAAGCATGTTCAACGGTCAGACAGACATTGAGATATACGGAAGAGCAGTTTACTTCGACTTCTCTCAGGTTGAAGGAGTTATTAGAAGTCCGCTCCTTCTCCACGCCGTATTAACTTGGATCTCTTCTAGGGTTAGGGGGGAGGGCGGAAAGAAGATCGTTGTCATAGATGAGGCTCACTACTTCATGAGGTATAAACAGATAAGGGCGTTTCTGGAGAGGGAAATTAGACATTCAAGGCATTACAAGGTTGGTTACACGCTTGTAAGTCAGAGCTTTGCCGAATTCGCCGAGCATGAGGAGGGGAAAGTTATGCTGTCAAATGCAAACATCGTCGTAATTTTCAGGCTGGATTCAATGCCAGAGGAAATCAGGAGGATGCTCGGCATATCTAAATTTGGAGAGCAGTTTGTGAAGGAAGCTGCTCAGGGAAAAGTGGCAGGCTACTCTTCAGCTTTACTGGTTTTGCCGGGTGAGAACAGCTATCACATAAATGTGCTTGCATCTCCGGCTGAAATAGAATTCCTTGGCTCTGCCGGGAGGGGAGTCTGATGAAGTTTTTCAGAAAGAGGCAGAAGCCGTTTGAGGAGGTTCGAAGGGAGATAATTCATATACGACATGAGGATGTCATCTTAGCCTCTCACGATGAGCTTTACCTGGGCACATTCAACGATAGCGTGAGAGGGACAATACACGTTTCAATTGCTCTTGAGGACAGATTTAGGCACTGCTTGATTGTAGGAGCTACCGGAACGGGAAAGAGCAATCTACTCATCAACATGATTCTTCAAGACATCTATGCTGGCAGAGGGCTTTGCTTCATAGATCCAAAGGGAGATGCAATCGAAGATGTTCTCATGCGAATTCCGGAATCGAGAGTAAAGGACGTTATACTCATCGATCCAGCAAATTACGACAAGGTTGTTGGCTTGAACTTCCTCGAACTGCCGAGAAAGGGGCTTTCGGAGATACAGATAAATGCGATGAAAGAAGTGATCGTGGCAGACTTGGTTGCATTGATGAGGCAGCAGACTGCGATATGGGGCGAAAGGTTCGGAAGAATATTCGAAACGCTGGTAAGGGCGATTTTAGACTTCAACGAAAGAGTTGGTGAGGAGGAACAGCTCACATTCCTCGACTTGTACGTTCTGCTTACGGATGAAGAAGTTAGGAACAGGTTTGCGGAGACTGTAAAGGATCCAATAATTAGAGAGTATCTGCTGAAGGTGAATGAAATGCAGGATGATGTCATGGAACCAGTCATAAGGCGTCTAAACGACTGGGTGATGAACAAGGTTGCAAGGCAGATCGTTGCCCACAGAAAATCTTCTTTTGATTTCAGAGAGGCGATAGATACAAACAAGATAATTTTGGTGAGGGTGCCAAAGGGGGAGGTAGGAGTTACAATAATGCAGCTCATTGGCACTACAGTTCTATCTAAGATATGGGCTGCTGCAAAGTCAAGGGTGGACATTCCGCAAGAGGACAGAAAACCATTCTTCCTTTACATAGACGAGTTCGCCAACTTTGCCTTTGAAGGTTCTACTTTTGATGAAATCTTCTCTGAAGCAAGGGCATTTAAGCTTGGGTTGATTGTAGCAACCCAGTACCCCTCCCAATTATCTAAAGAAGTTATGGAGGCAGTTTATGGAAACTGCGGAACTGTAATAGCATTCAATCCGCAGAACCCAAAAGATGCGAGTGTTTTGATAAAGAGGTTTCCTGGTGTGAAGGTTGAGGATTTGCTATCTTTAGGTTTGTATACAGTGATGCTCCGCTTGATGGTGAGGAACGAGCTTACAGATCCGTTCATAATACGTACATACCCTCCAACCACTCCCCTTAGAAGTAGGGAGGAGATAAAATGGGTTGCAGAGAAATCGCTTGAAATGTACGGAAAGAATAGGATATCTGAACTCGATCTCTCTGCAAGCTTAAGGAGGATAAAAGAGTTATGCAGGAGCCACAAGGAAGGATACTTTGACGAAATGTTAGAAATCCTGTACAGCCTTGTCATCCAAGAAAAGAGCATTGACTACAGAAACTTCTCTATTGAAGCAAAAAAGAGGGCTTTGAGTGTGAACGAGAAGCAGTTCTCCGATCTACTCCAGCTCTTTGAGGATATGGGACTTGTTGAGCTGAGGAGTGATGTTAAGACGGGTAAAATCACACCCATTCCAAAGCCTGAAAGGTTAAAGGCTCAGTTTTGGGATGGAAAGTTCAACACAATCCTTGCAGGATTTATTGACCACAGGAAGCTTATAGAAAGGGTTTACGAGTACTTCGTTAAGATGGGCTTCATCGTTGAAGTCCCAAAAGAAGGCAAATATATGCCAGATTTAGTTCTGCGGATGCCTGTGATAGAGCCAGAGTACATGCATGAGTTGGTTCAGGCAAGACAGCTAACTGCTGGGAGAAGTGCTGTGGTTGAGATAGAGACAACAACTCAGACACGCCCGGGAAGACTTCTGACAAAGCTCAAGAGGGCTTACATGTCGAACATGTTTGCCATCTTTGTAACCCTTGGAAGCGGTGATAGTGCAAAAGAATACTACGCTGATGCAAGATACATTATGCATGTACTGACAGATATGAGGGGGAGGAATGGATTCTACAAGACTGATGAGGTTGAAAGGGACAGCAGAGGAAGAAAACTGTGGGAGAACAAACATACTGGGCAAATAGCATATGAGGCTAATGGAGCTCTCTACAGCTCCAAGGGCTTAGAGTGCACGGTAAGCGAAGCTCCAGAAAAAGGTTGGATTGTTAAGAAGAAAGTCTTTGATCCTGAAAAGGAGTTTGGAGGCAGTAAGCCGAGGCCGGGAGTGGATTTTGCCGTCTTAGTGTTTCCTCCAGACGATTTCGACTTCCCAGTGGTTTCTGTGATTAGAGGTGGAGCCGGCTTCTGGCTCATGACTTTAGATGGTAGAGAAGTCTCTCAAGAGCTTGAGAGCGCTTTCAGGAGGCGTAGAATGAAAGAAGGAAAGTATGAACAGGTAGGAGAGAGGATAAAGAGGTCGATGGAGCGCATACTTAGTTCCTAATTCAATATTAAGAGAAATACGATAGTTAGCTTGTTTAAAGTTGTGAATTTTGAACTTCGTATACTTACAATCTTCTAATCTCCCATTTCTTTAAGTGCAAAACAACTCCCTCAACTCTCACATCAAGCCTCTTTAACCCCTCTATAACTCCAGAAACAAATGCGTTCAGTTTTTCATAATCACTCATTATCGAATAGCTTTCCGGGAAATTATCTATCAACCAATTCCTGAAATCCTTCCCGCTCGCCCTAAGATTCAGAAACTCTATCCAGTACTTATCAACAAAGTCTTTCGTTTCTTCAACTAAACTCTCAACATCAACAATTCCCGGAATGGTAGGAGAAATAAATCCATAGTTTGGTATTTTCTCTTCATTTAAAACCTTTAAAGCGTAAATTCTACTTTCATGATGAGGGAAAAAGGGTTCTAAATCTTTTTTAAGCCTCCCATCAAATCCGTTTATCGTTAAACCGATCTCAATTGTTCTGAATCGCTTAAACAGTTCTATATCTCTCAGAACAAGGTCGGATTTTGTCAGTATAGAAAGCTCTACTCTCTTATCCATGCTTTGAAGCACATTTTTTGTCAGCAAAAGCTTCTCCTCTAAAGGTTGATATGCGTCGCTCAAACTGCTCATATACACTTTACCTTTCACAAAGTGCCTGGTGAGTTGGGAAGCATTCTCCTTAACCTCTACCCATCTCCCCCATTCTCCGTATTTTTTCCATTTACATACGAATTTGGCATAGCAGTATTTGCAAGCATGCTCACAGCCCACGTACTGATTTGCTACCCATTTTGCGCCGGGAATTTTAGTTGGTGTGAAAATTTTCTTTGCTCTGGTTTTTATTATTTTAACCATTCATCTACCCTCCGATTTTTTTAAATGGTCTCTCATCCAATAACCCCATACACCCCATACTATTGCAAGGAGTGTGTTTAGGATTGCACTAACTATGTCACTTCTAAAATAAGCTCTAACTGCAAGAATACTCCACAAGACGATGGCAATAATTGGAAAAATTAGTATTATCGTTCCTCTTCCGTTCATACTACTCCTCACTTACATCAATTTGTAGGCCTTAAAGAGCATTAGAGATTGAAGACCCTATCCAAATCACAAAGGAGAGATCAATTTTTATTTAGTTTATATCAAAATTATTTTAATTACAGATAAAAAAGAAGAAAAAAATAAAGAGAGCTGTGATTTAGTTTGCTTTACCTGCAATACGGCAATTTTTCCATCACCAAATTTCCGAAAATTCCTCAACTTTTCTTCTCAGCTCGTTTTCAGGGATCACTCCGATTATAACATCAACTGGCTTACTATTCCTGAAGAATACAAGTGTCGGTACTGCGGACACGCCGTACCTGTTGGGAACCTCTGAATCCTTAGCAACGTTGAATCTTACGAAAACAATCTCTGAAAACTCGTTGGCAAGTTTATCTATGGTCGGCTTTAGCTTCTTGCATGGTGCGCACCACTCAGCCCAGAACTCAACTATAACGCTCTCGTTCTCTCTCAAAACATCGTCAAAGTTTCCGGGATCAACTTCGATGACTGCCATGTAAACCCTCTGTAGAGGTCGTGAGCTGGGATTAAATGCAATTCGCTAGTAATTCAGGGTGTTCTTTAATGTAATTCTCTATCCAATTCAAAACACTTTTAACCTTCTCCTTAACACTGGTTCTCGAAAGCAGTTTTACAGCGTTTATGACTGCTTTCAAGTCATTTTTAATCGCTTTTTTAAGTATTCTGTATAGATCTTCCCTGAACTCTTCACTCCTCCAAGATCCATCATAATAGTACTTAATCCTAAGCTTGCACGAACCAGCAGCTGCAAATATCAGAACGATTATCGAGAATTCTTTGGCAATAGAAAATTCATCTCTAAAATCACATGCTGTTGTTAACTCAATTTTGAGCTTTGGCACGAGTTTATCAAATTCTTTTAAAGCTTTAACGAGTTCTTCATCGAGATCAGCCTCTAAAAGCCTATCGTTATGACAGCACGGGCAGTAAACTTCTGCAAGGTCTCCGTAATCGTCTACCTTCTCCTCAAATCCGTCGTAATCGTAGTATTCGTGGTAGTACTTTGTATAGCCAAAATGAAAACACTCTCCACAAAATAAAACCATGTATTCACCTCCTAAAGAATATCGCAAAGTAGCTGAAGACTCACATCGTCAGGGAGCAGTTCAGTTAAATCAAACTTCAAATTTCCAACGTTAGGGAGAATTCTCTCTTTTAGGTAATCCAGAAGCTCTGGATCATCCCACTTGAAGAAGGTTCTATCATCGTCATCGGTCCAGTTTACGGGCTCTTCGAACTCGCCACGCTGAATCTTTCTTAGAATAGAATACACTCTGAATAGATTTCGGACTTCTAAAACTGCTACACCACTCTTGCAAATGATTACAATTACTTCACTCTCCTTGTCAGACCATTTAAAGATCTTGTAGGTGAATGCGAATAGCTTGAACCCGTTAACATCTATAATCTCATTACTATTCTTAAGCTCGCTGTAGAAGTCTGCAATCGGTTTCATTGCCTTCTTAGCCTTTTCAGACTTCTTAATAGCCATCTTAATGTATTTCTTAGCAGCATCGAAACCCTTATTCTCCAGAATGTGTATAGCTCTCTCTGCTGAAGATTTTGGAGCTTTATACTTCTCCTGCAGTTCTTTAGCATTCTTATATAGCTCCTCACAACCATTGGGTGGAATTAGAGATCCGTTGCTAAGGTTTATGCTGAGACAATCCTTAAATGGATACACTATACTGTTGAACCGCAGAAAGAGCTTTTTATCGTTACTAAATCTTCTCAACCTGACTTTTGCCTCAAAATCGACTTTGAACTTCTTTCCAGCATAATACGACGCCTGAGCGAGTATTTCGTTAAGCCTGAGAAGAGCGCTCCTGTAGTAATAATCGTCAAAATAATATTCGCTTTCTCGGAGTATTAGCACGCTATCAGGTGTCAATTCAGCAAAAACGTTATCCCATGAGTAAACGTATTTTGTAGTTCCATCAGCCTCAAAAACTACCTTTTCCACACTGCAGCTAACTTCCTTGTGGAACATACACGAAATGAGGTCATAATACGGAATGGTCACCATGTATACACCTCCTAATTTTACAATACTAATCAAATGAGGTTTGCTAGAAGTTCCGCTTCTAAGTCCAGCTCACTCAAAGCTTCTTCCAATCCTGAAACTCCTTCGTAAGCTTCCGAGAAAAATTCGATAACATCTATTGGAAATTCTAAGTAGGGGACATATGGGGCTACTGCAGCATCTTTCAGCTCTTCTAAGTTTTTATACGCTGCTGTGAACACGTATTTGCTGTCAAAATTTGCTACGAAGAAAAATATCTCTTTGTTATTTTCAGCTATGCCGACGACCTTTCTCATCTCCTTGAGAATCTTTATTCTTGTTATTTTTGCTCTTTCCCGCTTTTCTAAATATTCAAGCCTTTTAACAAGCTCCTTCAAAACATCGCCCTCGCTTTTACACCAAGTTGTTCCCATAACAGCACCTCCAAAAAAGATTCGATCAGACTAACACTGCCAGCACAAGCCGCTCAATCTCACCGAGGTATTTCTTAAAACTTTCATCAATCTGAACCTTAGATTTTACTACTTCTACTGCTTCTACAATGTGCTTTGCACGAGATCTATCTTCACTGACTATCTTGGCGAAATGCTCCTTCAGAACATCTCTTGTAAGTTTGTCCAATTCATATCCGTCCTTTTTAGCTGTTCTTCCAGCATCTACATCATACACATTGATTACTCCTTTAACCCATTTTATCGAGAACTTCCCAGCTACGCTCAACAAGAGTGCTACAGCTGAGGCTGTTTCGCCGCAAAACTCCTTTTCAACATCCTTGAGGAGTTCTACTACTTCTTCGTTGCATTCAGCATGGACAAGTACTCCTCCTTCACCTTCTTTATGGCAGAGTCTCTCTTTTTCGTCTCCAGGGTAATCCTTGAGGTATTCTCCAAATGCATCATAGTAAAATACATCCTCAGCCACAGCATCATAGCCAAAATGCAAACATCTTGCGCAGAAACAAATCTCTTCCATCTAAACCACCTCTAAAATTTCTTTAAAGAAAAAAATAAAGTCAGATAAGCACAGCGAGGGTCAAGAGCCCTGTCACATTTGGTGCATAGTTTGCCAGAGCTTTCCACTCCCAGTCCCTAAACATGTCCTTCCTTATCTCAACCCATCTTTCAATAATCTCCCTTAGCTCTTCATTTGTTATCTTGCAACCATCTGCTGTTCTTACAGAATAACCCTTCTCAGCGTGGTGGATTAGTAATCCCATCTCACTAAACAAGTTCTTCAGCCTTATCAGTCCTATAAGCCCCTCATCACCAGCCTTTTCTATCGTTGATTCTGGAATGCACGGATTAGGATAAACGACATCTTCGAGGGAGATGCAGCAATCGTCAACAGTCACCTCGTACTTCCCCAGCCTTAGCCTGCCGTACTTCTTAACTACGCTCTTAAGTATTGGTTTTGCATCCTCCTCCAGCTCTTCAACCGACTTGCCTTTTTCAACTCCGGCATACTTGCACGCCAGACTGGTCAAATCTTTTAGCATGTTTGAGTGTCTAAGTACATTATATTCGTTGAATATTATGAATAGAAGCTGCTCCAGATCACTTCTGAATCTGCTCGAGTTAAATCTTGACAAGAACCACTTCACAAAATCCTCAACAGCGAAGAGTTCCTTAGCATACCCTGTATTTGTAACATCCAGAAGGGCATAAACTTCCCCGACAATCTTTCTTACCACAGGAAGTAGCGGGATGAGATTGCTTGGAGCTTCTACGAGTACGTAATTCTTCTCTATTTGCTTGAGAGTTTTAA
The DNA here is from genome assembly GCA_003662995.1 of Archaeoglobales archaeon. Taxonomy (GTDB): domain Archaea; phylum Halobacteriota; class Archaeoglobi; order Archaeoglobales; family Archaeoglobaceae; genus B5-G16. The sequence goes on from QMZC01000017.1 coordinate 33,706, forward strand.
CCGTATAGCCGTCTGTTACAAGCGTCGTTTCCTTAACAAACTCCAGCCACTCTTCGTATGTCGTGACGAGACCTCCAGCGATTTCTCTCAGCTCCTTGTAGATTTTCTTTGAACCTACAACGAGATATCCGTAAGAAAAACCTTCCTCTGGTACATCAGTTACCTTTTCAGTGTAGATGATATGTTTACCTTCCAGTACTTCGTTAAGTAGTTCTTCTTTAGTGTGGTAGTGCGGCCCATCTCTTTCGAAATTACCAATTCTGTATACTTTGATCCTTTTTACAGTCTTCTCTTTACTCAAATTGACCTCCTTAACACCATTCTTCTCCAAGAACTCGATGATTGCAGGATTGTCAACATAGACTGCATAAATCCCAGCATCTTCTAAATCTAATTCCTTCTTTGAGTTTGGTCTCCTCTTCAAATAACCCGTCTTTCTCCCAGTCGCAGC
>QMZC01000018.1 GCA_003662995.1 Archaeoglobales archaeon
GAGTATAAAAATAACTTATTATATCAAATTTTATCAGCTTCGTTGAACGTCAAGAAACAAAGGTTTTTAAATTTAGACTTTCAACATTTTTTGATGCTATCTAAAAAAAACTGGACTAACAAAGATGTCGCTAAAATCTATCCAGAAAAAGACAACATATCTGAGAAAATTCAAAAATGGAAGGAGAAAAGACGTGTAGAGGGAGTAAGCCCTAAATTTGTCTTAAACAGGTATAATTTATCCGTATTATTGGTAGTCTTCGGGATTTTGTTCTTGATAATAGGAATAGTTTTTGCATTAATTTACAAACTTAATCGTTTTTCATCACCAGATGTTGTCTTCACATCTGTGTTAATCTCCGCATCAGGACTGGGGATATCATTAGTGGGTACAAATACGATAATTAATCTGAGAAGATTGGGCATGTACGTTCTTTTTGCATGTGTTGCTGGCTTAGTTCTCTCAACACTTCTTTTTATCCTAAATTATCCTAAAAATTGGTATTATCCAACGATTTCATACATAACGGTAGTATATGCATCTTCAATAGCTCTGTTAATCTTAAATGCATTCGTTAACGTAGTCTTTAACATAATACAGGATCAGCAAATCCTAATAAACAGAGTTCCAATTAAACCGAAAACTAAAAAGAAACTGTGGTTTAGGAGGGGAAAACAAGATTATACAACATTGTACAACAAAATAAGAGAAATAGACTACTCCAAATACTTCGAATTCCACAACTCCCAAGTTGTAGAGAAATACTGGCTGGATAAACCATTTTCAATGGCGATAATTTGCAAGGATAAGGAGATAACGTACAATTTAGTAGAACCCAAGATCACTCAGGAAGAGTACTACATCCTCGAAAAAATACATAGGGAGATAAGAGACAAGATAATACTAAAAGAAGCTAAAGAATTGGAAAACAAAGAAGAATTGTTATTCAAAGAACTCGTTTCACTCCTTAGAAAACACAACTACGATTTAAGCGTAGAATCGATCGGAAAACTCTGGTATTACCTTTCCAGAAACTTCATAGGGTATGAGAAGATAAATTCGCTCCTTAAAGACCCGTATATTGAAGATGTATCGTGTAACGGCTACAACCTACCAGTTTACGTTTTTCATAAAGCACATGGTAGCATTCCCACAAACATAATTTACGAGGCTGAAGAACTCGACCATTTTGTGCTAAAATTGTCTCAAAAAGCCAACTCCCAAGTTTCGTTAGAAAAACCATTAGTTGATGCAACGTTACCATCTGGTGCAAGAATTCAAATCACCTATAGGAACGTTGTAAGCACAAAAGGCTCTTCATTCACAATCAGAAAGTTTAGTGAAGAACCGATTACACCCGTGGATTTGATTTCATGGAATACCATTAACGCTGAAATAATGGCGTTTGTTTGGTTGGCAGTTGAGAACAGAAAAAACATGCTGATAGTTGGTGGTACTGCTAGCGGTAAAACGACAATGATGAACGCTATTTCATTCTTCATTCCATACAACTCAAAGATAGTATCATTGGAGGACACGCGAGAAGTACAACTTCCCCACAAAAATTGGCTTCCATTGATGACCAAGGAATCCGAAAAAGGTAGAGTCGATTTATTTGATTTGTTAAAGGCAGCATTAAGGCAAAGACCCGAATACATCTTAGTTGGGGAGATTAGAGGCAAAGAAGCAATCACGCTGTTTCAGGCAATGAACACTGGACATACGACTTACTCAACACTACATGCTGGCGATATTGAATCAGCGATAAACAGGTTGATTTACGACCCAATAAACGTGCCTACTGCCATGTTTGAGTCGTTGGACTTGGTTATGACGTTGAGCTTGGAGTACATGGGGGGTAATGTTGCTAGAAGGATGACAGCGTTACACGAAATCTCATTAGATAAAAAAGGTAGAATTACACATTCACCAATTGTAGAGTGGATTAGAAGTGACGATAACTTTACAAAAATTGGAGAATTTGGAAAGTCGAGGGTTGTAGAAGATATTGGTAAGATATACGGTATGAATTACGATGAAACTATTGGTGAAATCCAGAAAAGAGCCGTTTTTCTCAAAAATCTAACAGAACATAGACCGTACACGATGAGTGAGTTGATGGATAAATTGAACGAGTACAGGCGTGATTTTTATGGTAGGGGTTGAACTTTATCTATTACCAATCAATAGGGAGAAATTTAAGAGGATTTTAAGGGGAGCGTTGCTCACAACCCCTCCAGATTTGTTCTCAGTTTATTCAATTTTGGTTGCACTGTCTGGCAGTGTTGTTGGACTAATCGTATATTCCCTATTTTTACCAAAAATGAAGTACGGTGAAGTATTCTTTTCTCTATCTTTCTTCTTAATCTTTTATTTGACATCCATCCTCTACCCAATGATTAAAATGAGGACGAGAAAAACTAAGATCGATTTAAAATTGCCACATGCAATCACCTACATGCAATCTTTGTGCAATTCAATGCCCCTATACGAAGTTTTTAAGAGCATATTTCAGGAAAAAGACCTTTATGGAGAAGTATCTGAGGAATTTGGATTTATCGTTAGGGATGTGGAGTTGTTTGGGGAGAATTTAATAAATGCCATGGTAAACCTGATGAACACAACACCTTCAGAAAATTTGAAAGAGCTTTTAGAAGGCTTAATCGTTGTTTTTGAGAGTGGTGGAGACTTGCAGAATTACTTCGCAACAAAATCATACCATTACAGGGAGAAAGCGAAGAAACAGCTTGAAATTCATCTAAAAACATTGGAAATACTTTCTGAGGTTTTTGTTGTTGTCTTTGTTGCCATGCCAATATTTTTAATTGTTATGATTTCTACCATGAGTTTACTTGGAAAATCTATCGGTTATGAACTTTTTGTCTATCTCTACTTCTTCATACCAGTCGGCTCCATGCTTTTAATATACGTAATAGACTTGATGAACATAAAAGAGGACTTGAGCTTAACAAGGGTAGAGAGGAAGAAGATATACTATCCTCCATCTATAATTTCGGAAAAATCTGCTGAAATTCCAAAAAAAGTTGAAAAGAGAAGTTTTAAAGATTTGCTATATTTACCATTTAAAGCTGTTAAAATGGACTACTACAACGGTATCTATTTCAGCGTAATGGTTACATTGGTCTTATCTCTCTTTTTCTACTTCAATAAAACTCTGTTCAGATTTGTTGAAAGTTTTGTGTCCTTAGCAACCATTTCATTCTGTATTCCGTTGTTAATAGCCTTTGAATACAGAGCAAGATTTGTCAGAAACGTTGAGAAGGAGATACCTGAGTTGCTGAGGCAGATGTTAAATCTGAAAGACATAGGGTTAACGCTTCAGAGTGTTATAAACATAATCAAAGACTCAAAAATCGGTGTTTTGAGTAGGGAGCTTAAGATGGTTGATGCAGACATTGGCTGGGGAGCGACGATTATCGACGCTTTGGTGGAATTCATAAATCGTGTTGGAATTTCAAGTGTTCGGAGGGTAATATCGTTAATCGTCAAGGCAAGTAATGTGACTGAGAACGTTAGAGACATCCTGTTAATATCAATAGAGGATTTTGAATACGAATTAAAGATGAAGAGCGACAGATTTACCACTGGATTCGCATACCTTGTCATAATTTACGTATCTTTTTTCACGTTTTTATATACTGCATACAGTATGCAGTCTTCATTTCTGGCTGGTCTGGCAAAACTAAACGTCCCAATTAACCTAAGTGGTAGTCTTTCATTGATGTACAGAATATCACTAATTTTGGCTTTATTTTCAGGAATACTGTCTGGACAAATGGAGAAGGGACATATACTCAATGGATTAAAACACGTCTGCGTGTTTATGCTCTCTTCATTTATTCTTTTTGAGGTTATACTGGGTGGTGGATTATGAGTGATAAAGCTGTATCTGAAATCATTGGGGAGATGCTTTTACTTGCAATAGTTGTCATACTTGCTGCCGTTCTATCGGCAAATGTTAGCAATTTGATGCCAAGCTTTGAAGATATACCATATGCAACTTTTGTTGGTAAAGATAACGGCAACTTCATCATAACACACGAAGGTGGCGACCCAATACCGCTGAGTAAGTTAAGGATAGTAATAGACAATGGAAGCGTTATGTCATGCACTTTTAACAACAGCAGCCTATACTTTCAAGATGTTTTGGTTGGAAGGTTGATGGGTAATGGGAACAACTATTGGGAGTTTGGAGAGACGCTCATCATCTACAAGAGTGTGGTTGGAGATAGTGTAATGGTAACAATAGCTCATGAGAAACTCGTTTTGTGTAAGTTGTATTTCGGGTGATGTGATGGGCACGATTGGCAAAACTAATAGAATGGATGACAAAGCAGTTTCACCGATAATAGCTATAATGTTGATTTTGGCAATATTGGTTACGTCCATTTCTGTATTAGCATCTAATTGGTTTCCAATTGTTAAAAAAAGAGCAGAAATACAACATAACAAAGAATTGATAGACAAATTCCTAAGCACAGTTACAGTTTATTCGACACTCAATGAAAACAGAAGTAGTGCCATGTCTATTAAACTGGGTGGCGGTGATACGTTTTTCAGCCAAACTACAACGAGTTCGACGCTAAGCGTCAACCAAAGTGGCTGGATTAACATCAATATGGTGTGTGATGGTACACCTTTGCTACTAACACTTAAGTTGTTTAAAGTAAGTCTATCAACCCATAATACTCTGATACCTGACCAAACTTTCGTTTTTTCAGAAGGTGGAATCAGAATATTTCAATATGGCAAAAACATAACGCGATTGGAGCCGGATATAGACAAATCGAATGGGTTTAGAGAAGGTATTCTCTATTTAATAGCAGATAATTTAACATCAGAACCTCAAGAAGTCTCTGGAAATGGCATAGTTTTCTTAAGATTTAAATCCAACTTAAACCCGAATTCTGGACTGTATAAAAATTGTACAGGAAGGATACTTGTCGAAGATGGCGTATTTAATGGAAAATGGGAAGATGTGATGGTAAAATTAGAAACAAATAATCCGACGGTCTTTTCATTTAATCAGAACACCAATACCTTACAAATCCTCACTCAAATAAACGTGTCACTCACAATAAGAGATTTTGAGGTGCAAATTCAATAAATTTTTAATTATTGTTAACCATATATTGTCAACCCATATGTTGCTTAACCACCCAATAACCTATACATCTTATCTATACATCCTTCGCTCTATTCTGTCTAACCTTTCATCCAAAGCATCAACGTATGCAGCAATCTTGTTCTCAATCCTCTCCTCCAGATTGTCAGAGTTTACAGCTATAACTCTCTTTGTGTTCTCGAACTCCTCCATTATTTTTTGCATCCTAAGCTCTATGCTTATCAACAAACCACCCAACGACAGAGTTAGCAGGAATGCAAAGAATATTACTGCTACATCAACGTTGTCATACAATGATAGCCACTTGTAAGTAAGCATTACGGCTGAGAAAACCATCAAAATAGCCAGACCAATATCTCTTGGTTCCATACAACCACCGTTTTAAATTAACACTCAATACTATATATGCTTTTTGAATAATTTTACCCAATTTACTCAATTATCAACTCTTTGTTTATTATCTTCAGAATGTCGTTGGTATTTGCCCTTCTCACAACACTCCTAAGACTGTTTGCTCTGTACAAATTCCCATTGGTATGGAATATTGTTATGCCGTGGTTATACCTAAAAACGTCAAATCCCGCTGTAGCTGCTTGAAAAATTTTTTTCTCTCTTTTGAGTATGTAAGAGGCGAAGTTCATTTCAGATAACATGTTTGGTGATGAAATCATCACATTGTCAGTTCCAATCAACCATCTCTCATAATCCAAAAGAATCTGATAGTTCTTTTGATTCATTAAATTAAAAAATGCGTTTGACCTCAAACAAGTAACTATTGGTATTCTCTCATCCATTGCATTTTTCAAGTTTTTTATACTCGCATTGTTCATGTGGATGAGTAAGTCTGGCTCCAATGCCAGTGCACCCTCAACGTCTCCATCATCTCTCTCTCCAGCATGTATTGCAAACATAAGTCTATTTTTCCTTGCAAAATCCCTCAACTCCTCCAAAAAAGTCAAATCGTGATCTCTAACACTGCTCATTCCAAATCCATCGATGTTGTATTCTACGGTCAATTCTGCCTCATCAACACTTGAGGGGCGAGCGAAAGTTACGCAAACGTTTTTCTCATCTGCTTCCTTTAGTAATTTAACACCATCAACCCCTCCCTCCCTAAACTCAGCCAAAGCTGATGTACCACTATTCAAAGCCACATCAATCGAGTTTTTAATAGAGGAAACCAACTCTTTTTTACTCGCTTTACCCAACACCTTGAATTTGAAACCGTAAGGACCTACTAGTTTTTCTAACTCCATGAATTCTGGATCCTTCGCCACTGAATCTCCCAAATGAACGTGAGAGTTAAAGAAGGTCGGTGTAATTATGTACTCAACGTCATCAATCTTTTTTTCCTCAAAATGAGCCATATCATCTATTGTTAACTCTCCAAACAGCTCATCACCATCCTTGGTAATCAAAATTCCTCTGAACATAGTTAAGGTTAAATACAACTTGACTATAATGTTTACCATGGCAAAGGTTAGGAAATCAAAGAAATCCTCCGCCCCCCCTCTGATGTCATCGGCAGGTATAATGAGGTACTTTGAGGAGGAAAGAACACAGATCAGGATAAGTCCAAAGAGTGTAGTAGCTTTTGGTTTGATTGCGGGTGTGCTGATTATAATTTTGAATGCTTTTTACGGACTCTGGCCTTAGCGGAAAAAACAAGAAAGTTAAGGAGATAGTTTTAGTAGGCAGATCAAACGTTGGAAAGTCAACCCTATTCTATCAGCTTTTTGGAAAGAGAGTTCGGAGAGGTAGAAAACCTGGAACAACATTAAAACCCAACGTAATTCGATTTAAAGACTTGATAATTACAGATTTACCTGGATTCGGATACATTAGGGCTGATAGAAAGCTAAATGAGAAAATTAAGGACTTTTTTGTGCGATATATAGAAACAAACGATAGAATTATTGCTGCAATACAGGTTTTGGATGCCTCATCGTTTTTTGAAATTGTCGAGAGATGGGAAAAGAGAAATGCGATACCTGTTGATGTTGAGATGTACGAATTTCTGAGGGAGTTTGACATTGAAGTATTCGTGGCAGCAAATAAGATGGACAAGGTTGAGGATTCAGATTGCATAAAAAAGATAGCAGAAAAATTAGGAGTTAAATTGGAAAGGGTATATCCGGTTTCAGCAAAATTTGGGGAAATTGAAAATTTAAAAAATGCTTTGAAACGATATTTTAGAGAGATTGGAAAGAGTGATTGGATTGGTGTTTTGCGATAGCCATTAATAAAGTTTAAATAACGAACAAAACTTTGCCTTTTGGGTGATAAAAATGACAGAGCACGTGGTGTACGTCGGAAACAAACCGGTAATGAATTATGTATTGGCAACCCTTACGCAGTTTAACGAGGGGGCTGATGAGGTCGTAGTAAAGGCAAGAGGGAGAGCCATTAGCAGAGCTGTGGATGTGGCTGAGATAGTGAGGAACAGATTTCTGCCGAACGTTGGTGTTAAAGATATAAAAATAGACACAGAGGAGCTAAATTCAGAAAGGGGGAACATTAACGTTTCAACGATTGAAATAGTGCTGGCAAAGGCAGCTTAAATAATTTTAATCTAATTTGTATCCCAGTTTTTCTACAAGTTCCCTCCTTTCTTCTTTTTCTTTATCGCTCTCAACTTTGTTTACTGCTGTCCCGTCAACTGCCCCTAAAACAGCTTTGCCAAGCTCAGTCTCGGCAACAATGATTTCTATTGGATTTGCTGAGGCAACAAAGATGTTACATACCGCTGGATGCAGTTTAATTGTATTGAGAACATTCAATGGAAAAGCATTTGACGTTACAATTATAAATGCATGACTTGCCCCAATAGCTAAAGCATTCTTCGCAGCCAACTTCTTTAGTCCCTCATCGTTGCCAGTAACTCTTACAAGCTTTGGTGCAGCCTCATTCATCGCTACCGCACACTTTATGTTGGGCACTGCCGTCAACAAAGCTTTGAACAAGTCATCGCATGTAAACACTGCAAAGTTCCCCTGTCCAACGATTATCTGGTATTTCAAATCAGGATTCTCGATTTTAACAACCTCAAGCTTCATGGGTTTTACTCCACTCAAATAAATATAAAACTAATGTTTTGTGTATGTTACCTAAAACAAAAAACACAAACCATAAAATCTACAATTGAACTTGGTGTCATGGAGCCCAAAATAGGTGAAAGCGTGTTTATTGCGCCAAATGCTGTCATTGTTGGTGATGTTGAATTAAAAGACAATTCGAGTGTTTGGTTCAATGCGGTTTTGAGGGGCGATTTAAATTCGATAAAAGTTGGGGAATACACGAGCATTCAAGATAATGCTGTGTTGCATGTGGACGTACACACCCCAATCAAGATTGGCAAATGTTGCACAATCGGACATTCCGTTGTCTTACATGGATGCGAAATCGGAGATAACGTTGTTGTTGGATTGAATTCATCTGTGCTTGACGGAGCAGTAATCGGCGAATACAGTGTTGTAGGAGCGAATTCTTTGGTAACATCGAAAGAATATCCTCCAAATTCACTCATAATTGGCGTTCCAGCAAAGGTTGTTAGAGAGTTGAGCAATAAAGAGATAGAGTTGATAGAAAGAAGCTGGAAGGAATACCACAAGATGGCGAAGAAATACAAAGAAGTTTTTAAGGACTATCCCATAATAGCCAAGATTTAATAAATCAAATATGCGGCCGCCGGGATTTGAACCCGGGCTAACGGCTCGGGAGGCCGTTGTCCTGCCACTAGACTACGACCGCTTATTATTGTTTATTCCTACATGAATATAACGGTTTCCCTTAGAGATTTGCTAACTTAACTAATACCAATAAACGGCATCCTCAACTTTAACCCTAACTTGTTTCTCGTTGTACAAATAACTCAGATATGCTCTAATTGTTGAAGCCATCAAGTAATATTCCACTAAATTTGATATTTTGATGCCAAAATACCTGCAAACCTCTTTAAAGATTTGCTCCGTTGTCTTTGGCTTGTTAATTGATAACACAAAATTTTCAACTTTTTCTATAACTTTCAAGTTTGCATTGATCAAATCTGTTATGTCATCAGTTGCATCAGCGTGAGATGGAATGTAAAGGTCATACTTACTTTTTTCAAGAAGCTTTAGTGTTTTTTTCTGATTTTCTATGTCAACAAACAGTGGAATTTTATACTTATTGATTATACTTTCGGAAAATACCGTATCAGCACAAAATAAAGTGTTTTCAACTTCAATTCCAATTTGGTTTGGTGAATGGCCAAGCAAAGGAATTACTTTTAATTTTAGTCCACAAAATTCGATTGTATCTTGGTTTTTTATCACACAATCAACTTTTGACGGTTTAGCCATCAGAAATTTGCCCATCAAATCCTTTGGGGGATGTGCTGAGAACAAATAAAATGGTTCGAGGTAGGGATACTGTATAACTCCAACTTCTACTTCTGGTGCATAAACCTTAGCATTTGTTTTGTTGGTTAAGTAATTGTTTCCACCAAAGTGGTCAGCATGAGAATGGGTGTTAACAATGGCTTTTAGTGTCAGCCCATGATCATTTAACAGCTTAAAAATTTTCCTTCCTGCCTCTTTATCCAACCCTGAGTCTACTATCAATGCATTACCATCTTCCACAATCACTCCAATGTTCACAGGGTTGGGTATGTAATATACGTTGTCACCAATCTGTTTTAGTTGCATTGTGGATAGTTTCAATCCAAATTTATTAGTGTTGTTGTTCTATCTCTTCATGTCATCAATAGGTAAAAGTAATAAAGGATGGAGTTAGCAAATCCATAATGCTAGAAAAGTTCGTGATTCCAGAGAATACGAAGTTCGAGGAAAAGAACATTGTGGTTGAGGGTGATGCAATAATAGGGGCAAATTCAAATTTGAGTTATGGAGTAATTGCAAAAAAGATCGTTGTTGGAGATAAGACGAGTATTGATGGAGATTTGATTGGCGAGGAAGTTAGGGTTGGGGAGTGGTGTAATGTAAGGGGCAACATCACCTCTAACAACGATGCCTACATCGGAGAATTCACAACTATTGGTGGGAAGCTAACAGTGTATGGTGATTTAGAGATTGGTAGAAACGTTAGGATTAAAGATGGATTTGAGGCAAAGGGTTTAATCACAATTCAAGATCCCTTACCAATTATAATGTTCATATTCCTCTACATCTTGGAGCTTTTGAGGTTGGGGAGATTAGAAGACATAGAAAAGTTGTTTGAAGAAGAAAAATTTGAAACTCCTTTTATAGCTCCTGAAAACTCCATTGTAACGATTGAGAAAATAGAGACTCGCAAAGACATGGAGATCGTTGGAAGCAGGGTTTTGGGGAATTTGAGGGCTAAAAACGTTCTCATTGAGAGCAGTGAGATTTTTGGGAGTGTTAGGGGTAAAGACATAGTACTTGATGGTTGCAAAGTGCATGGCGCCGTTGAGGGTAGAACTGTTTACATTGTGAATGGAAGCGAGGTTGTGGGATACATAAAAGCTGAAAAGGTATACATGGAAGAGAAGTGCTGTGTTGAGGGTAGTATCATCGGTAGGCAGGGGGTTTGGATTAAGCCAACCGTTGAGTTGCCAACAGAAGGGTTGGAAATGCAAGTAGAAAAAACCAAAGACGAAAAAGCTGAGGAGGGCATTTTAGAGAAGGTAGAAGATGGTGAGAGTTTAGAAAGTGTAGAAATAAAAGAAAAAGAGTCGATTGAGGAAAAAGATAAAGGTGAAGTTAAAGTTAAAGAAATTGAGGATAAAAACACCAAAAACACAAAAATAAATGACCAAGTGGTCGAAGATGTTGGAGTGGAGGAAAGAGAAGTTCAGAAGGATGTTTCCTAACTTGTTTAATGAGCTTGAAGGTGATAAAATTCCAACCATTTTAGACCATCTTGAAATTTGTGAGGATGAGAGGGAGGCTTTGGAGATTATTGAATACTTTGAGAGGAGAGAGGAGATTACACCAGAATACGCATCTTTTTTAAAGACAAACATTGACAAACTAAAATTTTTGTTCAAAACAAGAAAGCGTGGAGATTACACAAGGAGGGGTTTAGTTGATTGAGATTGGATTGGCTGGAAAGCCAAATGCTGGCAAATCTACTTTTTTCAAAGCCGCCACACTTGTTGATGTTGAGATAGCAAACTACCCATTCACAACAATTGAGCCAAACGTTGGTGTGGGTTACGTTAGGGCTGAATGTGTTTGTAAAGAGTTGGGTGTTGAATGTAAGCAATGCATTGATGGATGGAGGTTTATTCCTGTAAAACTAATCGATGTTGCTGGTTTGGTGCCAGAAGCACACAGGGGAAGGGGCTTAGGCAATGAATTTTTAGACAACCTCAGGCAGAGTGAGGCGATAATCCATGTTGTTGATGCATCAGGCTCAACGGATGCTGAAGGGAATGAAGTTGGAATTAGTGAGAGAGACCCAAGGGAAGATGTGAAGTTTTTGTATCATGAATTGGACATGTGGCTTTTCAACATTCTGAAAAAAAATTGGGACAAGATAGTTAGGAGGATTCAGATGGAGAGGAGAGACCCAGCAAAGTTTATAGAGGAGCAACTTGCTGGCTTGGGGTTTAAAGAGTGGCAGGTTAAGGAGAGTTTAAGGGTAGTTAATAAACAAGTTTCAGAGTTTAATTATGAAGATTTGGAATTGTTTGCAAAGGAGTTGAGAAAAAGGAGAATGAAGATGGTTATAGCGGCAAACAAGGCTGATAAGGCGCCAAACGAGTTGATTAAAAGTTTAATGGACATGGATGAAATCGTTATTCCATCTTCAGCAGCATACGAATTGGTTTTGAGATTGGCAGCCAAAAACGATTACATTAAGTATTTGCCCGGAGATTCAGATTTTGAAGTGTTAAAGGAGTTGAATGAAAAACAAAAGAAGGCGTTGGAAGCTATTAAAAGCTACATGCAAAAATATGGTGATACAGGGGTGCAGAAGATTATAAACTCTGTTGTTTTTGATTTGCTTGACTACATTGTCGTTTACCCAGTTGAAGATGAGGGCAAATACACGGATACGAAAGGGGACGTTTTGCCAGACGCTTTGCTCGTTAAAAAAGGAACAACAGCAAGACAATTAGCATACTTAATCCACACGGACATCGGAAAACACTTCATTTATGCGGTTGATGCAAAAAAGAAGATGAGAATTGCTGAAGATAGTGAGTTAAAGCACAATGACGTTATAAAGATAGTTTCGTCTGCTTAGACGTCATTTTATCTTCAGTCAGTAATCATCAAGCGAATACTCAACACCTTCACCAACTGTTGTAGGAACTTGAGTAAGAAAGCTGAAGTACATGAATCTCTACGTTAGTGTCTCATCAGACTCACTTTCGAAGGAGAGTTGATTAGATTGCCGAGTCCGTGGTTAATTTTATTTTTATCTTAATTTTTACTTATTCGTTCTATTCCGTCAATCAATCTTAAGCTTCAATCAAGTATATTAATGGTCTGTGATAAAAATACAAGCATGAAATTTAAGGTAATCGTTGGTAAGATTGAAGACTATGGCAAAGTCGATAAATTCATCGAAGAGGTTTTTGATCAGTTTGATGTCAAACTTGAAGATGAAATTATTGTTAAACCCAATTTTCTGAAATTTGATGATCCGATGAATGGCTGTATAACGCATCCGAGTATAATCAAGGCGGTTGTTAAGGTTTTAAAAGATTGGGGAATTAAGCCGATAATAGCTGAAGGCGGGTTCAGAAAAAATGCGGCAGATGAGTGTTTTTCAGCCTTTAAGCTTAAAGAGATTGCTGAATGTGTAAACCTAAACAAAGAAGAGTTTATAAAGGTTGAAGTTAATGGTAAATCCTTAAAAAATGTGCCAATTGCAAAAACAGCTTTTAAATCCTTGAATAAGCCTTTTGTTAGCCTGCCAAAGATGAAGGTTCATGGTTTAACAAAAGTAACTTTGGGCATCAAAAACAACATGGGTTTTTTGAAGAAGCCAGCCATGTACATGCACTTCAAAATCCATCAAAAGCTTGTTGATTTGCTAAAACTGTTCAATCCAGCCTTGACACTAATAGATGGTGTTATTGGAGGGACTTCATCGGAAATGAGGACAAAGCCAATAAAGCATGGAGTAATGGTGGCAAGTAATAATGTTATAGCTGCCGATGCTGTTGCTGCGTCTTTGATGGGTTTTAATGTCAAAGAGATTGAACATATCAAGCTGGCAGCGCATCAGTATAAAGTTGATTTGAATTTAATTGTGAATGAAAATATTGAAGAATTAAAGATTGATTACTCACTCTCTTTTCTTAGCAGAGGTCTTGGTTTGTTAGGTACGTAATCTTAACATTTTCCTGAAAAGTAAAATTAACCGAACTGCTCCGAATCCTAAAAACTATTTCTTTCAGAAGTTTGAGGTGATTGGAGCTTTTGCTTCGCGTTCTTGGGAACCCTAGGAAGACTTTGCATACAACTCCTTGCAGAATTCAACCAAGCCACTCTTTTCCATAATTTGTTTTAAAAACTCTGGAAGCGGATTTATTGGATACTCTTCATTCTTTGTTTTGTTAATAATCTTGCCATTTGAATAATCTACTTCCAACTCGTCTCCCTCATCAATCTTATCCGCATCTCTACACTCCAACACCTTTAAGCCTATGTTTACGGCATTCCTGAAAAAAATCCTCGCATAGGATTTTGCTATTACCGCCTCAATTCCCGTTGCCTTCAAAGCTATTGGAGCATGCTCCCTACTACTTCCACAGCCAAAGTTCTCGCCAGCAACAACAAAGTCACTTTTTTTAACTTCCTTAGCAAATTCAGGCTTTACATTCTCAAAAACGTGCTTGGCAAGTTCTTCAGGCTCGTTTATGACCAAGTATTTCCCTTGGATAATCACATCGGTATCAACATCATCACCAAACTTCCAAGCTTTTCCCATGTTCGTTGGATGATGTAGGGGTTTAAAAATTTGTTTGCTCTGTTTGATTTTCATTTTTACTAACACTAATCGCTATACCCGACTTCAAAACTCATAAAATCCTCTGCAACTACTGTATTTTCAAAAATCTCTTTAGCTTCATTCAACAAAGGCGACGTATCCTTTGAATACCTCGCGCTGATGTGTGTAAGTATTAGCATTTTTGCGTTTGCCTTTTTTGCCAATTCTGCTGCCTCTCTGGCAGTTGAATGTTTGCTCTCCATAGCCCATTCTATTAAATCTGTCGTAAAAGATGCATCATGTATTAAAACATCCGCATCCCTTGCCATTTCCACCGTTCTGCTGCAAGGTCTTGTGTCCCCGGTGTAAACGATCTTCCTCCCCCTTCTGGGTTTACCGATCACCATATCAGGGGTTATAATTTTGCCGCCAACTTCCACACTTTCTCCCCTAACAAGCTTTGCATACAATGGACCGGGAGGAATTCCAAGTTCTTCAGCCCTTTTCCTATTGAATTTGCCCCTTCTCTCATTCTCAACCAAAGCATAACCCAAGCTTGGGATTATGTGATCCGTCTTAAAAGCAATAACCTTGAAATTTTTGAATTCAACAACATCACCATTTCTTAGCTCAACAACCTCTATTGGAAAATCAAGATAATGATAGCCAAACACTTTAAACAAACTTTCGAGAAACTTTGCATTTGGTGAGTAGAACGTTAGCTTGTTTTTCCTTTCATTCAACGACATTGTCTCGATCAATCCAAAACATCCTATAAAGTGGTCAGTGTGTAAGTGAGTGATGAATATGTTGTTTAGGTTTCTAAATCCAACCCTAGAAATCATCATTTGCCTTTGGGTCCCTTCACCACAATCAAAGAGAATTCTCTCTCCTCCAAACTGAATTAGAATGGCAGACGGATTCCTATTAACGCTAGGAATTGTTCCTGATGTACCAAGAAAAGTGATCTTTAGCAGCATGAAGTTGCCTCTCCTCCTCGTTTTTAAAATTTTTAGTGTTTTGTTTAGTTAACATTTTAAGCAAATCCGATTTATAAACAATGTGCATGAAATGAGCTTTGCTACAGCCCTGTTGGAAAATGTATTGAGCATTGCTGAGGAAAAAAATGCTAAACAAGTAACGAAGATAAAGATTGAAATCGGTGATTTACTGCTAATTAATCCCGAACAGCTTGAATTCTGTTTTGAGGCAGTATCTAATGGAACGATTGCTGAAGGTGCAGAATTAAATATTGAATTTGTTCCACCAAAAATTAAATGCAGTGTTTGTGGAAGGGAATATAACGAGGTTGTTGGAGTTTGTGAGTGTGGGGGTTTTGTGGGGGTTGATGGTGGAAAGGAAATGATTATAAGAAAGGTTGAAATGGTGGTATAATGCATAAGATCGAAGTTGATGCAGAAATAGATGTGTTATCTTTGAACAAGAGGTATGCGAAAGAGAACAGGGAGTTTTTCAGGAGAAACAACATCCTAGCAATCAACATAATGGGTGCTATAGGCTCTGGAAAGACACTATTAATTGAGAAGACAATTGACAGCTTAAACTACTACAAAATAGGGGCAATACTCGGCGATGTGGTGTGCAAGGCTGATTTCGAGAGAGTTTCCAAACACAAAGTGAAAGCTAAAGCTATAAACACCGGAAAAGAGTGTCATTTGGATGCCCACCTCATCCACCACAAAATTGAAGATTTTGATGAAGTTGACATTTTGTTTATAGAGAACGTTGGGAATTTGATTTGCCCAGTTGACTTTGATTTGGGCGAAGATGTTAGGGTTGTTATGGTTAGCGTTACGGAGGGTGATGATGTAATTGCCAAGCATCCGGAAATTTTCAGGCTTGCTGATGTCATAGTAATCAACAAGGTTAAATTGGCTGAATTTGTTGAGGCTGATGTGGATAAAATGATTAGAGATGCTAAAAATTTAAATCCGAAAGCCAAGATAATCAAGATGGACTTAAAAGAAAATTTGGGATTTGATGAATGGTTAAAATATTTGGAGGGACTCTATGTGTCTCGCTGTAATAGGGAAGGTTGAAAGTATCGAGTATCCCTTCGCTACGGTAGATTTCAGGGGTACGAAGAAGAGGATTAGAATAGACTTGATAGATGATTTAAAGATAGGAGAATACGTGTTGGTACACGTGGGTTTTGCGATTCAGAAGGTTGATAGTAGGGAAGTTGAGGAGTACGATAAAGTATGGAGTGACGTGATAAGCAATTTGCAATTATGAGGGCTAAGGTAATTTCTACACTGGCTGAGGAAATAAAGGAAGAGATGGACGGCTTTGACGAAATTAAAATTATGCACCTCTGCGGCACACATGAGGACACTATAACTAGGTACAATTTGAGGAGCTTATTACCAAAAAATTTGAAGTTGTTGAGTGGTCCTGGCTGTCCAGTTTGCATTATTCCTGATTACGATTTGCAATTGGTTTTCCACCTCATTAAAAGCTCAAACATAATCTTTACAACCTTTGGTGATATGGCTAGAGTGCCTTTCGAAGGAAAATCCCTCTTTTATTTTAAATCAAAAGGATACGACATAAAAATTGTTTACAGCATATTTGATGCGCTAGAAATCGCTAAAATCAGCGATAAACCTGTTGTACACTTTGGAATCGGTTTTGAGACAACAATGCCCTCAACAGCCTTGGCAATCTTGGATGGTATAGAGAATTTTTATGTGTTTTCATCTCACAGGTTTTTTGTTCCTGCAGTCGAACATTTGTTATCAGCAAACATAAAAATTGATGGATTTATAAATCCCGGACACGTATCAACAATTGTTGGTGTTAGGGCTTATGAAAAGTTGAATAAGATACCGCAGGTAATTGCGGGGTTTGAGCCCGAAGATGTCATGCTTGCAATTTATCAGCTTGTTAAGGCAATAAAGAATGGGGAAAACAAAGTGTTTAATGAGTATAAGAGGGCTGTAAAGTATGAAGGCAATTTAAAAGCTCAAGAAGCTATGAACGAGGTTTTTAGGAGGCAAAGTTGGGAGTGGAGGGGATTGGGCGTGGTAAAAAATTCTGGTGGAAAGATAAGGAAAAAATATGAGGATTTTGATGCTTTAAAGGCGTTTGAAGATGTTTTTACAGATTTTGAGGTTAAAGAAGATTCTAAAAAGAGGGCTTGCAGGTGTGGAGATGTTTTGAAAGGTTTGATCGAACCGTCAGACTGCCCTTTGTTTATGAAAGCCTGTAACCCAAAAAATCCAGTGGGCCCGTGCATGGTCAGTGTTGAGGGGGCGTGCAACATCTGGGCGAGGTTGGGATAAATGATAAAGAAGGTTATAGCCGCTGCGTACAAAAGTAAAGGCAAAAAGGAGATGTCAAAATCCGAGTTAATCCATACTCTATCCTTTGATCTCAAGTTCTTTTCCCACGACACGAGCAAAAAGGTTGTGGAGTACGCTGCAAAGAACAAGGTTGTAGGTGGTGAAGATAAAATTAGGCCACTGTTTGATCTGGATTCCATTGAAGTTCAACCTAACTTCAAACCCGATGTAAAAAAGCTGTTTTCCTCGTCACTGTTCGATGAGCTAATAGAGAAAATTGCTGAAAAAATTGGAAAAAGCCATAGCGAAGTGGTTGCGATGATAAACGAAAGGCAAGAAAAGTTTAGCAATCTCTTGGCAGCAGAGGTTGTAGCATTGATAATGGCTAAGGAAGTTGGGATAGATATTGTGGATTACGTTGATAAGGTGGAAAAAGAAGTGTTGGGAGAAGGAGAACAGAAGGAAAGAAGTGGAGTCAATCAATTTAAATTTGAACTGCAGGAATGAGAATAAAGATAATTCCCAATACACCAGCATTGATACTAAAAAACAAGGTTGTAATAGCCGATTTGCATTTGGGATTGTTCAATTTCTTTGATAAGTTTGTAATAGAGAAAGCTTTAGAAATTGCTGAGTTGGGCGATGAACTCATCGTTCTTGGTGATTTAAAGCATTTGGGTAAAAAAGGAAAGGTTAGAGAGTTTATTGAATCTGTCAAATCCGTAGGGGTGCATTTAATCGTTGTTAAGGGCAATCACGACATTAACTTCGATGTTAACGTCAACTTGGAAAGTTCAAGAGGGATAAGAGTTGGAAAATACGGGCTTTTTCATGGACACGCAAATCCAAGCGATGATGTGTTACAGGCTAAAAAACTGATTTTTGCCCACGCACACCCTTCAATATTATTAATAGATAGTGTCGGAGGGATAAAGAAGAGGGTCTGGTTAGAGGGTAAGGTGGAGATAGGTGGTGATAAAAAAGATTTGCTCGTAATGCCAGCATTTAATGATCTCTGCGCATCAACAGCCGTGAACATTGAGAAGCCAGCAGGTGTTATGTTTAAAAAGTGGGATTACAAAACAGCAAAGGCAATTCTATTAGACGGAACTTTGCTAAATCTGGACAATTTGCTGAGTTTTTAAAATCTCGCCCCTCTCCACCTCGGATAATCAACATCAACTCCAAAAATCTCCAAAGCCCTTAAAATAGTGTGACTTACTATCTCATCTATGCTTTTCGGTTTGGTGTAGAAAGTTGGAATGGGAGGCATTATTGTGGCTCCAATCTTTGCAAGCCTTGTTAGTGTTTTTAGATGTCCGTAGTGTAGCGGTGTTTCCCTTATCAACAAAATGAGTTTTCTACCTTCTTTCAAACAAACATCTGCTGCTCTACTAATCAAATTATCTGTTATCCCGTATGCTATGCTTGATGCTGTTTTTATGCTGCATGGTGCAATTAACATTCCATCATGCTTAAAACTTCCACTCGAAATCGGTGCTGTCAAATCGTTCTCCTCATAAAAATGGGTTGCCAAAGATTTTATGCGTTCAAAATCGTAGCCTTCAACTTCCATTGTAATTTTTGCCGAATTTGAAATTACCAGATGAGTTTCAACATCTTTATCCTTTAAAATTTCCAATGCTTTAACACCGTAAATCTGACCGGATGCACCCGTTAGAGCAACCACTAGTTTCATTTAAGCTCGTCCCACTTTCTTCTCCGTCTGTATCTTCCTATTCCCTTGTAAACACCAAATGCTGCAATTGCAATTAAAACGATTGCTGCAACAACTTTTAGGATAAGGTAAACGTTTTTTGTTATAAAGCTAAAGTCGAACGGAAATTGGGTTGGAGAGGGTGAGGGGGATGGAGTTGGTGTAGTTGTTTGTGCGGCAACCAGTTCCTTGATTTTTGCAATGTTATCTTCAAGATATGTCTTTATGTCTGCAGTGGCGTTTATCACATCATTTGCCTTTTCCTTAGCTTTATCGTACTCCTCCTCCTCAATATAATCATTAACTTTCTCCACCCTATCAAGTTGTATGTTGTAATCACTCTTTGCTTTCGTTAAGTTGAACTCGTAAAGTGTGACAATGATATTCTCGCTCTTAGCCTGCTGAAGCAGATATTCAAATTGGACGATTAAGAGTTGAACTTCATTAAGTTTTTCCTGAGCAGTGTCGTACAAGTATTCAGCTTCAGCTTTGTTTAACTCTTTTTCAGCATCGTTTAACTCCTCTTCAACATCCTTGAGTTTTTCATCGGCTTTCAAGTAATTTGCATCTTTGTAGTAGCTTTCGGCATCGTCCAAGTCTTCAGATGCTGATTTTAAAATCTTATCTGCGTCAACAACATCCGCCCCCATTTCATCCAAATTCTTGGATCTATCTTCCAATTCTTTCAACCTTGATTTTAATGAATTTATATCGTCTGTAAACTTATTGAAATCGATGACTTTGACTTTTACCGGTGGTAAAACGTCATAATCCGCATCGCTAACGTTTATCCACAGAATTGATACTTCTTCCAACCTCGTTTGGGGGGCCGGGATTTTGCCGCTTAATTCCACCTTAATATTATCCAGTCCATCTTCCCAATCTCCAACTTCTATACTTACATCTTTCTCCCAGGGTTTTATGCTTGGGTAAAGTATACCCCCATTTCTATATGCAATTACAACTGTAAAAGTAGGATAGTTTAAAGATGTGTGCAAGTCGTAGTATCTACCATCCACGTCTGTGGCATCCGCATCCGTTTTTGGGGCAATCGTGTAGTTCAAACTAATTTCATCGCCTTCCCTATAATAATCCTTCTTTGGCTCCACAACGGGATGTGGATCAGCAAAATCACTTGCATTCAGGTGAACAGCAGCTAAACAAGGATGCACAATAAAGAGTAAGAAAACAAAAAGAAGTGGTATTTTCAGTTTCATTTGACCACCTCAAATGAGGGGTTCTATATCTTCATCAAACAAAGCTAGTGTTTTTTCTATTCTGCTCCTTTCAGCAATCTCCACTTCCTCTTTTGCCTCAGCAGCTAACCTCTGCAATTCTTTAACCCTAGGTATCTCGGTAACGTTTGCAAGTAAAACTAATGCAGCCACATGCTTTGTTTTTCTTGTCGGATAATCTCCAGCTCTGACCTCAACTCCAGCTATTTGATCTTCTAGCCAAAGCTTGGCCTTCTCCAAACCTTTCCTGTCCAAATGATCGGGAGGTCCAGCAATCAACACCAAAGCCCTTTCAGCACTTCTTATGTTGCACGGAATTGTTAATCTTCCTAGGGCAGCCCTCCTAACCAACGATGCGATTTTTAACGGCTTATCGTTTTCTATCTCTTCCAACTCTTGCTCTTTTTTCTTGAAGAACGAAAATCTTCCCTTTTTTCTTTCCTCAGCTTTTGAGGTTGCATAACCTATTGATGAAATCCCTCCACCCCTTAAAGTGTTGATGACCTCAGAGCTATCTACAACCATCTCTCCTACTAGGCCTTCCTCAACCGGCTCTCCAGCTCTTGCCAAAACAGCCAACCTCCTCACGATCTCCTCATTGATCTTGGAAAAAGACTCCTTTAAACTCAAACCCTCAAACTTCCAAGCACCGTTATCAACTAAGATTAGGTTATCAACATACTTCAACATCGAAATCATGCTTCTTGCCGCATTTAGTGAATATAGCTTGCCCTCTTCAGGAGCTGGCAAAATCCCAATTGCGTAAACGGGTTCGGAATACATTTCCGAAAGATATTTAGCCAAAACAGGTGATCCGCCACTTCCTGTTCCACCACCCAATCCTGAAATTATAAGAAAAGCATCAATTTCATGAGTGCCACGCTCATCTATGGCATTTAAGATCGTTTCAATTTCTTCCTGAGCAATTTTAGCTCCCAATCTGTTGTCCGTTCCAACTCCATGACCTTTAACAATCGTTTGACCTATTAAAATTCTGTCTTTCATTGCCACGTTTTTCAAGCCCATTAAATCTGTTCTCGCCGTATTTACGGCTAAAGATCTCATTCTTGTGTCTGCTCCTCTCATTCTTTCATTTTCAATGAATAAATCGAGGATCTTCCCACCTGCTTGACCAAATCCTATAACAAAGAACCTCATTATTTCCACCTTTTATTTTTAATGTTTTTAAGACGTTCTTCAGCTTAATAAATTTTTGGATGGTTATATCTTTCCCATCATATCTTTCTCTTACATTTAAACATGCGTAAACGTTAAATGCTGTTGGAATGTTAGCAAATCGATGGCAACTAAAAAGGTAAAATCAGCAGGTAGATTTGGGGCAAGGTACGGTGTCAGGGTAAGGAGGAGCCTCATCAAAATAGAAGAGATGCAGAAAAAGAAGTATGTTTGTAAGAGGTGTGGCAAAACAGCAGTAAAAAGAATTGGAACTGGAATTTGGGAGTGTAAAAGTTGTGGTTATAAGTTTGCTGGTGGATGTTATATCCCAAGAACATCAGCAATGAAAATCGTTGATCAGGTGTGTAAATGAGCTACATCTGCCTTGTTTGCGGGGCAGAAGTTGATGTGGATTTGGAAAGAAATTTAATTCAGTGTACAAGGTGTGGTAACAGAATTTTGATGAAACCTAGACCACCAGCTTTAAAAAAGAGGGTAAAAGCCATCTAAAATTTTACCATCAAAGTTGTTTACTGTTGAAATACTTTTCAGCTTGCATCAGTCTCTTGCAATTTTCGCAAAGAATATCCTTAACACCCAGTTTTTCATAGTGTCTCTCAGTCAAAACTTCCTTTCCACACCTCACACATCTCAGTAGTTTATGTTCTGACAAAACCCTATCTCCGACCATCAACTTACCATTCTCAAACCTAATTGCCCCAGTTGGGCAGAGATTTGTACATGCCAAACAACCAACACAGAATTCTGTTGGAATTCCAAATGGTGCGTTTACTCTCCTTTCAACGCCTCTGTTTTCAAATGAAATTGCTGAAATGCCAATGAGGTTGCAAACGTTGACGCACAAACCACACAGCACACATTTCTTATCTCCTTTAACCTCTATTTTGTACAGAGATGCAAGTTCTTTTACAATTTCCGATGACGTGTGGTTTGCAAGCAATTCAACAACTCCTTTTCTTAACTCCCAGATTCTTTGCGATTTTGTTCTTACCTTCATTCCTTCTTTGACGTCTGTAGAGCATGATGTTACTATTCTCCATCCATCTCCATTCTCTTTAACCTCCACCAAACAAAGTCTGCAGGCACCATAACTTCCAATGGCTTTGTGATAGCAGAGGTGTGGAATGTCAAAACCTAAGTCAATCAAAACATCAAGGAGCTTGCCCTTTTTAACTTCGTAATTTTTTCCATCAACTTCAATTTTTATTGCCATTGCCACCACCTACAATTACCTACCATCTTTCAACTGCTTCAAACTTGCAAACGTTAAAGCATGAACCGCATTTGATGCATTTTTTATCGTCTATTTTGTAAACTTCATCAACTTCTTCAATCGCATCGGCGGGACAATTCAGCTTACACAAACCACAGCCTGTGCATTTGTCTTCAACAATCCTGTATCTTACAAGAGCCCTGCAAATTCCTGCCAGGCACACTCCTTTTATGTGCTCCTCGTATTCTTCTTTGAAATATCTCAATGTGGTCAACAGGGGGTTTGGTGCAGTCTTTCCAAATCCGCAAAGTGATGTATTTGCCACTACATCTGCTAACCTTTCAAGTTCTTCAAGGTCGTTCAAGCTCCCTTCACCTTTTGTTATTCTTTCTATTATATCTACCATCTCTGCCAAACCCAATCTGCAAGGCACACATTTTCCACAAGACTCAATCTTTGAAAATTCGAGGAAGTACTTCGCAACATCCACCATGCATGTAGCATTGTCTAACACAACCATTCCACCTGAACCCATGATTGAGCCAAGTTTTGTTAATTCTTCGTAATCAACAGCCACATCCATCAGATTTTTAGGTACACAACCACCAGTGGGACCACCAGTTTGAACGGCTTTTACGTTTTCAGCCATGCCTATCTCTTCAACAACCTCTCTAAGGCTTATTCCCATAGGGACTTCTATAAGTCCTGAGTTTTTGACTTTGCCAACCAATGAGAATACTTTTGTCCCCTTACTCTTTTCAGTACCTAACGATGCAAAAAATTTCCAGCCATTAAGTATTATGGGAGAGATGTTTGCCCAAGTCTCAACGTTGTTTATTACCGTTGGCTTTCCCCACAATCCTTTTTCTGCTGGATACGGCGGTCTAATTCTCGGCTCACCGATGTAACCTTCTATAGATGCTATTAAAGCCGTTTCCTCACCACAAACAAAGGCTCCTGCCCCTCTGACAACGTGTATATCGAATGAGAAATCTGTATTCATGATGTTCTTGCCGAGAAAGCCGTATTTCTTTGCAATTTCAATCACCTTTTCAATCCTTTTAACAGCCAATGGATATTCGTTTCTTACATAAACAAACCCCAACTCAGCACCTATTGCATATGCTCCAATTGTCATGCCCTCTATAACGCTGAACGGGTCTCCTTCAAGCACACTTCTGTCCATGTACGCTCCAGGATCGCCCTCATCAGCGTTGCAGATCACGTATTTCTCACCCTCATTCTTTCTTGCTATCTCCCATTTCAAACCTGTGGGAAATCCCGCTCCACCTCTACCACGTAATCCCGATTTTTTCACCTCTTCAACAACATCTTCAGGCTTTTTCTCAAGAACTTTCTGTAAAGCGCAATAGCCGCCCATCGCTACATACTGGTTGATGCTTAAGGGCTCAATAATTCCACAATTCCTTAAAACAATCTTTACCTGCTTTCTGTAGAATGGATGCTCTATTAGCCTTGGACACTCTCTATAGCCTTCCAACTCGGGATGCTCAAGTTTCAGTGGTGAAAACTCCCAAGGGTAGAACCATCCTAAAATCTCAGCTTCTTCAATTTTTTCAGTTTTCTTTACATTTCTGTAAACTAAAGCTGCTTTTCCGTCTTCTTGCACATAAACTAAGGGTTCTGCAGAACAAAAACCCAAACAACCAACCTCAACAACGTTTTTCGTATCGTCTAAAGCTAAAACTTCCAAAACTTCCAAAGCTCCTGCAGCTACACCGCAGGTTGAGGTTCCAACAGCAATTCTATCGCCATACAACTCATCAATCCCTTTTTCTTTAAGCTTATCGAGCATCTTCATCCCCTTTTGATGTCTTATCCTTATCCTCAAACAGCTTAGGCACCATTTTCTTCAAACGGCTCACAGTCATCTTTCCGTAAACCTTGCCGTCAATAACAACAACTGGAGCTAAACTACAGGCACCAAAGCACCTTATTGGCTGATACGTAAAATCTTCATCATCCAGAATTCCCAGTTGTTTTAAGGTGTCTTCAAAAACTCCCGAACCTCCCATAACGCAAGCAGTTCCTTTACATACATGAATAACATGCTTCCCAACGGGTTTTAGTGAGAAGGCATTGTAAAAGGTTGCTATGCTATAAATCCTGCTTATTGGAACGTTGAACTCTACAGAAATTCTTTCCATTTCATCTTTTGGCAGATAGCCATGCTTATTCTGAATTTCAAGCAAAGAGTTTATGAGGAATTTCATTTAATCACCTTTTAATTCAATCATCTGATACAAAAAACGAAAAATAAATTAGATTCCAAGTTTTTTCCTCTTCTCCATTATTATTTCTTCCATTTTTTCAACCGTTTTTATTGGATCACCCTCTATAAAGAAATAGCCACCAAGCAATTCTTTCACGTCTTCAGTCAAAATCTTAGTGACTTTCTCACTCCCCAATACTGGTGGTACAGGCCATAGATGTACGGGGATTCCGGAAGCTATGAAGTACGTTCCAATTGAGACTGCTTTCTCAGTATACCACTCTGGAGCGGATCCAACCAATGGTAGATCAGAGATGTCCACGTTTAGGTAATCTGCGATTGCCCCAGCCAAAACGAGCATTCTCGAACAGTCAACACACGAGCCCATGTGTAAGACGGGAGGAATGTTTAAAGCCTGACACACGCTTTTCAGTCCATCTCCTGCTAGGTTTACAGCATCCATCGTCATCAATCCAGCTTTTGCGGCAGCTATTGCCCAGCATCCCGTGCCTATAACAAGAATATCCCTTGAAATTAATTCTTTGGTTAAAGTTACATGGAAGTAATCTTGCTTAACCTTTGGATTGTTGCAACCAACGATTCCAGCAACCCCCTTAATTTTACCTTCAACTATCACATCTACAATCGGCTTAACACTTCCACCTAAAGCCTTCAGTATCTGTTCAACACTGAAACCAACAATAGCCTTGCTCTTCTGTTTTGGAACGTAAATCTTGGATTTGTCCCTCTTGCTGTAAGCTTCGATGGCTTTCTCGATTATCTTCTTTGCAGTCTCAATAGCTTTATCTTCTTCAAACTGAATGTGTATGCCTTTCTCAAACTTAGCCTGTTCGCTGGTTGAAATAAACGCGGTATGGAAGCAGTCAGCCAACTCCGCCAAAGCCGGGAAGATGCATTGCACATCAACAACCATCGCATCTATTGCTCTCGTGATAATAGAAAGTTCTGAATGCAGAATGTTTCCTGCTATCGGCACTCCTTGTCTCATTAAAATTTCATTGCCCGTACAACACATACCCATGAGGTTTATTCCCTTAGCACCAGCTTGCTTTGCCTTCTCCTGCATCTCCTCGCTTTCAGCCACCTCAACAATTTTCTCAGATAACACAGGTTCGTGTCCATGGACAACTATGTTTACGTAATCTGGATCAATGATGCCAAGATTTGCCTCAACTTCCTTAACCATCGGCGTTCCGAAGAGTATATCCTGAAATTCTGTTGCAATCAATGAACCACCCCAACCATCTGCCAAAGCAGCCCTGATGCCCTGAGCCAACAACGACAAAGCTTCGTTATCAACACCAATGTGTGTTCTGTGCATTATGTCCACAACTTCCCTATCTATGTTCCTTGGCAGTATCTTGATTTTTGCGTTGGTCGATAAAACCTCTTCAACCTTCTTCCACAACTCAATTCTTTTTTTAGGAGCATAAGCCATCAAGAACTTTATCGGCTCTTCATCCTGCTTACCAAAATCGTTTAAAGCAATTTCAGCAACCTTTAATGCTATTTCATTAACCTCCGCATTCACATCAACACCAAGTTTTTGAGCCACAGCCTTAAGCTTGTCAACATCCTTTATCTGATAATCTTTGTTTTTCCCTTCAGCGACTTCCTTTAGAAGTATTGCAGGTCTTCTTCCATGATCGGAATGTGCCGAAGCTCCACCAGCGATCATCCTGTCAACATTTCTTGCAACGATCACGTCTGCAGTTGCACCACAAACACCTCTTTGAGGCTCATCACCGAATGGATTTATTCTGCAAGGCCCCATCGTGCAATTTCTGCAACAAACACCAAGCAATCCAAAACCACATTGGGGCTGTTGTTTTTCCAGCCTTTTCCAAGCAGTCTCATAACCCTCCTTCTTTACTATTTCGAGCATCTCCAAAGCTGCAGGATCAAAACTTTTTTCCACATTATCCATAAAATCACCCCATAACCCAAATCAAATCTCTAAAAGTGGCTGTTGTTTTTGATATCTCTTCCTTAGCCTCTCTCTCCACCTCTCTCGCATAAACAAACTTCTTTGCCGCCTCAACTTTCTCTCTTTTGGCAATCTCTTCAACTCTTTCAAACTTCAAAGCATTAACTGGACAAGCTTCAACACAAGCTGGCATCAATCCATTTGCAAGTCTCTCGTTGCACTGATCACACTTGTAAGCCACTTTTTCAAACTTTATAGCCCCATAAGGGCAAACTACAACACAACTTCTACATCCTATGCACCTCGATGTGTCAATAACCACTGGTCCATCCTTGCTTACCCTATCAATAGCCCCAGTTGGGCAAACTTCCAAGCATGGGGCATTGTCGCAATGCCTACAATTCATCGGAACCGGAACTCCAACATAAACGACATCCATGTGCGGTTTTACTCTTTGCAAAACAGCTGAAACCAAATCTTTTCCCTTTGAATGCTCAATGGCACAAGCAATCTCGCACGTTTTGCATCCGAGACACAAATCAATGTCTGGGTAGAGAACAAACTGGTACATCTTAAGCACCCAATTTAACATTATCATTCATGAATTTAAGTTTGCTGTTCACTTTTGATTATCATAAGAACAAAGTAGAATAATTTGTGAATTAATAAGATTTTCTAAATTATTTTTTAATTTAATTAATAATCTACAATTTTTTATCTAAACGAACATCAAACTCACAGTATTCGTAGCCAGTCCCCCAGCACTTCGTTTCTATTGCAAATGCTGGTCTTTTAAGTTCCAGCCATCAATCCACCTTCAAAGTAACATACAGTCTTACCGATGTTTGGCATACCTGAGCAACTCACACACTCGTATATTCTAATGTTAACAACATCATCTCTACACTTTTCAAGCTCAAGAATGCCAATTCTGAGTTTCTCAAAAATTTTAGCTAATCCGTTAAATATGTCCTCATTGCTACCACTTTCTACAATTTCTGGAGACACTTCTCTGGCTATTTCCTGACCAATTCTGAACATTATACTGTCAGCACCACTCATTAGGATTAACGCCATCCTTTCAAGCCTGAAAAGGTGTAAAGAAATAAAATCGCCCAGTCTCTTTCTTATCGGTTCGGATTCCTCACTCTTTAGCATTCTAAGTATATATGGCTTTTCAGCCTCGTGAATTATATACTTTGCCTCTAAATAATTCTCAGACAGATACCAAAGTTTTGCAGGGCCTATAGGCCTATAATCTACAAAGCCCCTTGCTTTTAGAATTTCTAAGTGTCTCGATACAGTCATTCTATTTAATCCCGTAAGGTTAGCAATTTGAGATGTTGACAAACCGTGGGGATGTTTTTTCAAAGTTTCAACAATCCTTGTATCAATGTTGTTTTGGGTAACCGCACGCATAACTTAGTAAAGGCAAGATGATATTTAAGTTTAAGCTTAACTCCAACGTGATTTGCAATATTGTCACAATTAGAACAACTTGATTAACTTTTCATGCAGAATTTTGTTGGTGGCAACTACATGCAACTTTTCTTCCATTGTAAACTGCTTATTATCCAAACTATTGCCTTTCAAATCCGTAACAACTGCATTTGCACACTTTGCAATGTAAGCACCAGCAGCTACATCATATATCCTCAAAAATCCTTTGTCGCCTCTCAAATCAATAAAGCAATCAACGCTACCATCTGCCACAAAGCAAAGCTCTAATGCAGCACTACCAAAAATCCTAATCCTCTTAAAACCATAATCCTTTTTTGGATAGTAAACTATCGCATTGCAGTATATGCTACCCTCATTTGACGCTTCAATCCTCTCTCCATTTTTGTATGCCTTGTTATTGGCATAATATTCCACATCGGTGGCGAGGTTATAAACGTAGCCAAAAAAAGCATCTTTGAAGTATTCGCTTTTTGAGAAACACAAAGACAAGCTGTAGATTGGAATGTCTCTTGATGCGTTGAATGTGCCATCTATGGGGTCTAAAGCAACGATTACATCTCCCTCTCCAACAACTCCTGATTCTTCGCTCACAACCTTAACGTCGTACTCTCTCAAAATTTCCAACGCTGCATCTTCAGCAACCTTGTCAATTTTTTTTGTTGGCGTTCCGTCTTTACCCATTCCAACGGTAACGCCTTTATCTTCAACTTTCTCAATGGATTTCTTTACATTTTCTTTGACCTTCCTTGAAATCTCCAATGCTTTTTTGGCATTCATAACTGCCATCAATCAGAAAGTAAGATAGACTTTTCGTAATGCTTTGCCAATACGTAAACGATTATGAACGATATTATTGTTAACGAGAAAGTCAGAATTTCAACCACCTCAATCCCCTCCTCCGGCATGTAAGGGTGAGTGTTTGCAAAGTAATCCAAATAATCGTTTGTGAGAAACCAGAGCAATGTTAGATATGCATATTTACTAAATCGAGTTGCGTATGCAAGCAGCATCCCTTCTACAATGAGTAAAGCATGAGTTACAAACATTGCGGAGTACAGATTAAAATTTACCGCAAAAAAGTAGGTACGATGGAAAAGCAAAACAAAGCAAGTCCAAATTCCGTATTTAATCAGATTTGCTGATGCAAAGAAATTAAAAAAATTGTTCTTTTTCCCATTAATCATCAGAAAAAGGGATACAGAAAAAAATAAGGTTGAGTTTGGACAGTCTGCAATGAACATCCAAAGGTAATACGGGCTGTTTAATAGCTGACTCTCATAATAATACCAACCGTAAATGGTTCCTAAAACGTTGGCTAACAATATGAACAAAATAAATCGTTTCATCTTCATTTCCCTAAATAAATTGATAATTTTCTGCATGCAACCAAAAGTATTTATATAGTTTATAAACTCTTTTAGTAAGGTGATAGGGTGAAGGATTATAAAATCAAAATTGAAAACGTGGTTGCTTCAACCCAAATAGGGGAGAACATCGACCTGAACAAGATTGCTAAGGAGATTAAAGATGCGGAATACAAACCAAAGCAATTCCCTGGTTTAGTTTTAAGAACTAAAAATCCAAAAGCAGCAGCTCTCGTTTTTAGGAGTGGTAAGGTTGTTTGTACTGGTTCGAAGAGTGTTGAAGATGCAAATAGGGCTGTAAGGCAGGTTGTTAAGATTATAAACAAGCTTGGCATCCCCGTCATTTTGGAGCCTGAAGTTAAGGTACAAAACATCGTAGCATCAGCTGATTTAGGGGTTGATTTAAATTTAAACGCAATAGCTATTGGTTTGGGTTTGGAAAACATCGAGTATGAGCCTGAGCAGTTTCCTGGATTGGTTTACAGGCTTGACAAACCAAGAGTAGTTGTTTTGATATTTGGCTCTGGAAAGATGGTTGTTACTGGTGGAAAAAATCCTGAGGATGCCCAAAAAGCTGTTGAAAGGATTGCTGAAGAACTTTCAGCTTTGGGATTGATGTAAAATAAGCAAGAAATTAGATGCGTTAGTATTAAATTAATTTTATTTTTAGTTTTAGATTGTTTAATTGTACAAAAAAGAAGCGTAGCGGTATGATGTAACGATTTTAATAAGCATCGTACAATCTTTTCTTCCTCAGGTACTCTCCTCTATCAACTAAATTTTCAACGACTACCCTATTTTCATCAACACTCCGCATAATCTCAGCATTAAACCTGCTTTTACCAATCCCCAAGACATCACCATCCCTATTGCAAACCATCACTACGTCGTTTTCCCTAACATCATCCGTAACTTTTACAACGGATGCGGAAAAAATATCTCTGCCATACAAAAAGAGCATTTCTCCCCTATCGTTCACGTAAACTCTCTTTCTCTTTTTCCTTGCAATATAGTAGCTCCCCTCCAGTGAGAATCTAAATCTCTTGCCAACCTCTCCAACTTTTATTCCTGCAAAAACCAATTTATCCCTTAAATTTTTGTCTGGATTGTTTAAAAAATTCAGTAGGTCTCTAGAAAGTAGCAGTACTTCTTTAATTTTTTTGTGTTTTTGTGCAACTTCTCTAACAACAACTTCTTTATCATCCAATTCAAACCCATTGGCCCTAAAGGCAGATAAAATGGTCTTTAATTCCTTCTTATTAAGTTTTCTGAACTCCATATTCTTCTAAAAGCTTTGATAATCTTTGTGTAATCACCGTCTATCCTAAAACTCTCAACCGTGTTAATTATAACTTCCTTGCCCTCATTTTTTCCAAACTTGTCCTCCAATTCTTCAGACAAAACAACCTCACCATTTTTTGAGAGTTCATAACAATCCATGTATTCTTCGATTCCAACAATTTTGAACGTTTCTCTTAGGAAGTAAGGTTTACACTCATTAAAAAACTTAAGTTTCGCAAAGGTCTCATTGGCTATTATAGATGTGTTTACTTCAATTGCCTTTGCATTAATTCCGATTTCATTCCTATCCATCTCGTAGCTAAAACCGCCTAATCGGCTGACGTAAATGTCAGACACTATTTCTTTCGGATACAAGTACATATACCTTCGTTTGGTATCTTATTTTTATCTCTTTTGCTTGAATTTACTGCACAAGATTAGTAAATAAAAAAGTTTTTCAAGAATTGATAATTATTGTTTCAGGGGATGGGCATGGAGGAGGTTAGGTTTGTTTTCTGGAAAGATAGAATAGGTGGTGAATTTGCTACTTTAACCGAAAAACTTGAGCCCTACGGGTATAGGGTTTCGGGGGTTGCAGAATGGGTAATGGCTATTGCAGATGAGGATAAGACAGTTAAAAAAGATGAGAGCGTAAATATAAAGATTAAGCCAGTTGAGTTTCCTGGAGGTGCTATAGCATTTCCATGTAGTTTTATGAGGCACGCATTAGGCGTTGTACTTGGAATCCATAAAGCAGGCTCCCCAAAACATGTCGAATCTACAAGAGTGGCGGATGAAGTAATATTCTTTCCAATAAAAGATGGAGAAGTGAAAAAAGGTGACCTACTTAGTGTTATAAACGTTATATATGTGAGTGTAAAGGAAAAGGAAATTATAAGGGATTACGTAAAGAAAATAAAGAGATTTAGGTGATTTATAGGCTTAAAGATGTTATCTTATTTTTTTATTAATTTCTAATCTTCTTAAAATTTTTATTAAATTTTGTAACTAATAATATAATACCAAATTAATTATAGATTTTTTCCAGCAATATAATATTTTTGAGCAAAAAGTTTATAATGTAAGATTTTTAATTATTATTAATTAAAAAGGTGATTTGTATGGGTTTTTAGAGTTGGAGGAGGATGTTATAAAAAATGGTTTTTGCACGTATTGCGGTGCATGTAGTTCATTTTGTAAGAACATTGTTCTAAACGAGACACCACGCATGGTTGGAAGTTGTGTTTTAACGCATGAGAACGTAATAAGTTGCGGTAAGAAGGGATTGTGTTACGACATCTGCCCAGTAACACCTCTTGATGAAAGAATCGTTGAGATGAAGTTTCTTGATGGAAAGAAGGATGATCTCATTGGAAAATATTTGGAAGTTACTGCTGGAAGGTCGCACATTGAAGGTCAGGATGGTGGAATGGTGTCATCAATTCTCCAAAAGGGTCTTGAAATGGGCTATGAGTGTGCAATAGTGGCAATGAAAAAAGATGGTTTTGATGCAGTGCCATCAATAGCCAAATCGTATCAAGACATTCTTGAGGCAAAGGGTACAAAGTACGTTAGCGTACCAATGATGTCCAAGCTCAAAGAAGCTGTTAAATCGGGGTTTAGGAAAATAATGATTGTTGCCACCCATGCGGTGTGAAGGCAGCTAGAAAAATACAGTTAAATCTTTTCGGTGATGTTATTAAACTAATGATAGTGGGGTATGTTATTAAACTAATGATAGTGGGGTTGTTCTGTTTTGAAAGTTTTAACTATGATGCTTTAAGGAATAGGGTTGAGGAAATATTAGGAATAGATATCGATGAGGCTAAAAAGATTCAGATTAGTAGGGGCAAATTTACCGTTAAGATGGATGATAAAATACACTCTATCAATGTGTCAGATTTGGATGTAGCTGTCAGATATAACTGCAAATTCTGCCATGATTTCACAGCTAGGTTTGCTGATATTTCTGTTGGTTCAGTTGGCTCAAGGGAGGGATATTCTACAATAATTGTGAGATCTATGGAAGGTAAGCGAATTCTGGATGCAATCGATTTTGAAGAATCCTCTGTAAATCTGAATGGGTTGTATAAGGTATCATCGTTGAAAAGGAGAAAAGCTATTAAGAAAATTCCAAGAGGTATTAAAATTAATTTTTAATTTTTTTAATTTATTTAATCTATAATATGGTCTAATCGGTGTCTAAGCGCAATTTTTAAATTATTAATAATCTATAAATTTAATAATGAGAGTAGGTGTCTTTATTTGTGGTTGTGGTGGTGATGTA
The DNA here is from genome assembly GCA_003662995.1 of Archaeoglobales archaeon. Classification (GTDB taxonomy): domain Archaea; phylum Halobacteriota; class Archaeoglobi; order Archaeoglobales; family Archaeoglobaceae; genus B5-G16. Next base: position 33,295 of record QMZC01000018.1, read on the forward strand.
AGCGATACTGTTGATGTTGAAAAATTGGTGAATCATTCAAAAAAGCTTGATTGTGTAATCGTAGCAAGGAATCATGATTTCCTATGCTTAGATGGATTGAAGTTGATAGAGGAAGATATAAAGGAAAACAAGCTCGATGCAGTTGTTATTGCTGCATGCGATTTATATCAACAAACATTCAGAGCAGCGATTGAAGAAGCAGGTTTAAACCCCTTCTGCTTGGAAATGGCTAACATAAGGGAGCATTGCTCATGGGTACATAAAGACAAGGAGAAAGCCACACAAAAAGCTAAGGA
>QMZC01000019.1 GCA_003662995.1 Archaeoglobales archaeon
AAACCCTTGGAAGACAAAAATCGACCCGTATTGGGGTACTGCATCGACATTCGATGAGATGGTTAGGAACTTGGTTGCAGTTAATTCAAAGCCTCACAGCTTTGCAGACTGTCTAAACTTTGGAAATCCTGAAAAACCTGAAAGGATGGGAGAGTTCGTTGAGAGCGTTAAAGCCTTAGGTTGGATGGCTTCAGGTTTTGGGCTGCCATGTGTTAGTGGTAACGTTAGCTTTTATAATGAGACGCCTTATCAATCAATTCCGCCAACACCAACTTTGCTTGGGGTGGGCATTGTTGAGGATATAAGAAAAGCAATAACCTCCTACTTCAAAACGAAGGGTAATGCGGTTGTGTTAATTGGTGAGACCTCAAAGGAGTTTGGAGGTAGCGTTTATTCAGCTGTAACAAATCAAAAAAGCTTTTTAGTGCCAAGAACGTCTCCTGAAAAACTCAAAAGTTACAGCAATGCGATGTTAGAATCTTTCAAGAATTTCAAGGTTTACGCATGCCACGACGTTTCAGATGGTGGATTAGCTATAACCATTGCGGAGATGTGCTTTGGCAGTAAAGGATTTGAATCTGTAAACAATCTGGATTACGTCGATCTTTTCTCAGAATCTAATACGAGGTGGGTCGTTGAAATTAAAGAGTCGGATTTAAAGGATTACATTGATTTCTTTGCCAGCAAAGGTTTGAAAGCCAAGCATGTAGGCTTCGTTGTCGATGAAACGATCTCTTTTGGTTCATTCGAGATAGACGTTGATGAAGCTGAAAAGGCATGGAGAGAAGGATTGACTAGATTTACAGGATGGTAGTTAGATATCAGTATCCGATTATGATTTACATTTTTATATTTTAATAATTTAAAAAATCAATCAAAAATCAAACCATCGATTCCAGCTATTGTTATTTCGAGATTGTTTATCTTAAACTTCTGCATTCTGCCACCAAACAACAATAAGCATTCAATTATTTAATTTTTTTCTTTGTATTGTTTATTATTATTCACATGTTTCTGAATTATTCGAATAAGTCTTAATATTAAATGTAGTTCGAATGATTCGAGTGATATGAATGTAAAAAGTAGTCCGAATTATTCGATACAGTATGAATCATTCGGAGAGTTATAGAAAAGTAGGGGTAAGATTGATTATCAGCATGGAAGCTTTGAAGGCTTCGATGTTTGTTGGAGTTTCAGCTTTCTTCAGAATTCTGTTTGCCCAACAGTTATCAAATTCCTTCGATTTAAAGTTGTGCTTAGCCTTCTGCTTTACCGCATTGGCTATTTACATCCTCGACAGGAGTTTTGATTATGAATCAAACGAATTTGTCTTTGCTATACTTTTCGTACTACTATCTTTCGTGTTGTTTAGCTCGTTTATGCCATTCATCGCCCTATTTATCGGTTTTCTTTACTCCAAAGGCGTAAAGGGTTTCAGGCTGAAGAGGGGCTACGGAGTGAAGAATCTCGTAACTGCTCTGACTTGGGGAGTCAACATAGCATTCTACTCTAAAATCAATACACTTATCATCGTTTTCTTTACCGTTAAAAGTTTTATTATCACCCTCTTAAACGATTTCAAAGATACTGGAAGTAATATAAAATAAGGAGTGTAGAGAAATACCGTCAATTATTAGAGAAAAGATGATTTGCTTAATATCGAATATTTATTTTAATTAATGTTATATTATATATGTCATAATACCAAAAAAAATATATAACAAAAAAGTATACGATTATACCAATGATAGTAATGATTATTAGATTTATTTGGAGTATATTAATTGTTTCAGTAGCGAGTATGGGATGTCTACAATTGGAAAAGGCTAATGTAAAATCCGAGATTATTGGAGATTCATACGATTTTGACGCTACAAGCATGAAAATCACACTTAAACTAACGGTAAAAGTGATGAACGTTGGAGATACTGAAGCAAAAGATTGTACAGTTTCTGTTGTAGTTAAAACGCCAGACGGAAAAGTTCTCGGATCTAACACAGTGGATTTTGGAGATCTCCCAAAAGGGGGCAGTAAAGTGAAGGACACATATATAGTACTATCTCTTGAAAATTTATCTGATCTTTTCTGGAATGCGTTAAGAGGCCAGACAAAGCTAAAGTATGAAACTGAAGTGAGCTGCAGGTGATTAAAATGTCTGCAAAAGACATTGCCTATGCTTTGGTAGGTGGTAGAACTGGCATTAGAGGGCTTACTATTGTTCTACCATGTCTGCTAGTATTTTTCTTCACTTTAATACTGAGTTTCAATTTAAGATCGCTCACTTTGATGTCTGTCGCTGCATTCTCACTTGCAATTCCTGTGAGTATCAGGCATGGCGAAGTGAGTAAAGGAATGGGATATGCTGTCTACATCTTTGTTATTTTCAGCTCTTTCATAGTAGTGCCTTTTCAGCATTTCATTGATCGACCTTTGGGATTAATGGTAGCAATTGGTTTAGGAGTGGTTCTTAACCCAGTAATTGACAGAATGAAAACGTACATTGAAAAAGCATACTACACAGACTTATATAGTGTTATCCTTGGTGTGGATGACAAAATTGCAGAAATTCTCACAATTAGTCAAGAAGATGGTTTTGATTTTTTAATTCATAAATTAAAAAGGGACTACAAATTCAGGGAAGAAGTAACTAAACAATTGCTCATTTGGATACACAACAAAGAAAGAAAACTCCAAAACATAAGGTATTTTGCAATATTGCTTCTTGGAGAAATAGGTGATAAAAACATTATCCCAGAATTGGAAAAGTTGTTGGATGAAGATACAGTAATTGAAATAGAGGTTGGTGAGATAAAAGGCATAGGGCCTGTATCTAAAGAGTACAAAATATCACAACTTGCAAGAGAGGCCATAGAAAAGATAAAAGAACGAGAAGGGGTGAGTTGATGTTTGGAACATATAGAATTTTTGTGTTATTTGTATTAATACTTTCAATATCTCTATTGTTTTCTGGATGTTTGGGCATTATGAAGTCTAAGGAAGACTACTATAAAGAAGCTAAGGAATTAATACAACAAGGATCAATAGAAATAAAAACTGGTATTGATGAGATGTCAGAAGTTCTGCATATTCTCCAAAGTAAGGATATTTTGAAGGAGAAAGAAATCGAATCTCCTCATTTTGATATATCTGTTGGTGATAAAGATATAAATCCAAATGTAAAAATTACTAAAAGAAAGATATATTATTTAGATACAACATTTATACCAAAGTGTAGTGATTGGTGCATCGAAGTCGCATCGAAAGCCAAAAAAGCATCAGAACGTATCTCTACTGGACAATCTAAAGCTAGTAAAGCTGTAAAAATATTTTGGAAAATAGGGTCTGATAATGAAGCTAAAGCTATTACTAGAACGATAACAGCAAATAATAACATTTATTGGTTATCAGAGTTAGGAGATAAAATTTCAAAAGCTTTCGAATCTCTTAACAAGGGTGATAGTGATAAATATAAGTCATATCTAGAAGCAGCAAACCAAATTCTAGTAGATTGGTTACAGTACGATCCATTTTCTATATCAATTCATTAAAGGGTGAATCCATATGGTTTCATCTGAAAGCAGAGATTATATTGAGTGGTGTTTAGTATCTCTTGTGCTAAATGCATTCGTTTTGTTCGTTCTAATTGCCAATAATAGTGGTTATGTGTTGCAGGAGGGTCTATCCTTAATTGCCTTAGTTGTTCTTTTTATAATTCCTGTTTTAGCAGGGACAACTCTCGTTCCTGTAGCAATTCGAGTTGCTAAAATTAAGTTTAGTGATGGGACCTTATACACCATAAGTTTTGGGTATATAATCATATACTATTTATTTTTGATTTTTGTGTTAACATCCTTTGGTGGTGTTGCTTTAGTGATATTGGGTATGCTACTAATTGGAAACATCTTGATAGCATTATATGGGATTAGATTGGGAATTAAATTTGGATAACTTCTCAATCCTCACCACATCTTTTGAGCTTTGTCCTAACAGTGAATTTTCCACTCAAGCTTTTGGATTCTACACCATACTAAAAGTAAAACCGAAAATTTCTCAGGCTGAATTCATAATTCAACCCTTCTTGATTGAGATAAGTAATAACTGAAAAGCTTTAAACCCCATTCAACTGCATCTTTGGTTTTGCATATCAGGATTTGAGAAGCATCGTAGGAGTTTTCGTAAAGGTTCATTGTAAAACCTTTTTCTGCGGTGACGAAAGTCAGCTTAACACTCTTGCACACAAACATCTCTCCTCTGTTTAAGAATTCATTCAATTCTCTTTCGTTCACTTCTATAATCCTCTCAAATATACTCTCGGTTACGATTAGCTTGACCTCCTTTTTCTTTGATAATTCAGTAAAAATATTGGGAAAGTCCTTGTGATAGACGGAAGACAAACCATAAATCCATCTTGAGCTTAGAAGAATGTTCCACCATTCTTTATGAAATTCGTATGGATTTTCTTTTTCAAAAACTACTCCACCATAGAGCATATAAATGTCTTTTAGTAAAAAATCTGGTATGGGTGTTAAATCGTGTTGTTTAAAGAACTTTTTTAAGTTTGCAACAACATCGAAAAATTTGATAATTTCTACAAGCTTTTTGTAAGCTACTTCTCCAATTTCTGAAATTACATACATCTCGTTGTCCCTTTCAATTAAACCCAATTCGATTAGGGTTTTTAAGTGTGGTGCAACCGTTGGTTTAGCCTTTTTTAGAGATTCAGAAATTTCCGATAAATTTTGGGGTTTGTTTAACACTTCTAGTATCTTAAGCTTAGAGAGGCTGTACGAGAGTGCTTTAATTGTTTCTAATCCTTTTTCCATGTTTTGTGTAATCGAATTTTTACTTAACACTTTTGGTTTAGTTATGAGTATTTTTCTTAGAATTTTTTGTTATACACATTGCTATATGAAAAGCTATTAGATTAGTGGAAAAGAAAACATCAAATCTGTGTAGTAATAAAAAGTGAGAGACGCTTAAAAACTTAGAGAAGCATATATAATTCCCAACACAAAAACCAACTAAGATGATATCAATGTCTTCATTTGACATAAGGGCTTGTGTGAATGAACTGCAAGCACTAATCGATGGCAAAATCGAGAAGATTTATCATTACCCACCTGACGAAATTAGGATTAAGGTTTACTCGAAAGAGGGAAGAAAAGACCTCATAATCGAGGCTGGAAGGAGAATACACCTCACAAAATTCCCCAAACAAAGTCCAAGATTCCCATCAAGTTTTGCAATGATTTTGAGGAAGCATTTGGAAGGAGGAAGAATTAGAAAAATAGAGCAGTACGATTTTGATAGGATTGTTAAAATTGAAATTGAGAGAAAAGAAGAAAAGAAGACGATAATTGCTGAACTGTTCTCCAAAGGCAACGTAATACTTGCAAACGAAGATTTGGAGATAATTATGCCATTAAAGTTCAGATTTAAGCCAAAAGAAGTGTATAGGTTTCCTGAACCAAGAAATCCCGTTGAACTGGTTGATTATATTGATGGGACTAAAGACAAAGAAATCGTTAGGGCTTTGGCAAATATTGGTTTAGGCGGTTTGTATGCTGAGGAGGTTTGTTTAAGGGCAAACATCGACAAAAACAGGAAGGTTGAGGAGTTGAGCGATGGAGAAGTCAGCCAAATAAAGAATGTGGTCACATCTCTTTTTAAAGCAGTGGAAAAACCAGAACCACAAATAATAATCAAAGATGGAAATTACCACGATGTCGTACCCTTAAGCCTGAAATACTACGAAAAATACGAAAAGAAATTTTTTGATGAATTTAATTCAGCATTAGATGAATTCTACTCAAAAAAGATAGTCGAAATGGCTGAGATGGAAGAGAAAAAGTCAGAGAAATTGGAAAAACTGAAAAAAAGATTAGAAATGCAATTTGAAACCAAAAAGAGGTTTGAGGAGGAGATAGAGAAGTATAAAAGAATTGGAGATTTGATTTACGAAAATTATTCAACAATTGAGAAAATAATGGATGCATTTAAAAAAGCAAGGGAAAAGATGTCTTGGGATGAGATAAGGAACTTCTTGGATAAAAACAAGGATAAACAAGGGGTAATCTCACTAATCAAATCTGTAAGTCCAAAAAACAACAGTATAACTATTGAACTTGAATATCCCGTTGAGTTGAGCTTAAACAAGACGATTCACCAGATTGCTGATGAGTACTACAACAAGGCTAAGAAGATTAAAGAGAAGTTGGATGGTTTATTGAAGGCTATTGAGAAAACGAAGGAGGACATGGAAAAAGTTGAAGAAATTGAAGCTAAAAAGTATGTGGAAAGCATAAGGGTGGTTAGAAAGCGTGAATGGTTTGAGAGATTTAGATGGTTTGTAACTTCAGACGGCTTTCTGGTTATTGGAGGAAGAAATGCGGCAATGAACGAAGAAATCGTTTCAAAGTATCTTGAAACCAATGACCTATTTTTCCACACACAAACTCCCGGAGCACCAGCAACAATTTTAAAGAATGGGCAAAATGCCCCAGAACAAAGCTTGATTGAAGCAGCAAAATTTGCTGTGACGTACTCAGCATTGTGGAAAGAAGGAAAGTATGGTGGAGATGTTTACTACGTAAAACCTGAGCAGGTTAAAAGAACTGCTAAAGCTGGGGAGTACTTGCCAAAGGGTAGCTTTTACATTGTTGGAAAGAGGGAATACATTAAAGCTTCTGTTTCTTGTGGTGTGGGTGTTGAAATGGACAAATTTAGGGTTTTTGGAGGCCCAATAACTGCCGTTAAGAAATATTGCGACTACTACGTTGAATTGGACATTGGAAACGAATCGCCCAATGAGCTATCTAAAGAAATAGCATTTAAGCTGATTTCAATGGCTAAAGAGGGTGAAAAGCATTTGGTGAGGAGTATAGCAACTCCCGATGAGATTATGAAGTTTTTACCTCCTGGTAAATCAAGGATTAAGGAGATTATGAAATAATAAAACACACCACTTACAACCACGACTCACAAACTTATATATGATTAAAAACTAATTTGAGTATGTACGAAATGATGAATCTGCTTAAACACTCTGAAAGAATCAAGTCAGAGCTAATTATAGGCTCAAAGATGCTTGTGGCTTTGAAGGGTTTTAAGGATGCTGAATTTACTGGAGCATTGAAAATGCTGGAGCAGTACTTCCAAGCATTGCTGACAGAAGTCGGAATTGCTTTAAACTCGACCAAAGATTTAAGGTTTAAAGATATACTCGATTTGATCTCAAATTTAAATTTTGCCGATTACAACACTTCAATGGAGAGCATATCCAAAGCTGTAAGTATAACAACAACATGTGCAAATGAGGCTTTTCAAACGCTTTTTGGAGATAAAGCAGAAAAAGATAGAATCAGTAAGGGGTAGCCCAACTCTCATCATCCTTGTAAACTTTCTCGTCAATCATCATCTCTCCCTCCACAACAGGTTTTGGTTGCTTAACAGCTTCAATCCTGTATAAAGTCGATCTATACCAGTTATAGTCAATTTTAGCCCCTATTTTTTTCACAATTGGCAGTTTATCCTGAAATCTGAAGAAGTTTTTATCATCTTGCGGATAAACGTTGAAACGCCTTCTCAAATCTGTAATGATGAATCCCATGTCATGAATAATTTTCTGGATCTCATACCACTTCTTTCTTGAAGCTTCAAGTGTTGTAATGCCGAAATAACCTGAACAGCCAACTCCTTTCAACGTTGAGACTCCTCTCGACAAAAACAGCTTTAAGCCCGGGATGGTCTCGACGGGGTCTGTAACAAAAATGTCAAACTTCCCTTTCAGCTCTTCAGGAAATACTTGCTGAACATCGTAAACCATAGCCTCAATCGGAAGCTTGTATTCCTTTGCAATTTCATTAATAAAATCTATCAGCCTATCATCAATATCAACCACCACAACCTTCTCCGGAAAGCCCGTTAGCGATGCTGCAATACTCAATAAATCATCATCTCCAACGATGAACATTCTCGAATTTACCAAATCCCCCCTCTCGTAGATTAACTCGACTCTCTTGATAACTCCATCCAAGCTGATAAACCCCTGATCATACTTCTCTATTGCCTCAGGTCTGTCTTTGGCTATTTCTGAATATTTCTTGAAGACATCTTTAAAGTAGTCTGAGATTTGGTATCCAGTGCCATCACAAGTGTTGCAAACAAAATTTGAAATTTTTTTCAAATTTAGCGATTTGCACTCTTTTAACCCTTTCTCAGTTAAGCTAACCAACCCTTTTTCAACGGAGATAAATCCATCCTTCTCTAAACCTTGCATGAGTTCAAAAAACTCCTTAAGGCTTGCGTCCTGACTGTCAATAAGCTCGTAAACGCTAATGTCCCCTAAGTACAATTTTTGGAGGATCTGATTTCTAATTCTTCTCATTTCGCTCATCTTTTACCTCTTTTTAGGGGTTTTTAGTCTTTTGACTATCCCCTGTCTAAGACATAGTGTCTGTAAGACTTGGGCTTGAACTTTTGCAAAAACAGCCTAAAAGCCTTTTCAACCTTGCTAACATCCCCACACGTAAAAACATCGAGATTAACAAGCTCGTATTCCGGCCATGTGTGTATGGACACATGGCTTTCGGCAATCAAAACAACGCCCGTAACGCCGTGGGGATTGAACTGTTTATACACACTTCCAACTTTCGTAAGCTCAGCTTCTTCCACCACCTCCTCAATGATCCTCCTTACCTCGCTCTCATTTGAAATCAGCTCCTTTGGAACTCCATACAATTCCGCAATTATGTGCCTCCCCACTATCATGGTCATCCCCCATCATTTTTCACCCCGTTTTTTAAAGCCCATACGGGCATTTTTTTCTTTTTTCATCGCTTACACACGTTTTTATCTTTTTATTTCACAAAATCTTGAATTATAACGATTTCTCATCTTACAGACTGAAATATTCCTGTGATATTTTGATTTTTAAATTTTTCGCAATGTTTGATTAGTTTTGTAAAGCCTAAAACAGTAAATTAGTTTAAAGAATTGTTCAAAATAGCTCAAAAAAATTAGATTTAATTAGTTTTTAAGGAATACAGCCCAAACTCTTCGATTTTAAACCAATTTTTGAATTAATTAATATTTTCACAGAAAATATTAATATTTCTGCATTCGCGTTGTTGAAGTTTTGTTCTCGGAATTTATGCATGTATAACGATTTATTTAAAAATCCTCTTGTCATCCAAACAACGATGAAAGATACTATAATGAAGTACGTGGTTCAGAACGCCGCTAAGTATGGCAAAGCTAACGAGAAGGCAGTAATGGGAAAAGTGATGGCTGAGAATCCAGAGTTAAGAAAGAATCCAAAGGAGGTCTTGGAGTTGATCAAGCAATGCATTGAGGAGTTTGAGAGCTTGGATGATGAAACTAAGGCAAAACTGCTCGATAAGTATAAAGAAGAGAGAAAAGAGGAAGTAAAAACCAAGGCTTTGCTCCCATTAAAAAACGCTGAAAAAGGAAAAGTGGTGATGAGGTTCGCTCCGAACCCAAACGGACCCCCAACTTTAGGCTCTGCCAGAGGTATAATCGTCAACGGCGAGTATGCGAAGATGTACGATGGAAAGTTCATTCTCAGGTTTGATGACACCGATCCAAGAACAAAGAGACCTATGCTTGAGGCTTACGATTGGTACGTAGAGGATTGTAAATGGCTGGGTTATGAGCCAGATGAGATAATTTATGCATCGAAGAGAATTCCGATATACTATGAATACGTTGAGAAGTTGCTAAAAATGGAGAAAGCCTATCCTTGTTTTTGTTCAAAGGAGGAATTTAAGAAGTTCAGGGACAAAGGGGTTGAATGTCCCCACAGAGACACAGATGGTGAGAAGGCTTTGGAGATCTGGCAGGAGATGCTTGATGGTAAGTATAAGGAAGGAGAAGTTGTAATTAGAATTAAAACAGACATGAAGCACAAGGATCCAGCTATACGGGATTGGGTTGCTTTTAGGATAATTTATGAATCTCATCCTTTAGTTAAAGATTCATTTCATGTTTATCCAACCTTGGATTTTGAATCGGCAATTGAAGATCACCTGAATGGTGTGACACACATCATAAGGGGAAAGGATTTGATAGATTCTGAGAGAAGACAGAGATTTATCTACAAGTACTTTGGCTGGGAGTACCCAATTACAAAACACTGGGGAAGGGTAAAAATCCACGAATTCGGTAAGCTCTCAACGAGTGGCATAAGAAAGGACATTGAAGCTGGCAAGTATTCGGGATGGGATGATCCTAGATTGCCAACACTGAAAGCTTTGAGGAGGAGGGGTTTTGAGGCTGAGGCAATAAAAAACTTCTTCATCTCGTTGGGTGTTAGTGAAAATGACGTGGCAGTTAGCATGAAAAATCTGTATGCTGAAAACAGGAAGATTGTTGATGCAAAGGCAAACAGGTACTTCTTTGTCTGGAATCCTGTTGAAGTGAGAATAGAGGGTGTTGAGGCGAAAGAGGTTAAAATTCCTTTAAATCCAAACGATGCAAACAGGTTTAGGGTGCTTAAAGGGAGCGACACAGTTTATATAACTAAGGATGACTTTGAGATGTTTAAGGAGGGTGAGATTTTTCGATTAAAGGATTTCTGCAATATTAGATTAATCGATAAGGCAAATAGAAAGACTGAATTTGTTAGTTATGAATTGGGGGAGGTAAAGAAGGGCAAAAACATAATACATTGGCTACCGAAGAATGATACAATTCCATGCGTCGTTTTGGGATTTGAAAAATACGAGGGTTTAGCGGAGAAAAATGTTTTGGATGACGTTGGTAATGTGGTTCAATTTGAGAGGTTTGCCTTTTGCAGGCTTGAAAAGTTTGATGGGGAAGAATTGGTTGCAATTTATGCCCATCCATAAAAGTCCATAAAAAGTAGGGGACAAATAAATGTGAAGTAGCTAAACTACTTCCTTATTACGTGTTTGTTAATCTAACACAGTTTTATTAAAACATTTACCTTAGCTTTTACCCTTTAGCTTTGCATCGTAGCCTACTTCTTTGATTGCTTTCAAGTACTTCTCTACATCACCCTCAATCTCGATTTCTACCTCTTTAAGGGTAATTTTCTCAACCTTAGCTCCAGCATTTTCTAGGGTTGCCTTAACTACACCTATACAACCACCACATGAAAGTCCAGATAGTTCAAGTCTAACCTTCACATCCTCACCTCCTAATTGGTGGTGTGTAGTTCTTCATCAACAACGAATTTGTCACAACACTTACACTGCTTATAGCCATTTGCCGCTCCAGCCCATTCCGGTCTAAAAATCAATCCAAAAATAGGATACAGTAAACCAGCCGCAACGGATATTAGTATGGTGTTGTATATCATTGCCCAGAAAAGGTTTTGTTTAATCTTGTTGAGTGTTTTATTGCTAAGTTGAATTGCAGCTACAACATCTTTAAGGTTATTCCTCATTAACACAACATCGCCACTCTCAATGGCTATATCTGTCCCACCTCCAATAGCAATTCCTAAATCAGCTTGGGCTAAAGCGGGAGCATCGTTTATACCATCACCAACAAATGCAACGATTTCTTTGTTTTGCAATCTTTTAACCTCTTCAGCCTTCTGGTGGGGTAGGACTTCTGCAATGACAACGTCTATTCCGAGTTTTTTTGGCTATTGCCATAGCAGTCGTTTTGTTATCTCCTGTCATCATCGCCACCCTTTTACCCATTTTGTGTAGGGCTTTTATAGCATCCAATGCAAATTCCTTTAACGTGTCTGCAATGCCAATTGCTCCAACAATTTTGCCGTTTGAAGCAACAAGAATAGCTGTTTTTGCCTCTCTCTCAAGCTCTTGTAAAGTTTTTTCTAAATCTTCATTAATAACAAGTCCATTTTCGAGCATCAGTTTTCTACTGCCAACTATTATGCGATTACCATTGAATGAGGCAACAGTTCCTTTACCTGCAACAACTTCAAACTTTTCAGGGTCTTCAACATCTATTCCTTCATCCATAACTTTCTGAACTATTGCTTCTGCCAGTGGATGTTCGCTTCTCTTTTCTGCTATTGCAGCAATCCTCAACACCTCTACTTTGCTACCATTAAAAGTCACAATGTCTGTAACCTCTGGTTTCCCTTTTGTAAGTGTACCAGTCTTGTCAAAGACAACAACACTAACTTTTCCTGCCACTTCAAGAGCATCCCCATGTTTTATAAGTATCCCAAGCTCCGCTCCTTTTCCCATCCCAACAGTTAAAGCTGTAGGTGTTGCTAAACCAAAAGCACAAGGACATGCCACAACCAAGACTGATATGAGAGTTGTAAAGGCGAATATTGCTGGGGTGTTGGTAATAAAGTACCAGTAAACAAAAGATGCCATCGCTACTGTTAGAACTATCGGGATGAAGTATGTGACTACTCTATCAGCCAGCCTCTGTATTGGAGGCTTGCTGCCCATTGCCTCTTCTACTAACTTTATAATTTGTGAAAGCAACGTATCCTTTCCAACTCTCGTAGCTTTAATCTTTAGAAAGCTGTTCTTGTTTATCGTGGCTGCAACAACCTCATCACCAACTTTTTTGAGGTTTGGAGTTGGCTCACCAGTAATCATCGACTCATCAACATAACTTTCCCCTCTGTTACTTCACCATCAACCGGTATCTTTTCTCCCGGTTTGACGATTACAATGTCATTAACTTCCACATCTTTGATTAGCACTTCTATTTCTCTACCATCTCTAACCACTACTGCTGTCTTTGCCTGTAAACCCATCAGCTTCTTTATTGCCTCACTCGTCCTACTCTTCGCCATGGTTTCAAGAATCTCCTGCCAAGCATGAGAAATGCTAAAAGTAAAACGGATGTTTCGAAGAAGAGGTAATCTGGTGGTAAAAAGCCAAAAGTTGATAGAATGCTTGCTGCAAAAGCGCTTCCAATACCCATTGAATACATGACATCCATGTTTAGTATTCTGTTGCTTAATGCCTTTACTGCTGCTGAAAACATTTCTTTGCCCGAATAGAGCATCACTGCAGATGCAAGAATAAGTTGTACCCACTTGTTAAAAGGTACGTTTAGCCCAACAAATTTTCCGTAAGTTAGAATTAGAAGGGTTGTTCCTATTGTAGCGGCAAAAAATAATCTTTTCTTCATTTGTGCGATGCGCTCGTAATCATCTATATCTACATCAACACCGAGGAATTGATATCCAACACTTTCTATCGCCTGTTTTATGACCTCTATGTTTGTAAGTGATGGGTCGAACACGATTCGGGCGGATTGTGTAGAAAAATTGACATCAACGCTTTTAACCGGTAATTTGCTAACTGCAACCTCTATGGCTTTAGCACACATGATGCAGTTCATTCCACCTATCTTCACAGTTATGACTTTCTCATCTTCTAAAACACCATAGCCTATGCTTTTTATGGTCTCAATTATCTTTTCAAGATTTATCTTGGAGGGGTCATATTCAACTTGAGCAGATTCGGTGACAAGATTGACGGAAACACTCTCAACTCCTTCGAGTTTTTTCAACGCTACTTCAATAGCCTTAACGCATGATGCACAATTTATTCCAGCGATTCTGATATCCTTCTTTTTCCAATCTGTTCATGCAGTGTTTATACGAGATGACACTAAATAAAGTTATTTTTGAGGTATTGTTACATCAAAAATAAAACAGAACGGTGCAACCTTCTGCTTGTTTCCTTAGAAGTTTGAACATCAAACCTTTGCTGAATCTGTGTTTTCTTCGCTAAAGCAAAGGAATTAAGATTCTGTTCGATTAGTTGTTTAAATCTGAGGAATTGGAATGGTTGTAAGCTCTTTATGCTTTACTGAGGTTGAGGTGGGGTTGTGTTATAGTAATATATCTAATATTAAAATGCAATCTTCAAACTTCAAATTCGTCCATATCCCTGGCAATCAGAATTTCTTTACCACTCTGCATCAGATAACCAACTATTTCGTCAATTATTTCGTAAGCCATCGGATAGATGTGTGTCAGGTATATCCTTTCAGCTTTGCAGTATTTCAGATTTTCAAGTAAATTCTCCGGAGTTGTGTGGTCTATTGCCTCATATCCAAAAGGCAACGACAACTCGTGAATCAAAACATTGCAATCCACTTCCATAAGCTCCTTAAATGCTCTAGTGTCACCGCTGATTACAACTTTATCATTTACAACATAAGCCTGACTCGTGATTGAATGGAATGTTTTAATCGTCTTTATCTCAAATTCGTTTATCCAAAATTTGTCATTCTCAAAAACCTCGTATTTTATTTTTCCATCTAAATATTTATAAACGTTCAACAAATCATTTAAAAATTGTTTCGTCCCCTTTGGCCCGTATATTTCAATCTTATCTGAGTTTAGGAGCCATCTTGCCTTCAGTATAGCCAACAAATCCCCGTTGTGGTCAAGATGATTGTGCGTGATAAGGATAGCATCCAAATCCCTAACATCTACTCCCGCCTGCTCAAGCCTTAAAAAAGTGCCTATTCCACAATCAACCAGAATCCTTGATTCATCCTCAATTAAAATTCCGCTCTGGGCTTTTTTGCTGTTGTGTACAGCTACCCCGGTCCCCAAAAACTTAATTCTCATAAGTGCAACTAAATAAAAAATATAAGGTTATTCTTCCTTAGGTTTTGGTGGCCAGTTTTTCTCCAACCAGCCTTTGATTCTTCCAGAATCCACTGGACCAACTAATACATTCCAGCCCGTATCGTCTTCAATTGCCCCTGCTAACCTTGCTGCTAAACCTGGAATCACAAGATATTTGTGATTAACTTTATCGGCAATTCCTGTCTCTTCAATTAAATCTTTTACTTTACCAGAGGTGAAAGCTCCACCTGCTACACTGACTTCTACACCTAAACCTTCTGTATCCAAAACAAGTAACCAGCAGGAAATTCCACCACTTGTAAGATCACTCTCAACCGTATAATATGTCAAAGCAAAGTTGGTTGTTATAAATACCGGCGAATCCGAGGTAGGATTGTTTATTTCCTTAAGTCCAGCCTCAACTTGAACTGGAGTTCTTGGATCTGTGTAGATGTTATAGTTCAGTAACACTAAAGGCATTACAGAATACGGCTCTAAGCTCCTGAAGATCATTATGTCTCCATACTTTACAATAAACGTTGAACCTATTACAGTCTCCCAGTAAGCTTTTGTAACATCATCAGCATCCATCAGCCAAGCAGCAATGGGTGTTATCATTATTGGATATGCAACATCCTTATCTTCAGCCAGAATTGCTGTTCTGCGAAGCTGAATGACTCTTTCATACGTTCCTTGTAATCCTTCTCCAAGCGGTTCAGTAACTGGGTCTAAAACAATCTCTTCAACTCCTGCCTCTTTAAACGTTTTTGCGATGCTCTTCAACACATTGAGATCTTTTGCCCTTATAGTTACTGGCACCTTGTAATCCAAAGCAAGCTTTAAGAAGTCCTTCCAGTTCCCTTCAGTTGCGGCATAAATCAATGGTTTGGTATCAGCAACCTCTTCCAAGGCAGCTTTCATACATTCAGCATCTAAACAAACCAATATCATCGGCTTTCCATAGCCTGCAACCTTCTTTGCCACTTCTCTGTACCTCTTTGGATCGTTTGATGTACATCTTACAGCAATTCCATCGAGTGTTAAGAATTGCCCAACATAGAATTTCTTGTATTCAACTACCTTACTACATCTCTCATCCAAATCCTTGTCATCCATTGTGTCCCACACATCGTAGAAGAAGGCTACTGGATTGAAGAATGTAAGCTCATGCCTGTGCAACACCTCTTCGCCACCAATCTTGACAGCGTTATCACCCGTCCCTATGATCACTTCTGCAATCTCTGGTGATGTAATTTCAATTAGCTTTTCCAACGTCTCCTTAGCCTTTGGGTTTTTCTCAGCATCTTCAACTAACGGCTTACACTGCAAAACTTTGGCAGATCTATCTATGATGTGTGCGGCGAAGCTCATGCATGTGTCGTATCCACACTCACCACAATTTGTTCTTGGCAGATAATTGTAAATTTCGAGCGGACTTTTTACTTTCATTTTCTCACCCCTCCATGAAGATCCATTCTCCAGGATCTGCCACTCCACCTTTTATTCTACCGCCGAGCGTGTTTGAGATTTCTTTAAGTGTAGCACAAGCTCCGGGATGCATCATCATGAACAAGTCCACGCCTGCTAAAGCCAAGGTTAAACCTGTAACAATTTCCCAAATCGGACCTCTCAACTCTCTTGGACCCCAGTCTGAATCACCTTCAATTGGCGACTCTGTCATCCAAGCTTCTCTTGCACCCCACGCATTTGTTGTACCACTTGAAATTGGGAATGCCAAATCTGCATCACCTTTCAAACCAGCAATTCTAGCTCTCTCCATTGTCGTGTATGCGTAATCCAAACCGTAACCCAATGCAGCAGTTGTTGTGTCTTGAATTATGTTCTCCCTTGGCACCTCAGCCCTCTTTAACAGATACTTGTTCAAAGTCTTCTGGTTGTTTATGTCCATCTGCGTCCAAGAAAGTACAACATGGTCGTACTTTTTAGCTGCTTCTGCTATCATCTCCCACTCATCCAGTGTAGCTGATGCAAGCATTATCCTTTCCCCTTCACAAACTTCTGCAGCCTTAGCAAGTACTTTTGGATCTTTTTCTTTATTACCGCTCCCACCAACTATTATTGGGCATTTTACAGCCTGTAAAACATCCTCCAAAACCTTTACAGCCTCATTGACAGGCGTGTCTTTTAGTAGTGGATCTGTACTAATTAAGTGTACAGTCACCAAATCAGCACCGAACTTATCAACAGCTTTCTTAGCCCATTCTGCTGGATCATCCATAACGTCATCGTAGTGCATTCTCACTGCCTTAGCCAATCCAATCCTCATATCAAAAACGTCAACAGCTATTACTGGCAGATATTCCTGCTTTGCATCGAATATATAGAATGGCAGACTTTTTTCACCTCCAACTGTAACAGTGTATCCTCTTGTCCCACCTTCACTTTTTGTGGCTCCCAACGTAACCTCCTCAATTGTTCCAGGATACTCCATCTTGTACGGCTCAAACTTAGCCTCAACAAGTTTCTCAGGTATCTTAACCTCTGGAATCGGAGGCGCTACTTCAGGAACTGCTGGAGCTGGAGGCATAGCAGGCATAGCAAATGGCGTAGGAATTCCGAGCATTGCAGATAGTCTTTGCAAATAGCTCAGAGCCATATTAGAATGGTACAAAAAGTTTCCAAATTCGCTTAAAAGTGTATAGGCTGCTGTTAATGCTGTTAGATCGATTCCTGCTCCCTCTTCAAATTCAATTTCCAAATCTCCTTCAATTTCAACGCCTTCCAATTCCTCTACATTGTACTTTTTGAGTAACTCTAAAAACTCCTCAAGGGTAAACTTTTTTGCCATCTTCCTCTCCTCCCCATAAACTTTTAACCCTCACTTTCATTAACATTATTAACGTTTATAACGTCCATAAAACCCAACCTATTTATAAACGACATTGCCATGTTTGCGTGATATAAAAAGTTTTGTAGCTCTTGAAGCACAGGCAAAGGTAAGATTGCTGGAATGTCCTCATTTATTTCAATTTCTAAGTCACCCTCTATCACGACATTCTCAAGTTTTTCTACATCATGTCCTTCAATAAACTTTAAGAAAGATTCCAGGTCCATCAAAACACCTACATCCTAATTTATCTTGATACTTGCTCCAACAACCAATTCAGCAATCTCTTTAACTTTTCTGGCAAATTCAGAGTTTTCAGGCAAATATGTTATAGGTAATCCTTTCATGTCCAATTCTGCAATTTTTTCATCATACGGTAGAAATCCTATGAGTGGAATGCCCTCCTCATCTGCAAATTTTTTAATTATTTCTTCAGCCTCCTTTGACATTATTCTGTTTCCAATTAAATAGATTCCTTTGAAATCCAATTTTAGCTCTTTCGACATTTTCTTAATTCTTTTTGCCGTAGCCAATCCTTTTTTAGACATATCCGTAATGACGAAGATGTAGTCTGCAGTATCTATCGTTTTTCTGCTGAAGTGTTCCAAGCCTGCTTCACTGTCGATGATTATGTAATCGTAGTGTCTCATAAGCTTTCTTAAAACCCCCCTTAGTAAAGAATTTGCAAAGCAGTAGCAACCTTCACCTTCAGGCCTTCCCATAACTAGCAAATCGTAAGAGTCGCATTCACAAATTGCCTCGGTGTAAATTTTCCCTTCCAACCACTGTTCTTTGTTCATAGCCCCCATATCATCTCTGCTAACTTGAAAAACTTCCCTAATATCTCCTAAAGTCTTTTTGACTTCGTTAGCTACCCCCAAAGCATCTGGCAGATTAGAGTCTGGGTCTGCATCCACTGCCAAAACTCTCGTCGTTACCTTGGAAATAAAATGAATAAGGAGGGCTGAAACTACTGTTTTGCCCGTCCCTCCTTTGCCTGTTACTGCTACAACTACCAACTATTCCTCCTCCTCGATTATTAACTCTGGAACGTGTATTGTTGCTCCTTTCAATATGATTTTCGCAGTTTTCTTTTTCTCCTCCATCCTATCACTTCTTTTTCTTTTCCTCAGCCTTCCTTATTATTACCTTGTCAATCTTTATCTTTGCATCCTTGATTACCAGCTTAACTCCGCCTGCTGGAGCTGCAGTTGGGGTTGGCATCTGGAATTGGGGCATCGGCATCTGCATAGGCATTTGCATCGGCTGCATTGGCTGCATTGGCATTGCTGTTGGTTGAGCTGGAGTAGCCTCTGCTGGAGCTTCAGCTACTTCTGCAACCTCTTCGACAACCTCTTCCTCAACCCATCCGTCGGTTATCTTCTGCCCATCAACCTCTCTAACGACTCCTGTTACGACGGGATGATCAACTTTCTTCAAGAACTCTTTTAGCTCATCCAACGTTTTTGCATCCTCTTCAGTTGCTATTTTATCCCTCATTTCCTCTGGTATGTAATCCTTAATTCTCTCCTTAAGCTCCTTAGCCATCCATACTACCCTTCTCCAACCACCGTCAGCCTGTAAGAACTTCTTGCTTCTGAAGTATGCTACACCAACACCCAAGAAACCGAGTATCTGCTTTCCACCACCTGTCTGTCCAGCCATTGTTGAGAACGGCAAACCATTTGGCGCAACATCAGGATAGCCTCTGTGCACGAATCCTATACCGTCAACTTCGGGCATGTAAAAGCCTATGGTTTCGAAACAACCGCAGCTTGTGTGTGGGGCATCGAAGAATGAGTGCAAGCAAATTCTTGTATATTCTCCACCACTCTCCTCGGCAGCATACTTGTTAACTCCAGAATACTCACCCTTTATCGGATCGATGCACTCTCCTTTTGGTACAGGTCTGTTGGGACCTTCAGGATCGACCCTTGCTGCTGCTCTACCATCAAACCAAGTTATTGCACCGCAGAGTGCAGGTCTGTCTGGACTAACAATGCACACGTTCGTTGGAGCAAACGACTGGCAGAGATGGCAGGAATAGAATTCATCAACCTCCTCATCGCTTATAGCCTCAACTCTAGCATCTCTTGCATTGTAAATAGGCCATGCAAGTTCGTCAAGAACCTTTTTATTGAATTCCTCATCTGTTGAGTAGATGGCTTCAATCTTCTCAATAAATGGTAACTCGTTCTTAAACAACATCATTGTAGCTTTTGCAATTTCAGCTAAACTCTTTAGCCCCTTCTTTACAGCGCTTTTTGCAATTCTGCACCATATGTCATGCCTTTGCTGCAGATGCATGTAGCCTTCGATGTAATTCTGGAAGTCGTGGTTTCTTCTTTCAATGACTGGTTCCAAGTCTTCCTCAATCATCTCTCCTGCAACATAGTATATCATTGCAAGACCATACGCCCCTTCTTCTTCCATTTCATCCAAGTCTTTTCCTACAATTGTTACTTTCATGTCTTCCACTTGATCTGGTGGCAAAGCTATAACAAGCTCAAAACCCGGTTTGCCTAGGGGTTGTCCACCAAGCTCTACAAAGTATTCTCCTTTTCTAATTCTCTCTCCTTCATACATTGGGCTAATATCAAATGGGTACTCCTCCATCTCTCCCGGAACTTCCTTCACCTTCACTCCTTCTGGGATTTCAATTCTTTTTCTTTCTACCAAATTCAACACCTCCTAAATCAAATAAAAATTATAAAGCATCCAAAACCTCATCCAACAGCTTTATATATTCATCCTCCTTCTTCCACAAGTCTGGAAAGCTTTGCAATGCGTTAGGATGATAGTAGCGATCAATCGCTATAGCCCTTATGTGTGGTGCAAAGTTTTTGATTGCTGCCATCATCTGCGAGCCGTGGTAGTAAATTGTGCCCATGAACAAGACAACGTCATAGTTACCCTTGCCATCAAATCCTGGCCAGTCAGGGTCTAATAGGAAGTTCGTCAATTCATGCAACACAGCATACTTCACACCATCAGCCACACCAGCTTCAACAAATCTTTTGATTGCTGTCCCAGTTGCCACCACTTGTACACCTTTCTCAACAAATTTTAGTACCCTTTCAAACATCTCATCCGTTAAGTCTGGACCTACAACTAGCAATGGTCTTTTCGCCTTTTTAATCATCGCAGCAACAGCCTTTGTCTTTGCAATCATAGCCATCTTTGGTCCAGGAATATTCGCAGTATCAAAAGGTTTTGAGGCTGGCATTACTCACCACCTCCTATTGGCAATGGACCTTGTTCAAATATCCTCTTCACGTTTGTTGGGTTGAAAGCTGCATCATACCCTCTTATTGGACCTTCAAGTATTTTCTTCTTCTTCCAGTCAATCTTCCATCCATGCTCATCTTCAAGAATCTTCAACAATTCTTCTTTTTTAGCCAGTGGCAAATCAGATTCGGTTCTCACAAACAAATGCCAATCATCAGGCAACCTTCCAAGGTACTTCAAGCTTAAGTCAATGTAATGCGTTAGCTTGATCGATCTACCTCTATCAGTATCTGCTGGTCTGAAACAAAGCTTAGCCATCAACGGTATTGCCTCTTCAAGTGTTTCTGCTGCTACGAGTAAATCTTGCGGAGCAGGTTCAACCCTAATCTCTTCGCCTCTCCTGAGATCGTACATCTGCCAATCCTCATCTCTGTACGGTTGTCCAAGGAAGGCTCTTCTATACTTACTACCATGCGGTCCAACTACTGCTGGAACACCAAGTCTGTTAAAGCCCGTAGCAATACTTGCTGCTTTTTGACTCATCGCACCCCAAGCAACACCGCACGCACCAACTCTGTTGAGTATGTAGTCAGCTATCTCCTCATAGTTCGCTCTTATGTTTCTCATGGCGAATATTCTCGCAACCTTAATTGCCGCTCCATGTATATGAGCATTTGAAACACAGCTACCTATATTTATCACACCGCCAGCATCAAATCTGTCGTGGAATTCTTCAAAGACACTCAGACCCTCCTCATTCTTGTACAAGGCAGCATCAAATGCCATACACCCTGTTAAAGTAACAATGTAGTTTCTTGAGGCAAATTCCCTAACAATTGTATAAACTTCTTCAGTACCATTTGGGTAATTTCCACAGCCAATCGGTGCAATAATACCCGGAATTGTACCAAGAACAATTGGTGCACCAACTTCTCTGATCTCTGTATCCCTCACAGGCCCTCTTGCCCTCCTTATCTTACCTTTTTCGTTGATTATTAAATTCCAAGCTGCATAATTTAGCACATCAATGATTGGAATTCCCTTCGGACATACCTGTTCACATCTACCACATGCAATGCAGATGTCCCAATACCTCTCAAGTTTACTTCTATCTCCATTCTCAGCCGCTTCCATTGCCTCTCCAATTCTTATTCCTTGTGGACATGCGTATGTACAATTACCACACTGTGTGCATGACTTTACATAGTTCATGAATTCCTCATCACTGAGTTTGGGTTCAATCTTGTCCCCCCTCTTCTTTCTTCTTTCCCTAGCAATTGTTACCGCAACCTCTCCAACTTTGAGTGGATCCAAAACCACTACTCCAGGAGCACCATCAAGTACATACTTTATGATATCTTTTGGATCCTCTTTTGTCATGTCTCTCAATCCATGCATTGCCTTTTCGTTTGTGCAAATCACTGGAATGCCCAGTTTACCAGCGTGATATAGTATGTCTGCCCTAATACACTGTTCATCAATAACAATTACATCGGCCAAACCAGCTCTAACAACTTTAAGTTGTCTACTTAAAGCTGCAGCAATCTTGGCTTTCTGATAGTATCTTGTCATATCGTTTGCTGTACAGCAAATGCCTGCCAAATCAACTTCATCCTCCAATCCATTTTCTTCAATGTAATCAGCTATGTTTGTGGCAGGTGGTGCGTGGTGACCAATTACCAAAACAATCGCCTTGTTGTGGTCTAAAACTCCCATACCAATATCAATAAAAGGCTGGTTATCTTCACCCTTTGGAAAACCAAATGCACACATCTGAATTATATCTGCTACCTCTTTGGACAACGAGTCAATCATACCCAAATGAAGTGCCTTAGATTCATAGTCCAAATAGCTCCCTTCCTGACCTGTATGTATTGAGTCCACAACTTGTACAATTTGCTCCTCACAGTAATCCAAAACTTTCTTGAAGTCTGCAACAGTTTTAGGTCTCATTCCAGTAATTAGTTCTGTTAATGGTGCCACAACATCAATTTCTGGACCAAAATCCACAGGTATTTCACTTGAATCTCCAAAAATGTGTTCTATGTCATGCATCATATGCCTTGCATGCCCGCAGTGTGCTGAAACGCCAATAGCGCATGCTATTGTCACGATTCTTCCCGTTTGTGCAGCCAAATCAATTCCACAAGCACCCCTCTTATTTCCTGTTAAATCACACTTACCCATTGTACAAAGGCAGCACATGTCACAGTATGGGGCATAGAAGGGTTTGTACCTCTTCAACAAAAAGAAGTCCCAGTCTCGCAAATCTGCAATGCCTGGCATCGGTGTTGGACCCATTAGAGCCCATTCCTCTTCCTCTTCTACTATATCGCCTATTCTGATGCTTACGTTTTTTAACTCATCCACTACAAAAGCTCCTTTCTTTAATTCATATACCATCTGTACACCCCCGATTTACCAAACTTATGTTTTATTTGTATTTACGCTTTTCCCTCAAATTATCTATTCTGCGTTAGAGACTCGCAATTTAGCCTTTTTAAATTCATCGAAATTTAATCGATGCTTGTTATTTTTTAATCAATTGTTAACACTTTTTGTGATGATGAATCCAGTGGTATTAATCATTTAAGTTAAGCCTAATTTATCTGTCACAAATCCACCTGATAACACGGCAAGCCTTATCTATCTGCTCGAATTCTGTAAATCCAACCACGAGTGAATGAGCATAACTTAAAGCGAATTGAAAGCCTTTATAAGCATCAATTCTACCAGCAGCAAGAGTTTTCATTCCGAAAACGACTTTGTCTTCTTTAACACTCTCAATAGCTTTGATTGTCGTGTAGAACGAGGGCTCCATATAAAGGCCAAAAGGATTTATTGGTGTCATATATGCTTCAAATCCACCAACCTCTTCGAGATAAGGAATAACTTTGCCTAGACAATGAGTTGCAGCTCCTGGAACAGAACCAAACTCCTCGCAAACCCTCAAAAAATTCGTGAGTTTTTCCTTTTTCATCTCATCAGTCGTTGAGGCATGGAGGAAGATCACGATTGGAGTGTACTTTGCCACAACATCAATTTCATCTTCACTCTCAACCGTTACAATTACATCAAACTGCATGACATTCATAGCTAAGTCAAGGGCTTTGAGAAGTGACGGATAGGGAAGAATATGTAAACACGGATAGCACTTTTCAGCAAAACAAATAAAAAATTTTGCCATCAACTCAGGGTTTTTGTAAAATCTGTTGTAATACTCTTTAGACTTGCTCCCAAACTGACCAGCGCCGATAAACGGTGATGTGCCGTGAATAAGAACCGGAATTGTTTTACCACCAATCCTGGGCATGGTTAATGTTAGCTTCCTCCTAATAAAAATATCGCAGCAATCAGTTATTTTTTAACCAAAAAACCCTAAAATCATAAAAGTTAAAGACACAACCAAAGCATTTCGTTTGGTGATTCAGATGAAGATTGGTTTTGTTGGTGCTGGTAGGGTAGGTTCAACAACCGCATTTACCTGCATTTTAAATTTAGATGTGGATGAAATAGCATTAGTTGACATAATAGAGAACTTAGCTGTCGGTGAAGCGATGGACTTAGCTCATGCCGCAGCAGCCATAGATAAATATCCAAAAGTTGTTGGTGGGAGCGATTACTCGTTGCTTAAGGGCAGTGAAATTATAATTGTAACCGCAGGATTGGCAAGAAAGCCGGGAATGACGAGGCTTGATTTAGCAACGAAGAATGCTGGCATTATAAAGGAGATTGCGAAAAACATAATGCAAAGTTCGCCAGAAAGCAAGATTTTGGTTGTAACAAATCCAATGGATGTGATGAACTACATAATGTGGAAGGAGACAGGAAAGCCGAGAAACGAAGTGTTTGGAATGGGTAACATGCTCGACTCTTCAAGGTTGAAAGAGAGATTGAATGCCTTTGGTGTTAAAAACATAAGAAAAGCCTACATGATTGGTGAGCATGGGGACAGCATGTTTCCAGCTAAAACTCTTGCAGATTTTGATGGGAGAGTGAATTGGGATGAGATTGTTGAGCAAACAAGGTTTGTTGCAGCAGAGGTTATAAAGAGGAAGGGTGCAACGATTTATGGGCCTGCAGTATCAATTTATAGGATGGTGAGGGCTGTTGTTGAGGACACGAAAGAGGAAATTCCAACAAGCGTTGTGTTGCAGGGAGAGTACGGGATTGAGGATGTAGCCTTGGGTTTGCCAGTAATACTTGGCAAAAATGGAGTTGAAGAGATAGTGCAGTATGAATTTAGTGAGGAGGAGCTTGAGGGGTTGAAAAATTCTGCTAAAATACTGAAGGAGAGGCTGAAGGAATTGGGGTATTAGCTATTTCCACGCAAAATCCAACCCCAACCATACCATAATCATATATTTTTATATACCTCTAAATAACCACAATAATTATGGTAAAAACCATAGTATTGGCAGGGGGCAGTGGTACTAGACTCTGGCCTCTAAGCAGAGAGTATTTACCAAAGCAGTTCATAAACATCTTGGATAGCAAATCCCTCTTTCAGAAAACCATTGAGAGGGCTTTGATTTTTTCTGCACCCGATGAATTGTTTATCGTAACAAACGAAAATCACAAATTTTTGGTTTACAGTCAACTTGATGATTTAAATGCTGATGTACCCCATGAAAACGTGCTAGTTGAACCAAAAGCAAAAAACACCCTTCCAGCAATATACTATGCAATCAAATATGCAGAAATTGATGGTGTGGTTGCTGTTTTACCATCAGACCACATCGTAGAAATTGATGAAAACTACAAAAATGCGTTTAAGAATGCGATAAATCTTGCTAAAGACCATTTAGTTACTTTTGGTGTAAAGCCATATAAGCCCCACACCGGTTACGGTTACATAAAACCCGGAATTGAGTTAGAAGGTGGATATAAGGTAGAGGCTTTTGTGGAAAAGCCAGATCAAAAAACAGCCAAAAAATACGTTAAAGAAGGATACCTTTGGAACAGTGGAATGTTCGTATTTAATTCTGAATTGTTCGTTGAAGAATGTTCAAAGCATGCAAAGGACGTTGTTGAATCGTTTGAAAAACCGTTAAACGAGGCATACGAATTAACACCCAACATCTCAATTGATTATGGTATTATGGAGAAAACGGATAAGGCGGCAGTTGTTAAATTGGAATCTTTTTGGAGTGATGTTGGGAGCTTTGACGCTGTGTACGAGTTGATGGATAAAAAAGATAGCAATGCTGTTAAAGGAGAGGTTATTGCATTAAACTCAAAGGATAACTTGTTTATTGGAGACAGACTCATTGCCTCAATTGGCTTAAAAAATACAATCGTTATTGACACCAGAGATGCAATTTTAGTGTGTTCTAAGGATGAGGCTCAAAATGTAAAAAAGATTGTAGAAAAACTTAAAGAAAAGGGCGATGAAAGGGTTTTGTATCACAAAACGGTCTATAGACCTTGGGGGTCATATACTGTTTTAGAAGAGGGGCAATTTTACAAGATAAAAAGAGTTACAGTTTTACCAAAGAAAAAACTAAGTTTGCAAATGCATTATCACAGAAGTGAACACTGGGTTGTTGTTAAAGGAACGGCAAAGGTTACAATTGGCGATAAGGAGTTTTTGGTAAAGAATGGGGAGAGTACGTTCGTTCCTGCCGGTTCGTTGCAT
Source organism: Archaeoglobales archaeon (assembly GCA_003662995.1). GTDB lineage: Archaea > Halobacteriota > Archaeoglobi > Archaeoglobales > Archaeoglobaceae > B5-G16. The sequence continues at coordinate 26,284 of QMZC01000019.1, forward strand.
AGGCTTGAGAACCCTGGATTGCTACCATTAGAAGTTATCGAAGTTCAGATTGGAGAGTATTTGGGTGAAGATGATATAGTAAGGTTTGAGGATGACTTTGGGAGAGTGGGGTAAGTCGTGGGTATCAGTTATATCCTTATAGAGTATTAGTTTATCATTAGTCTATCATTAATATTATTAATATAATATTATTAATAATATTAATATTAATATATTAATGCAAGAGCAATCAAAATTAGCTTAGAATTTGGACATCAACCTTTGTGTTAAGTGGATATATTCCTATACAGTAGCAAAATATGGATTCGAAAAACTTGGAACTGAAAAGTTATTTGAAAAGGAAGAGGCAGTACTTGCCTTAAAACTTGCTAAAAAGTAAATCTGCAGCAAACAGTTAGAAAGTTATGTAAAATACCCATGGTGACAAAATGAAATGAAAAACTATTTTTTAACAAAAAATAGTAGAGGCTCGAATGTTTTCCTAAACTCTTAAATATTTAAACTATGTTTAAATTACAAAAAATTTTTGAATTAAAAATAACAGCACCAAAACCAAGTAAAAACGAATCTACCCTCCTATTCGCCTACCTAAAGAATACTCAAAAATTGTCGGAAAGAAAGCCAATATATTTCTAACAGAACAGAAAGGAAAGCTGGCATTTTTGGTGGTTGTAGATACCGAAAGTTTAAACATTGAAGTTGAAGATACAATAGAAGCTCGTCTTGGCAAGCTGGAAAATATTGTTGGTAAATTATGTGATGCTGTTCTTGGAAGAAACAACCTATATAACACCTAATCTCAATCAAATGTGGGGCGGCGGAGATTTGAACTCCGGTCGCCGGCTCCCAAAGCCGGAAGGATAACCAGGCTACCCTACCGCCCCTGACCTATTAACAAACCTTGGTTTTAAAAATCTTCTGAAAAGTTTTTTGGAGTGGGCACACTTCTATTAATCCCACAATAGCAGCTATAAGTAGGTTAAAATCTTCTATTCCCACATATTATGTTTAGTAATTAAAAATTAAAGTGATATACCCTTTAGACAGAAATCGTTTCTTTGCCAATTTCGCTAATTTTTTATAAGGTAATGCCAGATTAGTTAAGGGGTTAAAAGTATGGTGGGTATTCTTGAGTTAGATGATAAAGATAAAAAAATACTTGAAATTTTGGAGAAAGACCCTGAAATCTCGCAAAACGAGATTGCCAAGGTTGTGGGCTTATCACAACCATCTGTAGGTAGCAGAATCAAAAAAATGAAAGAATTGGGCATAATAAATCACGCATACGGCATAAACATCAAAAATGCAGGATTGTATATATTAAAAGCAGATATTAAATGTAGACAACCCAGAGAAATACTCAAGCTCTTTGACGGTTGCCCTTTCTTCCTGAACGGATTTGTGGTTGCCGGGAACAAAAATCTGTCAATGTTGTTCATTGGCGAAGATTTATCGTCATTAGAGGCTATCGTTGATCAACACATCCGAACAAATCCCCAGGTTTATGATGTTGATGTTGGCATTATCGTTAGGGCTGAGAACGACACAATCATACCGATGAAAATACACGTGGAGAGGGCTGATAAATCACCATGCAACTCAAATTGTGGAGAGTGTGACTATTGGGGTTATGAACTGTGTTTGGGTTGCCCAATAACTGGGTATTACAGAGGTAAGATTTGGAAGTAGCAGCAATGGAGATAAAGGATGTTAAGTAAGCTCAAAGAGCATGTTACAAATCTTTTGTTGCCGTTAACCGAGTTGACAATAAAAGCGGGAATAAAACCCAACCATCTTACATTTATTGGATTGATTATAGGCTTCACCTCAGCTTGTTTTATAGCGGTTGGTGAACTAACTATTGGTGCTTTTGTATTGTTACTGAGCGGATTTTTTGACATGCTCGATGGTGCATTGGCAAGAAATCAGAATTTAACTACTCCTTTTGGCGGATTTTTGGATTCTGTTTTTGATAGATACGTTGACGTTGCAATCTTTGTTGCGTTGGGAATTTATGGGATAGACTGGCTTTACGTTGCTTTAGCTTTGAGTGGTGCTTTGCTTGTAAGTTATACGAGGGCTAGGGCAGAGAAAATAATAGATAAGTGTGATGTTGGAATTGCAGAGAGGGGAGAGAGAATGATAATTCTATTTGTTGGTTTAATCACCAACTATGTTTTGTATGCTGTAATGGTTATTGCTTTATTGGCACATTTGACCGCAATTCATCGCGTAGTGTTTACATTTTCAAGTACTCACAAGAAATAGAAGTTGATGCCCAGAAGTATTGAAATCGTTCCCAGCACAACTCTGAAACTGAATATTTCCTTTTCTTTAAGGAATATGTATGACAGCAAGATCGTGAAGAGCGGGTAGATGCTAAAAACTGGTTCTACAACGCTTACAGGCATCTTTATAAGCTCGTAGTATCTCAAGAAGTGACCAAATCCAACAAAAATGCCACCTAACACAAAGAACTTCCCTTTTTTTAAGTTAAACTCTATGTTTCTAAAAAAGATTGGGTATATGGCTAAAGATGACAAATAGCCTATTGCACTCCCAAATATTGCATCCGGATAAATCTGCATTCCAAACTTAACCAAGACTGATGAAAACGCTGCAGTTAAACCAGTTGCTATACCCAAAAGTATGCCAACAAGGTCAGCCTTAACTCCTTTCTTCGGATTTGAAAGTAAAACGATGCCTATGAAAATCAAGGTGGTCATAAGCACAATTTTTATTGAAATCGTTTCACCAATCAAGAATCCAAATAAAGCGGCAAAGTATATTCGAGTTGCAGATAATGGGCCAGCTAAATTCGCACCAATCCTATCTATGCAGTTGTAAAAGGCAGTTCTTGCCACAAAGAAGTGTAGTATCCCGGCTAAAATCATGAAGATGATAAAACGAGCGTTGAAATGTATTCTGTTAATCGATAAAGCCGAAAAAATGAATGCAGTTGTAAATATGCTAATAAACGTGCCGGAGATTACATCAAATTCTATTGTTCCCTTTCTTATGCAGATTTGGTGTAGGCTGAATAAGATGGCAACTGCAATCAGTAAGATGAAATCAAGCAACACAGCACGAGTTTACAATTATTTTAAAAGTCCTTTCTATTTGGTGAATTTTTTATACTTTACAACTAATTCCATGCAATGATTGCTGAAATCTGGGTTGAAAAGTACAGACCAAGAACACTCGATGAGGTTGTTGGGCAGGAAGAAGTCGTGCAGAGATTGAAAAGTTACGTTGATCAGGAAAACATCCCTCATTTGCTGTTTGCTGGTCCTCCTGGTACTGGAAAAACAGCTTCTGCCATAGCTTTGGCGAGGGATCTGTTTGGGGAGAACTGGAGAGACAACTTTGTAGAGATGAATGCGAGCGATGAGAGGGGTATAGATGTTGTTAGGCACAAGATAAAGGAGTTTGCCAGAACAGCCCCGATTGGGGGGGCGCCGTTTAAGATAATATTCCTTGACGAAGCAGATGCTTTGACTGCTGACGCTCAAGCAGCTTTAAGAAGAACAATGGAGATGTATTCTAAAACTTGCAGGTTTATTTTGAGCTGTAACTACGTTAGTAGGATTATTGAACCCATACAGAGTAGGTGTGCCGTCTTCAAGTTTAGACCAGTGCCAGCTGAAGCGATGAGGAAGAGGTTGCTTGAAATCTGCGAGAAAGAGAATGTTAAAATTACAGATGAGGGTTTAGAAGCTTTGATTTACATAGCAAATGGGGACTTTAGGAAGGCGATTAATGCGCTGCAGGGGGCAGCAGCCTTTGGTGAGATAATAGATGCTGATGCAATTTATCAGATTACCGCCACTGCAAAACCAGAGGAGTTAGAGGAGTTGTTGGAGGTAGCATTAAACGGCAATTTTATGGAGGCAAGGGAGATGCTCGATAAGATGATGATTGAATACGGAATGAGTGGAGAAGACATAGTCTCACAGCTTTTTAGGGAGATTGTATCTTCTGCAATAGATGAAAAAATGAAGGTTTTGCTAATAGACAAACTTGGAGAGATTGATTTTAGACTAACTGAAGGTGCGCATGAGAGAATTCAGCTTGATGCGTATTTGGCGTATCTGTCAACTTTGAGCAGGAAAAAGAAGGAAAGCTGATAATTATGTTTGTTTCGCTAAAATACCAAATATCTCAAAAGCTTGCTTCAAGTATTGCTAAGAATTCTCCAGCCTCTGTAAGCTTAAGGAACACGTTCTTCCCTATTTTCTCTCTTTTAATGTATCCTTTTGATTCAAGTTTATCCATAACACGTCGGTTCAACTTTGTAAGTAACTTTTGTAAGCCTCTTCTAGTAATTGCACCTTTCTCGTCCCTCTCACAAGAATAGATGTGAGGGAACTCGTCACAAAACTTCTCAGCTATATCACCTAATTTTACATATTCTTTGCCATCTTTTTTCTTAGAATGTATCAATAATATAGTGAACCTGTCCTCCTCACTCGGTCTTACAAGCTCTACTTGAGGAACTTCGATTATAACTGGCTTATCACAAACACTTCTACCATATAACTTTCTTTCTTCTTCATTTTTTGCGTATCTGTTTGCAAGTACATAGTACATTCTTATACCATGATACCATCCAACGAGTGCAGAGGCTATTGAAACAAGCCTCCCATGTGAAGAGAGATTAAGATAAACCTCTTTTCCACTTTTCTTCTCCTCCACAACGATCTCAGCAATAGCTTTAATAGCTTGCTTGAAATCGAAAAGGTCAGCATAATGGATATCCACTTCTACACCCATTTTCTCTAAATCATTCACAACAGCTTCTATGAAATATCTTTGTTCTTCAGATAACTCATATTTCTCAGCATGCTTTCCACCAATTGTAATTATATGCACACTTGTACCACCTAAAACTCTCACTGGTTTAACTGCAACGCTCCTCTCAAATCCCAGCGGTATTATATGAACTTTCTCTAATGTTATCATTGTTATTAATGTTATCAAATTAAAGTTAAAATAGTTTTTGGTTAATTGTTATACATGAGGTGGGTAGTAGTAGTTTTGTTGGCTATGCTCTGTTTGTTGGTGTGTGGATGCGTTGAGGAACCAAAAGTTGTGACTAAAGAGAATACGAAAGATGTGAATTTGACAAACAATAAGAGTGATAAGAAAAATGAGGTAGAAGAGAACGTAAAGGGGAGCTACTCCAACCCAGCATCTATGAATGACATCGTTGCAGTGGATACCCTCTCTGGTCAATTTGAGGTTCAAGTGTTAGATTGTATGAGAGGAATCAAGGCAAATAGAGTTATTAAAGAGGCAAATATGTTCAATCTAAAGCCGGATAGGGGATTTGAATACCTGCTCGTTAAGGTTAAATTTACCTACACCTCTGGAAAGAATCCACATTATCTCTCAGCTTACAGTTTTAAGGTCTATGCTGACGGAGTAGGATATTCTCCTTCCTTTGTAATCTTACCCGAAGAATTGCCAGAATTTAAGGACGTTGATTTAATGGCTGGAGGCTCTGCTGAAGGTTGGATTGCATTCATGGTTCCAGAGAATACGGAAACACTAATTGCATATGAGTATTTATTTAAACCTGTATGTTTCATAAAAGTATGTTAAAATCAAGCATGGAGGGAGATTATGCAAATTGGATGGGAGTTGGGGAGAAGGTTAGAGAAATTGAGAGAATTTTTAGCGGATGAGATTAAAAGGACTAAAGATGAAGCTAAAGCTAAGAGAAACCGTGCTGGTGCTAAAATTGAAAGTTCGGCATCGGGTGTGGTTATTGTACAGACAGATATGGAATTGAATTCCGGCGAACTTGTCGGTGCCTTTAGATATTCCAACGATCCTGAACCGATCGGTTTTGTTGTTCGAAAGTTTGAAAGATTTGGTAAAAAATACTACGTTATTAACACCAAATCGATCGATTATACCGGTTCACGAGACATCCTCGAAATTTGTAAAGTGGACTTTCTGTATTCGTTAGAGAAAAGATTAGAAGCTATAAGTGATGAAATGCAGGATTTCAAAGTTATAGAAGGGTTTGAAATTATAGATTCTCGAAGTTTTGTTGAAGGAGTGTCTGAATACAAGCTTGAAAACAAATTGCCTTTAGATGAATTTCAGAAAATGGCATTAGAATCGTCCTTCCAGCTTGAGAGGGGTGAAATGCTCCTCGTAGTTGGTCCACCTGGAACGGGGAAGACACAGTTTATCACAGAAGCGGGAAGAATACTAGGAAAAACAAGAAAAACACTTGTGGTTTCGCAAATACACCAAGCAGTTGATAACGTTTTCGAGAGGCTTGCTGATTTTGAAGAAGGATATAATGAAAACATTGATTATGCAATCAGGGTAGGGCACATTTCTAAAGTTTCTAAACATGCTAAAAAGTTTTCACCTGAAAATAGGCATTTAGATGACATTTCAGAAGATTTACCTTTCGACGGAATGATTGATCGCTAACTCCCCATATAGGGTATACCTATTTTTTGTAACCATAAAAGCTACCCTTCAGGTAATGAGATAATCAATTACATTTTATATTTATTTTATAATAAACTCTTTCCTTAGTAAGTTTTATGTGAGTTTTATACGTATAATACTATCATGGGAAGGTCAAATTTAAATAAAACCCGAATTAACATAACAGTGAATAAAGAAGTTCTGGAGGCTGCCAGGGGAGTTATACCCAATTTAAGCCACTTTGTCGAAACAAAACTCTTAGAATTCCTATACTCGATAAACCACCCAATAGCAAAGAAATCGATGTGGGCCCGGAGG
>QMZC01000020.1 GCA_003662995.1 Archaeoglobales archaeon
AAACAAACACCTATTCCATGTACAACCCCTGATCACTCTAACCAAATAACTTCCAGCCTCACTTGGGGGGCGGTAAGGTGGGAAATCGTAATCGTTGATTTCGGCTTGCATAACTTATGTTTGGTGGCTATAAAATATCTTTCAACTGAAATGCTTTTAGCACACTTAACAAAAAATAAAGCAAAAATTTATAATCCTTTTTACAAAGCTTTAATTCCAATGAAAGTACTAGTGTCAGACCCGATATCGGATGAGGCTATTGAAGCGATGGTGAATGCTGGATTAGAAGTTGATGTCAAAACTGGTTTGAGCAAAGATGAGCTGTTAAAGATTATTTCAGACTACGATGCAATTGTTGTCAGGAGTCAGACCAGGGTTACTAAGGATGTTATTGAAGCTGCAAAAAACCTCAAGATCATCGGAAGGGCTGGTGTTGGCATAGACAACATTGATGTAAATACAGCAACACAGAAAGGCATTGTTGTTGTTAATGCCCCTGGAGGTAACACAGTTTCTACTGCTGAATTGACAGTCGGCATGATTTTGTCAGCGGCAAGAAGGATTCCTCAAGCCTGTAAGAGTGTTAAAGAGGGCAAATGGGAGAGGAAGAGATTTGTCGGAATGGAATTGAGGGGTAAAACGATAGGCATAATTGGGTTGGGCAGGGTAGGCTACGAGGTTGCGAAAAGGATGAGAGCATTTGAGATGAACATTTTAGCTTACGATCCGTATATAAGCAAGGAAAAAGCCCAAGCTGTTGGGGCAAAGCTTGTTGAGTTGGATGAATTGTTAAAAAACTCTGACATAGTAACGATTCACGTTCCAAAAACGAAGGAGACTATCAAGCTCATCTCACACAAGGAAATAGAGATGATGAAGAATGGGGCTTATTTGATAAATTGTGCCAGAGGAGGGATTGTTGATGAGGAGGCTTTATACAAGGCTTTAACCAATGGTAAGATAGCCTTTGCAGCCTTGGATGTTTATGAGAAAGAGCCACCTGAAAACAATCCGTTAGTAAAACTCGACAATGTTATAACCACTCCACACATCGGTGCATCAACGAGAGAAGCTCAGGTAAGCGTTGGCATGACGATTGCTGAGGAGATAATAAACATGTATAAAGGATTGCCAGTTAAGAATGCCGTCAATCTGCCATCAATTGACCCTGCTGAATACGAATACATGATGCCCTATTTAACGCTGGCTGAAAAAATGGGAAAAATTGCCTGTGTAAGGCTTAACAAGAAATTCAAGCACGTTAGAGTAACATACAGGGGTAAAATTGCCGAGAAAAACACGGAATTTCTAACAAGAGCTTTGCTTAAGGGATTACTTGAGCCAATACTGGGGGAGAACATAAACCACGTTTCTGCGATGCCAATAGCAAAAGATAGAGGAATTGTGGTTGAAGAAAGCAAAACGGAAAGCGTTGAACACTATGAAAGTCTGTTGGAAATCAACATCGCTGACGGTAAAGGCATATACATTGCGGGAACGTGCTTTGGTAAGGAATACAGAATTGTGAAGATCGATTTGTACAAAGTTGACTTCATCCCAGAAGGACACTACATAATTTCGATGCATGAAGACAAGCCTGGGGTAATAGGCAGGGTTGGAACTCTGTGTGGGCAGTACGGAATAAACATCGCAGGAATGATCGTTGGGAGATATGGTGATAAACCTGGAGGAGTACAATTGATGCTGTTGCTCGTGGATGATCCACCAACTGAGGAGGTATTAAATAAGATGATAAAGTTGGATGGGATCATCGATGCTACATACGTCTACTTGTGAAGCTTGTAAGTTCCTTGAACAATCCCTTTAATTTGTTAACTGGGTTGTTAGTAGAATAAAATAGGTGACTGTAACATTTGCAATCAGAACAGCCGAAATTTTTGATTTTTTCAAAGTGTTTTGACAGTGTATTGGCTAATTCACACTCCTCAATGTGAAACAGCATAGCATCCAAGACTTCAGAATTGGTGCTCAAGTAGTCAATGTGCCACCTCAATCTCTTTTTACTTTTAAAGTGCCTTTCAATTCTTTTTATGCTGTTTTTTGCACTTCCCACATACATGTAATAGCCTTTTTTGAAGCTAACTTCGCCTAAGCTTCCAACTTTAATCCTCTTATCTTCGTTGAGCCTTAAGATTAAGATGTAGCCGACCACGTTTATGATTGGATCGCATTTCAAAAATTTGTTTCTATAAGTTATCAATTGACAAAAATTCTAAACCATTATAACTGTTCAAACACACAATCAAAAACCTTTATAATTTACAACATCCTGCCAACTTTATGGATGATGTGGGAATACTAATCGAGGCTTTACCTTACATCAAAGAATTCCACGGCTCCTACATGGTCATAAAGATTGGTGGTCATGCGATAGTCAAAGAAAACATGCTTGAAGATACAATTAAAGATATCTTACTGCTCTACTTTGTTGGAATTAAGCCAGTCGTTGTCCATGGTGGTGGCCCCGAGATTTCGGAAAAGATGGAAAAACTTGGCTTAAAGCCGAGATTTGTAGATGGGTTAAGGGTTACAGACAAAGAAACGATGGAGGTAGTTGAGATGGTTCTGGATGGAAAGATCAATTCAAAAATCGTTACCACTTTCATCAAGAACGGTGGCAAAGCTGTTGGCATAAGTGGCAAAGATGGATTGCTCGTTATCGCAAAAAAGAAGAAGGTGAGGAAAAGAGAAGGTGAGGAGGAGAAGATCATCGACTTGGGTTTCGTTGGTGAGACGGAGTTCGTCAACCCTGACATACTGAAAGTTTTGCTTGATAACAAGTTTATTCCTGTTATCTCACCAATTGCTACTGATTTGGAGGGTAACACATACAACCTGAATGCTGATCTGGTTGCAGGAGACATTGCTGCTGCTTTAAAGGCTAAGAAGCTGATAATGTTAACAGATGTAGATGGAATTTTGGCTGATTTGAACGATCCGAATTCTCTAGTCTCCAATATGAGTGCAAAAGAATTGAAAGACATGCTCAAGAGCGGGAAATTGCAGGGAGGGATGATTCCAAAGGTTGAAGCTGTAATAAAGGCATTGGATGGGGGAGTTGAGAAGGCACACATAATCAACGGCTCAAAGCCCCACGCCATACTGCTCGAGTTGTTTACAAAGAGAGGAATAGGCACAATGGTTGTCAGGTGATTAGATGAGCATAAAGCTGGGAATGCAACCCGACATTTATCAAAAACCAAAGGAGGTTTTTGAATTTGCGTCACAAAACAAGTTCAGCCATGTGGAAATTCTGATGGACCATCCGTATTACTGCTATGAAAAATTGAGTTTTGCCGAGATTTTAGAGCTTAAGGGCAGTTACGATTTGGATGTGTTGATTCATGCCCCTGCCACAACCACAAATTTCATTTCCATAAGTGAAGTTTTCAGGAAGGCAAGTTATGAGGAGCTGAGAAGGACAATATTTTTTGCCGAAAAGTGTGGGGCTGAACTAATAACATTTCATATAGGGTGGAATCCGGGCTTTATAACTGCAAAGGGTTTTGTATTTCAAAAAGATTTGTATGCTGAACACAACTACAACGTTTTAACGACTGAACTTTATTCCTTTTTGGAGACCATTGACAATCCATCCGTTTTAGCGTTAGAAAACACCATTGAAATTGATGAACGTTTAAAGGCGGCAATAGAATTTTTACTTGATAACACCGAATTGAGTTTAACGTTTGATATTGGACATTACTACGTTAAAGAGGGGCACGATGTCTTCTTGAACAACTTTGATAGAATTAGAAACGTGCATTTACACGACAACAATGGCGTTTACGATGAGCATTTGGCGTTGGGAAAAGGAAAGGTTGATTTGAACATACTACCAAAAACATATAAAGGATATTTAACTCTGGAGTTGAGAGAGAGAGACGCTATAATTGAATCGAAGAGGTACATTGAAGAGGTGTTTAAATGATATCCAAAGAATTGGAGTTTACTGGACATCTGATTGACTCGATGATATTTACAAAGGTGTTGGATACGATTCTCGAGCTGGAAGGTGAATTCGAGATAGTTGAGTTTGATGTTGGAAAGAAAAAGGAGGATTACAGTTATGCTAAGCTTATCGTAATTGGAAAAGATGAAGAGCATCTGAACAAAATTTTACACGAATTACACAAGTTGGGGGCGAAAATTCCTGAGGTTGAAGAGGTGGAACTAAAAGAGGCACCAGCAAACAAGGTGCTGCCCGACGGGTTTTACGTAACAACAAACCATCCAACGTTCATAAACTACAAGGGAGTCTGGATGGAGGTGGAGGACATAAGCATGGATAGGGTTATAGCAATTAGAAACAACAAAGCAGTTTGCATATCAATTGGTGAGGTTGAAAAGGGAGATTTGATTGTTGTTGGGGAGAGGGGTGTTAGGGTAATTCCACCTGAAAGACCTAGAAAATCCACCTACTTTCAATTTATGGGGGGCAGTGTATCGTCTGAAAGACCAACCGAGGAAATAATCGAAATCGTTGCCCGAGAAATTGTAAACTTGAAGAAAAATGGTGGTAAGATTGCCGTTGTTGCCGGTCCTGCCGTAGATCATACTGGAGCTAGAGATGCATTGGCAGGAATGATCAGAGATGGTTATGTTGATTTACTACTGAGCGGGAATGCTGTTGCTGTCCATGACATCGAACTTTCAATTTTTGGCACATCCCTTGGCATGGACATACGAAGTGGAAAACCTGTACCAGGAGGGAACAGACATCATTTGTACACAATCAGCAAGGTGATAGCTGCCGGTGGAATTAAAAAAGCAGTTGAGGCAGGAATTATTAAGGACGGGATAATGTATGAATGTATCAAAAACAACGTTCCGTTTGTGTTGGCTGGTTCAATAAGAGACGATGGGCCACTGCCAGAGGTAATAACAGACGTTATGGAGGCTAAGAAGGAAATGAAGAGGGCTTTGAAGGGCATAAACATGGTAATAATGCTTGCCACCATGCTCCACAGCATTGCGGTTGGTAACTTACTACCTTCAACGGTAAAAACGATATGCGTTGACATAAACCCTGCAACAGTCACAAAACTTATCGATAGGGGAACAGCTCAGGCAATCGGAATCGTTACAGACGTTGGATTGTTCGTTCCACTGCTTTATGAGAAATTAAAGGAAATTGAGTGAAAAACAAAATAAAAAACAAACCGAAAGAATTGTAAAACTTGAAAATAAGTCCGTATAGGTGGAAGTATGTTTTACAAAAACTCCTATCTGGAAAAAATGGCTGATGTTCTGCAAAAGAAGGATGTTGAAAACTTGGTCAAACAATTGACAAACAAAGAAGAAATTGAAAAAATGTTCAAGAGTGATGGTGAATACATAGTTAAAACATACAGAGATGGTAGTATTACGATTGATGAGGCAAAAAAGAACTTTGATTTGCTGAAAGCCTACACTTTAACCCAGCTAAAGTTCCACTTTGAGAGGGTTAAAGAGATGGCAGAACATTTTGGCGTTAGTTATGTCGATGAGGGTATCGACGATGAGTTGGTAGAGAGAATTATGGAAATGTTGGTTGAATATGAGAGCAAACTAGAATAACATGGCTCCAAAAATTCTAATAACAAACGATGATGGACTGTACTCTGCAGGACTTAAAGCGAGTTATGAAGCTTTACGTGGTTTAGGAGAGATTTACGTGGTTGCTCCGGCAGTCCAGAAAAGCGGTGTTGGAAGAAGTATGTCAATAATGGAGCCAATAAGAGTTTCGGAAGTCAATGTGAACGGCATAAAAGTTTATGCAGTCGATGGTACCCCAACAGATGCTGTAATTATTGGGATTCACGAAGTAATCGGTGAAGTCCCGAACATTACAATATCAGGGATTAATCTTGGTGAGAACTTATCAACCGAGGCGGTAACAACTTCTGGAACTGTGTGTGCGGCTTTGGAAGCGGCAACCCAAGGTAGCAATGCGATAGCTATATCAATGGAGTTACCCGATGTTGAGAAGTTTGAACTGTTTTTCAAACCCTACGACTTTGGCTTTGCCAAGGAAATTTTGAGAAGCATTGCCAGAGTTGTTTTAAAGAAGGGAATGCCAATGGGAGTTGATGTGTTGAATGTAAACGTGCCATCCAAACCAAATGGAGAGGTAGAAGTAACGAGGTTAGCAAAGAAAATGTACAAAACGAGAATTGAGAAAAGATACGATCCGAGGGGCAGGAAGTACTACTGGATAAGTGGGGTTGAGAGAAAAGAGGCAGAAAAGGATACAGACATACATGCATTGAAGAACGGAAAGGTTTCAATAACTCCCTTATCAATTGATCTAACAGCAAATGTGGATTTTGATGTTATAAGGAGTTGGTTTGAATGAGTGAGGCAAAAGCTAATGCGGCTAAGGAGGCTTTGAGGTTTATTGAAGATGGGGTTGTTTTAGGTATTGGAAGTGGCACAACCGTTGAAATTTTTCTGGAGTTGCTTGGCGAGAAAATACGGAATGAAGGTCTAAACGTTTATGGCATACCAACTTCCTACCAATCGCACATTGCTGCCATAAAAAGCGGAGTTAGGGTTGTAGATCTGTTTCAATATCCCGAACCAGACGTTTGTGTTGATGGGGCTGATCAAATCGATTACAATTTTAACTGCTTGAAGGGGGGTGGAGCGGCGTTAATGAGGGAAAAAATCGTAATTTCTGCCTCAAAAAAAGTGATAATAATCGCCGATGAAACCAAATACTCGTCAAAACTGGACAAAGCCATTCCTATCGAAGTTTTGCCATTTGCGTACGCATGTGTTGTTAATAGACTGTACAAAATTGCCAAAAAAGTTGAGTTGAGAATTGCAGAAAAAAAGCTTGGTCCAGTGATAACTGACAACGGAAACTTCATTGTCGATTGTTTGATGGAGATTGACGATGTTGAGAATTTGGAAAGGGATCTCAATGCGATTCCAGGTGTTGTTGAAAACGGTTTGTTCCCCTCAAAGCTGATAGATTTTGTAGTATTAGGTAATGAGAACGGTGCAAAAGTGTTACAAAAGTAATAAGTCAAAATAAATTAATCAATTTTTATAATAATTTCAAAAAGAGCGAAATACTTATATTTGATGAAAGAAATTTTATTCGTTTTCTATTTAAATTTAAGGGTGATAAAATGAGAAAGCTTGTAGGTCATTTAAAAAATGTGGGTTTTCCACGCATTGTTGAAGTTTCAGAAAATGCAAGAAAGAAGATCAGAAACATTTTGGAGGGTATGGAATGCTCATCTGTCATACTGGTTACAGGAAAAAACGTTTACAAAGCTACTGCAAGCAGAATTGAGGAGCGGTTAGAAGGATTGATTTTGAGAACGATTTTTGTAACATCATTAAAGGTTGGGAGCGTCAGAAAAGTGGAATTTGAAATTGGGTTTGAGGAAGTTGATGGTATTGTTGGAGTTGGTGGTGGGAGAGTTTTGGATTTTGGAAAGGTTTTAGCTACTGAAATTAACGTACCATTCATAAGTATCCCATCCACCGCATCTCACGATGGTATTGCATCGCCTATAGCGAGTTTCAGGGAGAGAGGCAAGCCAATTTCAATTTCTACAGACCCTCCAGCAGCGGTCCTTGCGGACATCACAATCATAAGAAATAGCCCAATAAGGCTTGTAAGGAGTGGTTATGGCGATTTAATTTCGAATGTTACTGCAGTAAAGGACTGGAAGCTGGGCAAAGACGTTGTTGGTGAAGAATACAACGAGGTAGCTGCATCAATGGCTTTGATGCCAGCAAATCTGTTACTTGTGGAGGCTGAAAGGCTTGATTTGAAAACCCCATCGCATTTAGAACTACTTGTTAAAGGTTTGATTTTGAGTGGTGTCACGATTTCGCTGGTAGGTAATAGCAGACCAGTCAGCGGTGCAGAACACAAGTTCAGCCATGCTCTGGATTATCTGGGATACGGTAAAGGGACACATGGGGAGCAAGTTGGACTGGGGACGATAATAATGGAGTACTTCCATGAAAAGGCTTATGGTATTGGTGATTGGGAGCTGATAAAGAAATCCCTTGAAAAGATTCACGCTCCAACGACAGCCAAAGAAATTGGATTAACAAAAGAACAGCTCATTGAGGCTTTGGAGTACGCAAAAAAGATAAGAAGAAAGAGGTACACAATACTCGAAGACTTGAATCCAACTAAAAACGACTTTGAGATTGCCATTGAGAAGACGGGGATAGTTTGATTAGATAAAATCACTGTATCGAACTAATTTTTGCCGCAAGCTTAGCTAAAACATCCTTTCTCTTTGCAGGAATGAACTTTATCGAACCAACAACCAAATGTCCTCCACCTTCAACACCAGCAACTATCTCCTCTTGCAACTCCTTTACAATTTTTGGAATGTCTAATTCAACACCCTCACTTCTGATGATAGCAAAATCGGGCCCGTATCCAATTGTAACCAAGCGATTGTGCTTTTTCTTCAACCTGTCATGTATCTCTCCCGTTAACTTGCCAGGTGGTGGAAATGTAAATCTTCTTGCGTAGTTTTCAACATCTAAGGCTGCTAAGACAATTCCATTTGGCAATTCCTGAACCTTTACACCTTCCATGGCTGTTTTTACTTGTTCCTCAATTGCCTCTTTCGCATAACCAGAAAGCATCTCAACAAGCTTTTTCTGCCTGTCTTTCCTTCCAAAACCAAGTATTTCGTGCATTATGTAGCTTGAAGCCCTAAATCGCAAGTAAAATCCTTCATATTCCAAAGCTAAGGCAATGTCGTAAAGCTCCTCCTTGCTCAACCCACTAATATCGACGTACTTCAAAACCTCACCCTCACTCCTATCTCCAACCACCGACACAGCAGCCAAATCCTTCAAATCGATGTTTGGATGGATCATCCTTGCAATCTCGACACACAAAATTCCTGAAGTGTAATTGCTATCTCCCCCAGCTTTATATGGATTTACGTGATGCAATAGATACCTATCGACCTCCTTATCGGGAAAGTGGTGGTCAATGGTTATGATGTCTGCTCCAAAAAGTAAAAACTGCTGTATGGCTGGGATATCCTCATAACCTGAACCGTTGTCAACTAAGACTACGAGGGGTATCTTATCACCATGTTTGTCTGCATCTTCCAATGATTCATCGATATCTCTAACAACATCTTCTAATTCGTAAAAAGGTGCTCTTGAAACCCTCCTCTTAACCAAGTAATACTTAGCCTCGCTATCGGCATGAACATCCTCAACCAACTCAACCAAAGCCTTTTCCAAAGCCACTCCACCACACGTCCCATCGGCATCCCAGTGGTGTCGAATTATGATTGGGCGGGATTCAAACACCGCCTTCTTCAACTCCTTTGCAACCTTGAACATCTCATCCTTCAGCTTGTCCAACACATCACTTTCTATCAAGAAAGATGTAAATGTAGGCTCACTCCTCTTCTCAAGCTCCTCCTGAATGCTTTTTTGGATTTTGTACGCCTCCTCTCCCAACAACCTCTCCATCTCAAGTATCTCAACCTGAATTTTCGTGTCTCTCCTCTTAACAATACCTATAACTCTCACAACCTCATCAACACTAATCTCAGGATATGCCCTGTCTCCACCCTCAAAGGCAGCAGCGTTAACACTTCCACTCTCATCCAAAATCGTGAAGATTGTAGGACCACCAGTCTGCCTTATGTGTGTAACTTTGCCTTTTAACTCAACCATTTTACCTAAAAATTTCTCAAGCTCTGAAATTTGAGCAAAAGGAGCATCCTTAGAAACCTCAACGATTGCATAATTCTCCATCGGGCTTGGAATCAAATCAATGTCTCCAGACGTCCTTATACCAGAAACCTTAACCAGTATCTCGTCGTCTTCATTGAAGTTTGCATTATTTAAATTCTTTCTGTGAATTAAACCCTTCAGTCTTTTGTTTAAATTAACAAAAACGCCTATGTCTGTTACACTTGCAACTTTTCCCACATAAACCCTGTTTAATCTGATATCCTCTAAACCACAGCTGTTTTTTAACAGATAAGCATGGGGTTTTCTTCTGCAATTGGCACATAAGTCATGGTTGCCAACAATTTTAGCTCCACAGATCTTGCATCTACCAGCCTTTCCTGTTCCGTTGCAAACTTTACAGACTTCCATTGTTTTTATCTTGCCCTTACCTTTACAAACCCCGCAAATTCCCTTCATAAAGAGCTTCAATTGCTCTTCACCAAGCTCAGCAGTAATCTTAGGATCAAAACCCTTAGCTTTTCCAGAACCATTGCAAATCTTACAAGGTTGCTCAATTTCAACGTAACCCTTGCCATTGCAAGCTTCACAGATCATCGTGTTTTGTTGATGTGACAGGTTAATAAGAATTTTTAAAGAGTTTTCAGAGCTTAAGTTTTCGTGATGACATTACTTGTCAATAACATTTATATCTTGCAAGTAATTACAATACTTATGCCAAATTTTAATAGAGAAATAAACATTCTAAATTTGATAAAAAAGCTGGAAAACAAGCGTGTATTAATAAAATACGAATCCACATATCCAGCGTTGAGCTTACTCTATAACAACTTCTGTTTAACCTTTAAAAATAAAAATCTCGTAATAATCTGCTTTTCAGATACGGCTTGCAGGAGGTTAAGGGAGAGTTTCGAGTCGTTCTCAGTAAAATCTCCAGAGATTGTTGGAATCGTTAGCAAAGCAAGGTTTATCAAAGTTGGTGAGAAGAGGTGTTCGCCAATTGGGAAAAACAAGTGTGTAGAGTTTGATGATGCACTCATTCTAAGGGGCAAATTAAATGACGTGTTCTCACATCTAAGAAAAATTGTATGTGAGTTGAGTGAAGACGACCTTCTCCTTCTCTTTGGAATGCACTTCATTCCATCGCTTTACAGTATTGTTGGTTTGAGGTACATGCTATCTCTTTTTAATTCAATACCCTGCGATGTAACAACCGTAACCCTCTGCCAGAAAGATATTCTAAAAAAAGACCTCTTTAACATTATGGAGAGATTATACGATGTAGTTGTAGCAATTCGTAAGGAAAAGGATACGTACTTTGAGAGTGGAGTTTATTTGATAGGTGTTGAGCAGAGCATACTACAAGATATCGAGCCAGTTTATGAAAAATACAAGGTTGATATCAATGGAAAACTAATACAAGTTTAAATCCCGTAAGCTTTGTAGCAAGCAAATCTCGAAATTGGACTTTTAAAAAATTTTTGTTGGATAAATGGATGAATATGCTAACAAATCATCTAAAATATTTTTTAGCAGTCTCCAAAGCTCTTGCTATTAACTTACTCCCATTCTCCAAATCCTGCAAGTCTATAACTTCAACTGGACTGTGGATGTAGCGGGCTGGAACACTTATTACGCCTGCAGGAATTCCAGCTTTCGTCAAGTTTATGGCTGTTGCATCTGTCGTTCCACCTTCAGCCACTTCAAGTTGATATGGAATTTCGTTTTCCTCGGCAGTACTTTTTAACCAATCAAGTACTTTCTTAGAGGCTATCAAACCTCTGCCAGAAGCGTCGGCTATTGTTATTGCAGGGCCACTACCAAGCTTAACATCCATGTAACTTGACTCAGCTCCAGGAAAGTCAGCAGCAACGCAAACGTCTGTTGCAATGGCTGCGTGAGGTTCGATGGCAAAAGCTGAAGTCCTTGCCCCCTTCAAACCAACCTCCTCTTGCACAGTGCCAACAGCGTAGATTGTAGCATCACTTTTTGTTGTTTTAATGGCTTCAATCATCATTGCCAAACCAGCTCTGTTATCAAAAGCCTTACCCGTAATTCTGCTTTTGTGAAGAATTTGAACCTCTCTATCAACAGTTATTGGATTTCCAACCTCTATACCCATCTCCAAAACCTCGTCTTTATTACTTGCACCAACATCTACGAACATGTCTTTAATTTCAATTGCTTTCTTCCTCTCATCTTCCTTCATTAAATGCGGCGGTTTACAACCAACAACACCATAAACCTTCTTTTTTCCATGTACTATTACTCTCTGCCCCACAGCAATCTGGCTAAACCAACCTCCAATCGGTGTAATTCTGATAAAACCCTTGTCATCGATAAACTTCACCATAAAACCAATTTCATCCATGTGAGCTGCAACCATTAGTCTTAGATCGTTACCGTTTCTAACACAAACGACGTTTCCCATCTTATCAATTTTTACTTCATCGACATAATTTTCCAACTCTGCCCTTACAATCTCCTTTACTTCGTCCTCAAATCCGCTTATACCGTGAGCATTACTCAACCTTTTAATCAGCTCCAAAACACTCATGTCTTTAAATTCCTACTGCAATTTATTAAAATTGCCATGCGCTACAAATTTTTACTTAAAAACATTCCAAGGAGAAACAGTACAAACATGATAATACCCGTAACGGCTATGTATTCCACACTTAACGGTAAAAAAAGATACGCAAAAATAAGCATACCAAAAATGAGCAAGGCAACAATAAGAATATCCTGCTCCATTTCATCACTTTACAAGTTTGCTCTAAGCTCAAATTCTTTCAGTATCTTCTCAACTTCAGGATAGTACTTTTCATCAACGCCTATGGTGTCGATCTTTATCTCTTTATAGGGTATTCCCCTGAAAATCAATCGATTTCTGATAGAAAACGCTGCCTCTCTCGGCAACTTGACAATTTTAACCATGCATCAAACTTACATTATTAAAATATAAAGTTTTCTCTTTTTTATTTAGCATTCATTTAATAAAAAAGTTGTAGGTTAAAGTAATATAATTGTAATTGCAAAAAAACTAAGCTTTCCTTGGATCTGTGATCTCACCATAAATTGCGGTTATTGCAGCGGTTGCTGGTGATACGAGGTATATTTTCCCTTCTGGACTTCCTTGTCTACCTATAAAATTTCTGTTTGATGTTGAAACGCTCGTTTCACCACTTGCTATCAACCCGAAGCTACCACCCATGCAAGGACCGCATGAGGGAAATTCCACAATAGCTCCAGCCTCAACGAAGATATCAATCAAACCCTCCTTTAACGCCATAACATATTGAGAACGGGATGCTGGGATTACAATTAGCCTTGTATTTTTTGCAACTTTCTCACCCTTCAAGATTTCAGCAGCTATTTTCAAATCCTCAAATCTGCCATTGGTGCAGGATCCAATGAAAACTTGGTCAGCTTTAATACCTTCAACTTCAGAAACACCAACAACGTTATCAACTCTGTGGGGTTTTGCAACCTGCGGCTCCATGTTCGTAACATCTAATTCAACAATTTTCGCATACACAGCATCTTCATCACTGCTTATACATTCGAAATCATCAAATCTCTGTCTTAGGTAACCTTCTGTGATGCCATCGACTCCTATTATTCCTGCCTTACCACCCATCTCAATTGCCATATTCGTTATTGTAAAGCGTTGGTCCATGCTCAAAGTTTTTATAGTTTCTCCTGTAAATTCACAGGCTTTGTAGTTTGCCCCGTCAGCACCAACAATACCAATGAGCTTTAATATTATGTCTTTGCCATAAACGTGTTTGTCCAATTTACCGTTAACAACGAATTTTATGGTTTCTGGAACTTTAAACCATAGTTTTCCCAAAGCTAAAACTGCTCCCATGTCCGTAGATCCAATACCAGTTGAAAAAGCTGCCAAAGCCCCATACATACATGTGTGGCTATCCGCACCAACAATCAACATTCCCGGCTTCACGTGTTTTTCAACCATTATTTGATGTGCTATTCCTTCCTTAACATCGTAATTTAGAATTCCTTGTTCTTCAGCAAACTTTCTCAGCATCTTTTGGTTTTCAGCAGCGGTAATGCTATCTGCAGGACATTGGTGGTCAAAAGCCATTACGATTTTTGAGGAATCCCAGACCCTTCCATCGCCAGCAATCTCCTTAAAAGCTTTAATTGCTAGAGGAGCGGTTATATCGTGAATCATAGCCAGATCTATTTTTGCAAAAACGTACTCATTTGCTTTGACGTCTCTTCCACAAGCCTTTGAGAAAATCTTTTCTGTTATAGTCTTCCCTTTATTTTGTTTTTGTTCACTTTGTCCCTTTTCAATCATACAAAAAAGAAAAAGAGTCTATTTATGTTTTTTTCTGTTAGCCAATAATTGCTGTTGATATATTATTTAGCACAGACCTAAAAAGGTAACCTGCGTAATCCTTTTAATTATCAAAATCTACTAAGTTTTGGTGATTGCATGTGTGAGTCAAAAGTTTTTTTGGTTAGAGATGGAGAGGAGAAGTTGGTTATGGAGGATGTCACAAAGATTGAGGTTAGAGGAGATACACTGATTATACACGGAATTTTGGGGGAGAAGAAAGAATTGGTTGGTAAAGTTACTCTGATGGACTTGGTTGGACACAAAATTATTGTGGAGGGGTAAAATGATTAAGGTGGCGATAAACGGTTATGGGACTATTGGAAAGAGAGTAGCGGATGCAATAGGTTATCAGAAAGATATGGAAGTTGTGGGCGTTACAAAAACAAAACCCGATTTTGAGGCTAAGCTTGCGGTTAACAAGGGATACAAGCTGTATACGGCAATTCCGGAAAGATTAAAGGTTTTTGAGGATGCGGGAATTAAGGTTGAAGGCACAATCGAGGATCTGATTGAAAAAGTGGATATTGTTGTTGATTGCAGTCCAAACAAGGTTGGAGCTGAAAATAAAGCTAAATACTACGAAAAAGCTGGCGTGAAAGCTATTTTTCAGGGTGGTGAGAAGAAGGATGTTGCCGAGGTTTCATTCAACGCTTTGGCGAATTATGATGAAGCAAAAGGAAAGCAGTTTGTTAGAGTTGTGAGTTGCAACACAACTGGGTTGACGAGATTGCTTTATCTGATAAGGGAGAACTTTGGGATTAAAAAGGTGAGAGCCACGATGATAAGAAGGGTTGTTGATCCCAAAGAGGACAAGAAGGGGTTGGTTAATGGAATTATGCCCGATCCCGTTAAATTACCATCCCACCATGGACCAGACGTGCAGACAGTTTTGGATGTCGATATCACAACAACTGCCTTCAAAATACCTACGACCTTGATGCACGTACATTCCATAAACGTTGAACTGGAATCTGATGCGAAAAGTGATGACGTTGTTGCCGTTTTGGATAAGGAGCCAAGAATCATGCTTGTATCTGCAGAGGATGGTTTTACTTCAACTGCAAAGGTTATTGAGTTTGCCAGGGAATACAGAATGAGGTACGATTTGTTCGAGAACGTTGTCTGGAAAGAGTCAGTATCCGTTGTGGATGGAGAGCTTTACGTAACACAGGCAATCCATCAGGAAGCAATTGTTGTTCCCGAAAACATAGATGCAATAAGGGCGATGTTTGAGTTGGCTGACAAGGATGAAAGTATGAAGATCACAAACGAGACACTTGGTATTTGTTAATACATCCAAAACTTTTTTTATTTTGAATTTACCTTTTCTGTGGAATACGAGTATATTTACTTTCATGAAGATGAAATGGAGTGTGTTCTTGAAGAATTGAGGAATAAAGGTATTTTTCTCGACTCAAAATTTAAAAGGTTCAACTACACTGAGATGATTGCTGGCAACGACACTTTCACGCTTGGAAAGTGTGAAAATATTGGATTTCTGATTTCAAAGGATTTTAAGCTGGATATCAATTGTTACATGCTTGAAAAAATCACAATAAAAATTGTAAAGTTGGATAAGGGTTTTGAAGAGTTTACTTATGGAAGGTTTAGGGTTAAGAATAGTATGATTGAATTAGATGCGGAATTCGACGAAAACCTATTTTATAACCTGATTCCAGCACTACAGATCCAGATTTTGAAATCAGAAATACTGTTGAAAGAGAACGATTTAAGGGCAAAAACCATATCTAAGGAGGAAAGTGAAACTATCAAGGAGATTTCAAAGCTTTCAGAGGTTGCCAAGAAAACAAACGATGTGCTGGAATTGAAAAACATACTTTCAGAAGTTTCCACATACCAAGTAGATTTCTTCAGGAAGTTTATGCAGTTCAAAGACATAAACGAGGAAATCTTTAAGCATATAACAAAATTCGAAGTAATATCGAGGAAGATGGGCAGATGGTTTGTTGAAAAGAGAGAAGAATTAAAGGACTTCCTTGAAAGTATGAAGTACTACGAGTCTAAATTCGAACAAACCTTGAATGGTATAAGGGATTTGTTCTCGGTAGTTTCACTCAGGCTTGACATGCTCAGAAACAAAGAGTACATGGAGATGCAAAAAAGGATGTCATCATTGCAAGCGGCTGCTGCTATAATTGAGTTTGTTGCGGTATTCTACTACACACTAAAGGTTTGGGAATATTTTGTTGCAATTGAAAGCATGCCAAAATCCATAGCTTTTTTGATTTTGACAATGTTCACAACTTCCGTTGTTGTTTATACAGAAGTTCTTGCAGAACTCGTTAGAGAAAAAAGAATCACGGTGCAATTTATTATCACAACAGCCTTGCTTATCCTAATTCTGTTTTTCATGTATTTCATTTCGAGTTTGTACCATTAATCATTTTTTCAGAAGTTTAACAGCTTTTAACCTCTCGTTTATCATTCTCAGATGTTCCCTTTCCTGCTCAATCAAAAAATCAAGTAAGTCTGCTGTTTCGTGATCGGCATCTTTTTTCATTTCGGTATATTCTTTTATAGCTTCTTTCTCTAATTCTAAAGCTCGATTGAGTATTTCCTCAATTTCCATGGTATTGATTTGTCAATTTCCTATTTACAGTTTTCGAATTGAAATAAAAAACCCAGAAAGATTTAAGAAATTAAACAATCATGATTAATTATGACTTCAACGTTTAAGTATGGGGATGTGGAAATTACCTTTTTGAAGCATGCAGGCTTTAAAATAAAGGGTAGCAAAACGATATACATTGACCCCTATGCTTTGCCAGATGTGGAGATGGAAAAGGCTGATTTGGTTTTGATCACTCACGAACACTTCGATCACATGGACATGGATGCCGTTAAAAAGATTAGAAAGGATGAGACTGTTGTGATAGTCCCAACCGGTTGCATGGCTGAAGGATACAGGACTTGCGAGCTTGATATTGGTGCAAGAGAGGAAGTTGAAGGTGTGACAGTTGAGCCTGTACCAGCCTACAACGTTGACAAGCACTTCCACGGAAAAGGCGAGGGAGTGGGATACGTAATAACAATTGACGGTGTAAAAATATACCACGCAGGAGATACAGACTTCATTCCCGAAATGAAGGAGATAGAGGTTGATGTTGCCCTAATTCCTGTCGGCGGAACTTATACAATGGATGTTGAGGATGCAAAGAAGGCTATTGAGGCAATTAAGGCTAAGTATTTCATTCCGATGCATTATGGAACGTTGCCCGAAACCAAAGCGGATTTGAGCAAGCTAAAATCAGATAAGGTTGTTGTTCTGGAGCCGATGTTTAAGTAATTTTTAAATTTTTTAATATAATTGCCTATTTTAAAATCCCACCTCTAATCACGTCAATGGGTATTCTGCCATTGTGAATGGCTGTTGAGATTAAAACACCATCACACCCAACCTCTTTGGCTTTTATCAAATCTTCTGTATCTCTTATTCCCCCACCCCCATATACGGGATTGTCAGATAACCCTACAGCCATCTCCAAACTCTCAAAATCTAGGGAGGTTGATGTGCCGACTTTATCCAACATCAAAACTATAACTCCTTTGAGATTAAATGAATTTAAAAATTCCATGGCATCAATCCAGTTTCTAAAAGAATTAGATGCATCTAAAAGCTCTTCCTCCTTTAAATCCAAGCTAACGTAGACTCTCTTTGCATCAACCTCCTCCAATCTTTTTATATTAAACGTCTCTGTCCCGAGAATCGGGTAAACATCATAAACAACGTCATTCGGTTCTTTGAATCCGCAATCTGCCATTGTTTCCTCAACTTCTTTTCTCAACTCTAAAATAATCTCCAAATTGCTTCCCTTACCCATTATTCTGTCTAAATCGGCTATATACAAATATTTGGGCTTCAATTTTTTTATCACCTCATAGGGGTTGCTTGATTTCACAATCTTGCTAAAATGGTGAATCGGTTTGTACGATTCTCTTTCACCTTTATAACCTCTAACAACTCTGCCATCAATGAGGTCTATAACAAAAACAACCTTCATAGGTGTTCTTAGACTGCAAATACTAAAATTTTTTTAGTTGTTGTGTAATGCTTGAAAAATGAAAATTTTGATGTATGGAAGGCTAATAGGTGGGATTGCAAATCATATCTATGCCCTCTCAAGGGAATTAAAAAAACTTGGGCATGAGGTTGATATAATCTCTCAAAAGGAAATTTCTTTGATAAAAATAATGGATGGGTTTTACTATTTGGATTATCCATCTTCCTCAAAAAAAATTGTTAAAATTGCTCAAAACTACGATATTTTGCACGTTCACAACTGTGCAACATCAATGGAACTCCTTTTACCAAGTTTAATTAAAATACCACTTGTCAATACAATTCATGTTGCCATTGGTGGTAAAATTTACGGAAAAATAGGCTTTGAAGTGACAAAGACGATAGCAAAGCTATATTCCAAAGCCAACATAACAATAGCATTAAGCAACAAATCCATGGAAATAACAAAAAAGTATCAACGTAATGTTAGATTGATCCCAAACGGTGTTGACGTTGAAGAATTCAAGCCAAAAAAAAGCACAAGAATATTCGATGACACAACAATAGGCTACTTAGGGCAATTAAGGAGGGAAAAAAATGTTGAAAGTTTGGTTAAAGCCTGCAAAGTGCATGGTTTTAACTTAGCAATTGGTGGCACAGGGCCACTATACAAAAAAATTAAGGCAATGGAGGATAAGAAAATTAAAGTTCTGGGTTTTGTAAAGGATGCCGTTGAGTTCTACAACTCCATTGACATATTCGTGCTGCCATCTTACGCTGAAAACGATCCACTAACCGTTTTGGAGGCGATGGCATGTGGTAAGCCTGTTATAACCACAGAGTGCATCAAAGATTCCATTAAAGATGAGTTTGGCATGGTTTGCGGTTACGACGCAAGTTCAATTGGAGAAGCAATAAGCGAGATGCTAAAATTGGATTTCCAAAAAATGGGAAAAAATGCGAGAAAATACGTTTTAAAACATCGTACTTGGAATGTGTGTGCAAAAAGGGTAGAAGATGTTTATAGACTGTTAAAATGATTTTTAGTGGATCGATTTAAAAAATTTAAATTTAATCTGAGATGTCCACAACTTTCAAATCTACAACGTATCTATTGACGTAGGGGGCGAAGCTCCCGCATTCTTTAACTTTTAAAATCTCGACCTTCATATCTTCTTCCTCAAATATTTTTTTAACAACTTTGGGTAGCTTTTCCTCATCATTTTGGCTGGCAAAGGTGTAGTAATGAACAATTCCTCCAACTTTTATCTTGTCTTTAACGAGATACACGAATTCCTCCGCTGAATGGGGGGCGGGCATGAGAACTCTGTCAAACCTTTCGTTAATTTTTAGTAACATCTCTTTGACGTCTCCCTCATAAACTCTAACAACATCGCTTACCTTGTTAAGCTCAACATTTTTTCTAAAGTACTCGACTGCCTTTGGATTGAGCTCAATCCCGATCACAACCTTTGGTTTTGCAAGCTTTGCAATCACAATCGGATAAGGCCCCACACCAGCAAACATCACCAAAACTTTCTCACCATCTTTTACCTGTTTGGCAATCCTCTCCCTCTCTCCCGAAAGCTTTACAGAGTAATAAACTTTTGTTGGATCGACTAAGAACCTACAACCATGCTCCTTTGCAATTGTTTCTGTTTCCTTACCATAAATCACCTCATACTTTGCAATTCTAAAGACTCCATTAACCTCCCCCGTTTTTCTCAGAATTGTCTTTACATGCTTATGTTTCTTCAAAATTGCCTCAACGATAAGGTCTTTGATGTGCATTATTTCATCAGGAATCTCTATGATAACAACATCACCTACTATCTCAAAGCTCCTCCTCACCAATCTGATTTTATTACCGCTAATCTTTCCCTTGAGCATCTCTTTTAGTGACACAATTAACTTAAACAATCGCTTTAAAATCGTTAGCCTTACAAAAATTTGGATGCAAAGGTTGAGGGCTTGGAGTTGCAAACTTCAAGATACCAGCATTTGCTACAAACCCTCCTCTTTTGTTTTTCTGGAACAAAACCCTTCTTTACCTTCAATACCCGTTCAATCAACCTCAAAACCTGATATTTTTCCCGCCTAGTAATCTCAACTTTTTCAAGCTCACCATCAAAGCAGTAGTAAACCAAACCTTCATTCACCTCCAAAAGCATACAAAATGCTGTAATCTTAACCAAATCCCTGAACCAGACTTTATCTCCATCTGGCTTTCTTAAAGCCAGAGTTAGCGGTAATTTTTTACCCCTAAACAAAACGATTTCATCTAAAACACCTTTGAGCCTTAATTTATTTGATTCGAGTTTTATTTCCCACTCTATTGGTTGAAATTCGTCGAGGATTAAGTTGTACTTGAAATTCTTGCACGCCTTATTGAAAACTTCTGGCTCATCATAGAGTTGTTTAAACCTTTCAAAAGCCCAGTCGTTGTCAAAACCTTTTCTCCTGCTCAGATAAATCTCCCTCGCCGCATGCATTTCTGTGATACGATCTTCTCCAAACCTTAGTCTGAAATATAAAAGGCGAGGGCAAAAGGCGTATGTAGAGATGTCGCTAACGTTGACCAAATCCATAATTTACGTATTAAAAATAATTAAAAAATTTTGCTAAAACACTTTTGCACAAATTTTAAATAGTCTCATATACCCACTAAAGTTGGGTGGTAACGATGGAGGAGATTAGAGAGCTTGCTGCCCGATTTGAAAGAATTGGTGCACACTCACACATCAGGGGATTAGGTTTAGACGAGAACTTGAAGGCCAAGGATGTTGCTGATGGATTGGTTGGACAGATAAAGGCAAGAGAGGCTGCAGGAGTGATTGTCAAGCTGATACAATCTGGAAAGATGGCTGGTAGAGGAATTTTGATGGCTGGGCCACCAGGCACTGGAAAGACCGCTATTGCAGTTGCTATTAGTAAGGAGTTGGGTAAGGACATTCCATTTGTTCAGGTTTCAGCCTCAGAATTCTACAGCAGTGAAATGAAAAAGACTGAGGCTTTAATTCAAACGATGAGAAAGGCAATTGGTGTAAGAATTAGAGAGACGAGAACAGTTTTGGAGGGTGAAGTTGTTGGTTTAGACTACAACATGGTTCCAAATCCATACAATCCAACGCAAAAGATTCCTGAATCGGCTACACTAACATTGGCAACTAAAGACGAAAAGAGAACGTTCAGCATTAGTGGAAGATTAGCTTTACAGTTCTTATACAATGGAATTGAAACTGGAGATGTTGTTGTGATTGACAAAGAAACTGGAAGGATTTCAAGGGTTGGCAGAAGTGAAAAAGCCACGAAAAAGTATGATTTGGGAGATTACGACATTGTTGAGGTGCCAAAAGGCAAGGTTGAGAAAAACAAGGAGTTTACTTACGTCGTAACTCTGCACGACTTGGATGAGGCTAATGCTAGAAGAACGACCATATTCAGCCTGTTTTCAACAGAAAGTAGAGAGATTGATAATGAGATAAGAGAAGCGGTTGATGAACAGGTTAAGAGATGGGTTGAAGAAGGAAGAGCAGAGTTGGTGCCAGGAGTGTTGTTTATTGATGAGACTCACTTAATGGACATAGAGCTGTTTGCCTTCATGAATAGGGCAATGGAGTCGGAGATGGCTCCGATAATAATACTTGCGTCGAACAGAGGATTTTCAAAAATCAGAGGCACAGATATAGTTGCACCTCATGGCATACCATTGGATTTGCTCGACAGATTGTTGATAATAACCACCGAGGAGTACAAGAAAGAAGAAATCAGAACAATCCTTGAAATCAGGGCTGCAGAGGCGGGAATTATGTTGAGTGAGAAATCGCTAGAAAAATTAACTGAGTTGGGAGTTACAAACAGCTTAAGATACGCCGTTCAATTGTTAGCTCCAGCATACGAATATGCAAAATTGAGAAATTCTGGAAAGGTTGAAGTGGAGGATGTTGAGAGGGCTGCAAGCATATTCGTCGATGTAAATCAGTCCTCAGCCTACCTCAAAAAGTGGGAGGAAAAGATGTTGAGTATGTGATTTTGTTTGATTTTTTGCCCAACATTCTTCTTCCACACCTCTAAAATACACCCAATTTGCAGTTATACGAATCACCTATCCAAATAGTAAAGAAAAAATTATAAATAATTTCAACCCCATCCAATTTGTGATAACCATGATTGACACAATTGTAGCTGGAGAAGTTCTTAAAGCCGTTACAAAAGCCATGGTTGCGTTGGTCAGTGAGGCAAGATTTCATTTTTTGGAGAACGGTTTGCACTCCAGAGCCGTTGACCCTGCAAACGTGGCGATGGTGATTGTGGATGCACCATCAGATTCTTTTGAAGTGTATAGAGTTGATAATAGCCCCACAATTGGCGTGGACATCAACAGAATATACGACATTTCAAAATCAATTAAGAGTGGAGAGCTTGTGGAGTTGAAAACTGTAGATGAATCAACACTAAAAATCAAGTTTGGAAGTGTTGAGTATTCTGTTGCTTTAATTGACCCGTCGGCAATAAGGAAAGAGCCAAAGGTTCCGCAATTGGAGTTACCGGCAAAAATAGTTTTAAATGCTGGTGAATTTAAGAAAGCTATTGTTGCTGCTGACAAAATAAGTGACCACGTTGTGTTCAGAACGAATGAGGATGGATTTTACATCGAGGCTGAGGGGGATGTTGACAAGATCACCTTCTACATGAGCGATGCTGAACTTATCGAATTCAATAAACAGGAGGCAAGGAGCATGTTCTCCATTGAATACTTGAAGGAATTCACCAAGATTGCCGGGAGCGGAGATTTGCTCACGATATATCTGGGCATAAACTATCCGGTAAGGCTACAATTTGACGTAGCTAATGGTAAAGTTAAAGTAGAGTACATCCTCGCCCCAAGAATTGAAGCAGAGTAGAAGTAATGGAGTACTTACCATTATTACCTTTTTTGATAAAGTATCCATTTCTTAAAGCATCAGGAGTTTTAATCTCTCAGGAATATTCCAATCTGGAAGAAATAATAAATTCAGAAAGAGAATTTGAAAGAGAAGCAAAAGAACTTGGAAAGTGTATTATTTTGTCGATATTCAACAGGTGTGATGTTGAGTTTGAAGATGTAAAAAAGAGCTTCATCTGCTTGAGTTGTGAGGAGAAATCGTGTAAGGTTTATTGTAAAAACGGAGCAATAAACGGGAAATTTGATTGGAATAAATGTGATTTATGCTTGGAATGTTTTAAGAATTGTGGCAAAGATGACAGGAGGTACATGGAATACAAAAACAAGGCGAAAAAGGGCATAGTTGCCTTCTTGTTCTCAAGAATTCTTGTATCAAATTTAGATGAATGGGTGAGGAGGAGGTATGCAGTAAATGAGGCAAGGAGATACAGAGAGCTTATGAAAAATGAAAGTGATGAATTTCTGTTGTTTTTGGCTAAAGACTTGGGAGTTAAAAGCTTCATAAATGAGGATTACTACGTTCACGTAACGTCTTACATTAAAGCTTCATCCAGAATTAAATCCGAGGACTGGAGATTGGTAAACAGAGTGTTAAAAGAGGGATACGTTGTTTTAGACAAGGGCAAATTTGTGAGAGTTCTAGAGGAATTTTTGAAAGAAAGACTTCTGGAAAGAATTGTAATCGATGATTTGGAATCCATTAAACCGTATCTCAAGGAAATTGAGAGAGTTGTGGCAAAGGAAAAAAAGAAGTTTGAGAAGATTGAGTTTGACAGGGTTGATTTTAGCTGTTTTCCGCCATGCATGAGAAACATATTGGCTGATCTAAGAAAGGGGATAAACATCCCACATACAGCCAGATTTGCTGTAACATCGTTTTTGCTAAACATTGGGCTTGACACGGAACAGATAATTGATCTATTCAAGTCAGCCCCAGATTTTGATGAGGAGAAGACAAGGTATCAGGTTGAACACATCGCAGGCTCTAAAGGGACAGAGTATGATTGTCCAGCATGCGATACCATGAAAACGTATCAAAACTGCTATGAAGATAACAGTTGCAAAAAAATAAACCATCCCATCTCTTACTATAGGAGATGTATGAAACGCATGAAACTAAGCCAAAAAGATGGGGACAAAACTTAAATAAATTAACGATTAGTCACTTTTGGTGTCGATATGGGGACGGTTAAGCCTGCGTATATTAAAATAATAGCGATGGACTTGTTGAAAAAGTATGGAGAAGAATTTACGAATGATTTTGATGAAAACAAGAAATTAGTTTCCCAATACACAAACATCACGAGCAAGAGGGTTAGGAATAGGGTGGCTGGTTATATAACAAGAAGGGTTAACAGAGGGTTGATAAATGTTTGAAGGCATTATTCCTGCCCTGATAACTCCCTTTAAGGAGGACTTTGAAGTAGATTACGAGGGCATTGACAGAAACTTAGATTACCTTGAAAAGTACGTTGATGCTGTTGTTCCCGCTGGCACAACTGGTGAGTCGGCAACGTTAAGCTATGGAGAACACATCGATGTTGTCAGGCATGTAATAGAGGTGTCAAACGTTCCAGTGATTGCAGGTTCAGGCTCGAATTCAACAAAGGAGGCTTTGTATTTGACGCAGAAGGTTGAGAAGGCTGGGGCAAACGCTGCCATGCTGATAACACCTTACTACAACAAGCCGAATCCAGATGGTTTGCTGGAGCATTATAAGACTGTTGCCAATGAGGTTTCAATCCCAATAATTGTATATAACGTCCCCAGCAGAACCGGAATCAATGTTACACCAGAATTGGTGGAAAAGCTCGCAGAGATTGACAACATAGTGGGTATTAAGGAGGCGAGTGGAAATTTAAAGCAGATTGCTGAAATAATCAGGAGAACAATAGACAAGGACTTTATATTGCTATCTGGTGACGATTTTATGACGTTTCCAATTCTCTGCCTAGGTGGCAAGGGTGTTGTGAGCGTTGCAGCAAACGTTGCTCCTCACCTAATGAAGGAGATGTACAAGGCTTTTAAGGATGGAAACTTGGATAAGGCGAGGGAGTTGCATTACAAGCTAACACCACTCTTTGATATCTTGTTCATAGACACAAATCCGATTCCCGTCAAGAAGGCTTTAAATTTGATGGGCTTGGCTGCAGGAAAGCCAAGGTTGCCATTAATTGAATTGAACGAGGAGAAGACTGAGAGGCTGAAGGCAGTTCTACAGTCATTGGATTTACTTTAATTTTTTGTTGTTTGATTGTTTGATTGGTTTGGTTGTCAAGAGGTGGAAGAATGGTTAAGGTAGCTGTAACTGGGGCTGCAGGAAGGATGGGTAGATTAATCGTTAAAAACGTTGTTGAAGATGAGGAATTGCAACTTGCTCAAGCGTTTGATGTCGTTGAAGTTGGTAGAGATGTAGGAGAGTTGGCTGGAGTGGGAAAGGTTGGTGTGGAGATAGAGGATGCTAAAAATCTCGAGAGTAAGCTTGATGCTGGCATTTTGATAGACTTTACAAACGCAGATGCTGCAGTTGAGAACATAAGGGTTGCTGCAGATAAAAAAATTAAATTGGTTGTCGGAACGACTGGATTTAGCGAAGAGCAAAGGAAGTTAATTGAAGAGTACTGTAAGAAAGTACCAGCAGTCATCACACCAAACTTCAGCATCGGTGTGAATGTTTTTTGGAGACTTTTAGAGTTTGCTGTAAATTATCTTGCAAACTACGATATTGAAATCGTTGAGGCGCATCACAGATTTAAGAAGGATGCCCCAAGTGGGACAGCTTTAAAGGCTGCTGAAATAATAAAAAATAAGCTAAAAGAGATGGGTTATGACAGAAAATTTGTTTTTTGTAGGGAAG
Organism: Archaeoglobales archaeon; assembly: GCA_003662995.1. Lineage (GTDB taxonomy): Archaea > Halobacteriota > Archaeoglobi > Archaeoglobales > Archaeoglobaceae > B5-G16. Next base: position 25,898 of record QMZC01000020.1, read on the forward strand.
GGTTGAGCGAAAGAAAGGACGAAATAGGAATCTTTGCAGTCAGAGGTGGTGACATCGTAGGAGAACACACAGTTTACTTCATAGGGTTTGGTGAGAGGGTAGAGATTACCCACAGAGCAACATCAAGACAGGCTTTTGCATCTGGTGCTGTAAAAGCGGCAAAATGGATTAGCAAGGTTGATAAACCAGGATTGTACAGAATGAACGATGTTTTAGGTCTCTAATTTATTCTTTAATATTTTTATATTCAAATAAATTATAAGTAATTTCCGATAGACGTAAGTTTTTCAATCTTTAGTTTTTATAACAACATGTGCGACTGGACAAACTACTCGTCACAAAAGGCTACTTTACAACGAGGCAGAAAGCTAAGGAGGCGATAAAGAGGGGTTTTGTTATCGTTAACGGAGTGAGAATTACAAAGCCATCGAAAGAAGTTGACATTGACGCTAAAATTGTGGTTGTTGAGAGGGAAAAACCAAAGGGTTACTGGAAGCTAAGAGAGTTGGATGAGAAATGGAACTTCGTTAAAGGTGTTGTTTTGGATTTGGGAAGTAGTGCAGGTGGATTTTTGATTTATGCGAGTGAGAAAGCTGAGTTTGTTTATGGAATTGAATACAGCAAAGAATTTGAAGAAGAGCTAAGAAGCATCGAAAGAAAAGCCAAAAATGTTAGAGTTTTCATTGAAGATGCTTTTAAATTCGATCTATCCAAAATAGGGAATGTAGATGTTATCCTAAACGATTTGACATTGGATACTGAATCGTCACTAAAGGCCTTAGAGAGGTTTTTATCCAATCTGAAAGATGATGGATTTGTTTTGTTTATTCAAAAAATTGGTAAAAGATTTGAGAAAGTTGATTTTAGTAGAATAGGATTGAAGATCATTAAAAGAGAGAGATCGGATAGCAAAAAGGAAATTTACTATTTGTTAGAGAAATTATAAAGGCTAAAACCAAAAATCCTTGGCATCACCTTTTAGACTATCCAGGTACTCTTTAATCTTCTTCCCCTCCCTTCTTGCTATTCTGAACAACAAGTTCTTGGTTTTTGTGGAGTACTGGACAGCTTTTTTATCACGATGGGCAATTTCCTTCGGCAAGTATTTGGATGCTATTTTTCTCAAAGCGTATTTTCTTATCGTTACTCCATCATCTCTCCTAACCTTGTAATTTGGAGGGATGTTGATTGCCGCTTTGATTACATCCCACTGCAAGTAGGGAGTTTCAATCTTTATTTCATTCCCGTAAGCTATCTTGTTATCCCTAATTAGATTGTTTCTGCCGATTCTTCTGACATCAAGCTCAAGTTGTTCTTCCAATTCAAATTCGTTCAGCATTTCATACCTCTTGTATCCGCCAAAAAGTTCATCTGCACCCTGACCAAACACAATTCTGTTGTATCCTAGTTCTTTTGCAAATCTCGTTGTGAAGTAAATGGGAATTGCAATTGAGACTTGCATCGCATCGTGTGTTTCTATTAACGATGTTATTTCAGGTAGAACTCCTTTGACGTCCTTCTCATCAAATATGAAAATCTCCAAATCCCGTCCAATTTCCTTTGCAGCCTTTTTAATCCACTCTTTTTCCTTTTCATTCGCAGTAACAGCAACCAACTGTAAATCGTACATGGCTGCAAGTAAAGACGAATCTACACCGCCAGAAAAGGCTATACAGCTATGTTTTGGCTTGAAATTTAATAAGGATTTTTCAATAGTTTCCATAAGTTCTTTAACCAATTCAGCACTTCCATCCATTTTGAACCTCTTGAACACGTCATGAAAGTAATAGACCCTCCTTTGAACAATACTGCCGTCATAATCTATTTTTAAAACTTCACCCTCAGAAACCTCCACAACTTCGTTACTGTTTGAGCAAAACTCTTTAAAGGATGAAATTGCCAAATTCACTGGATTGTAATACAAAGGCTTTCCACCCAGAACGTCTCTTGATAACAGTATGTGGGAAGGGCGAAAGGCAATTAGTGAATAGAAGCCATTCAATTTAAGAGGCATTTCATCGGCATACTTCAAATTAGGTGTTAAATCACAATCAAAAAACAGATTTCCAATCTGCCTTGACGGATATTTTGCACTCGCAAAAATCCTTGTTATCTTTCCATCTTCAATTTCTGGTGTTGCAAATAAAGACATCACAAACAATCGTCGCGATGACTAAAAAGTTTTTGAATGGATAAATCACTCAACAAACAAGTAATCAAACGTTAACATCGCAACCGTTAGCATCATTACGGTATAACTACCGATAAGCAAGAAGGCATTGTAGTTTATCTCACCAACTACAGAAGAGTTTAAAGCGGTAATGGTTGAGGAAATAACGGGAAAAATCACAGGAAATATTATTATGGGCATTAAAAGCTCTCTTGCCTTAGATTTTAACACGAGCATAGAGAGACTCGAAATTACAATTACGAATGCCAAATTTCCTGCTGTTACTGAAAGAAACAACAGTAAAAAATCGACGTTTAAGTTAAACAAAGCCACAAATATTGGTAGAATGATTATTTCAATTAGTAGCATTAAAATGACGTTGTAAATAATTTTCCCGAGCAAGACAGCCGTAGGGCTAATCGGACTTATGCGTAGTCCATCAATCGTCTCCAATTCTGCTTCTCTCAAAAAAGCTCTCGTATAGCCAAGGATTCCAACAAAGATGAATACGAGCAATAGAAGTGATATGGCTACATCCCCGATGACATTAGATGGAACAGCAATACTAAACATGAAAGAAACGACTAACGAAAACAAAACCATGAAGTTTAGCGTACCTTTACTTCTAAACTCAATTTTCAAATCCTTTTTAGCAATCTCAAAGGCTTTGAGCAAAAACCTTACCTCCTTTTACTTCCAACATTCTGTCACAATTTTTCACTTCATCGAGGTGGTGTGTGATGAACAGAATTGTTTTTTTCATTTTGTTTATCTCTGTCAAATAGTCCAAAACTACTTCTCGAATCGTAGGGTCTAAACCTGTGGTAACTTCATCCAAAATCAGTAGATCTGGGTCGTTTATCAACGCTCTAGCAATTGCTACTCTCTGTCTGAAACCCCTTGAAAGGTTTTTTACTCGCTCATCTTTTTTTCTGCTCAAACCCAAAAACTCGAACAGCTCATTTATTTTAATTTCAAAATTCTTCACATCGTAAAGCTTTCCGTAAAATTCAAGGTTTTCGTACGCTGTTAACTCAGGGTAGAGCAACAGGTTGTGAGAAGCAAATCCAATCCTTTGTTTCACCCCATAATCCTTGTATGGAGGGGAATTAAAAACTAAAACTTCGCCATGATCTGGCTTTAGCTGACCGCTTGCAATTCTTGCTATCGTTGTTTTTCCTGAAGCGTTCTCCCCTATTAGTCCAACAAATTCACCTTCATCAATTTCAAAACTAACATCTTTCAGAACAACGTTGTTTCCATACCTTTTTGTGACGTTTACAAACTCCAAGGCTTTCAAATTAACTCACCAAACCTCAAAACCCCCAAAGCAATTCCATCAACCTCTATGTCGTCTCCTTTAGCCCCATCTCCCACAACGAAAAGATTTGTGTATGGTGTTTCAACTCCAATATCCATCCCAGCCTTAACCCTGTTTACGGGCCAACCATCCGTGTAACTTTGAACTACTAGAATTTCATAGTTGTAACCGTTGAGGATTCTCTTTAGATCTTTTAATCCCAAAGAAATCTCGTATTTCACATTAGATGTTAGCATGGGCTGGTGAGCCATGAGTAGATGCTTGCCGTTTGGAGCCAAATTGGGGTCAGCGTTTGTAACCTCGTTTAATCCCGCTATTCTTTGAGCATCAAGCGTGAATAAAACACCCGAATGTCCTATGAAGGGTTCGTTTAAAGCAATTGAATACTTGATACCACTACTTTCCGACAGTTTCATTTTTAGATATCCTAAGTAATCTTTACCAACCAATTTTTGCGTCTCATAATGGCCTACATTGGAGATAACTAAATCACAGTCTATTCTTTCATTTTTTACGATCACTCCCTTCGCCTTCGCACTTTCAACAACGATTCCTTCCACCTTCTTTCTTAAGTGTATTTTACCATCGTAGCTCTTTAAATTTTCAACTAACCCGTCTATTACCGCCTTACATCCACCAATTGGTATGCCTGGCCCTCTAAATCTCATCGTTTGCTGGTAAATCTTCAAAAATTTCGAGAATAGGATTTCTCTGGATGTTATGCTTAGAGACCATCCCAAAAAAGCATCTATGAATTTACCGCTAAACTCATCGATTCCCTTTTGAAATTCGTTGAGATAAAAATCCCTGCCAAAAAATTTGTGAATCAAACTCTTAGCATAGAACTTCATTAAAGTTTTGAATGGTGCAACCTTTTTTGTTAAAATTTCCCGCTTATCGTTGTATAACGCTTCTCCTTCAGGTTTTGAGTCTTTTATTTCAACATCTACTTTTAATTCTTTTAAAAGACTACCTAATGGGCCTCTTTTTCCATGGGGAATCATGTGCAAAGCCCCTGTTGACAGTTCAAACCCCTTGTAAGTTAAATTCGTAAATCTACCACCTATAAATGGTAATTTCTCAAAAACGTCAACTTTATATCCCTCTTTTGCAAGAAGGTTTGCTGCAAGTAAACCTCCCAAGCCCGCTCCAATTATTGCCGCCCTCATTCCACAACCCGTATGGCTTCCAGTGGGCAATAAATTATGCAAAGCTTGCATTCAATACATCTATCTCTGTCAATCTCAGCTCTACCCAGCACATCGATTGCAAATTCTTTACAAACGATTTTACAAAACGCACATCCGACGCAACTGTCCGTTATTACTATCATCTTTGTTTATCTAATCCAAAGTTCCCTTGGTACTTTTTACCTCCCCATCAACAATTTCCGTAGCCTCTTTAAACGCCAATGCGAAAGCTTTAAACGCAGACTCCATCATGTGGTGGGCATTTTTACCTTTAATGCTCATGTACACGTTTATTCCAGCATTTCTGCAGAGCGTGTCAAAGAAGTGGATGAAATTTTCCGCACTCAAGTTTTTAGCATCTTTTACACCACCATCGAAATTGAAGAATCCCCTACCGCTAACATCAACTCCACACATAGTTACTGAATCATCCATAGGTACAATTGCATCTCCAAACCTCCTTATTCCCTTTTTATTCCCTAAAGCTTTTCTTATAGCGTTTCCCATTGCTATTGCCACATCCTCTATTGTGTGGTGTTCGTCAACATCTAAATCTCCCTTTGCTTTGATTATCAATCCAATTCCAGCATGTTTCGCAAAGCTCTCAAGCATGTGGTCAAAAAATGGAATTCCAGTATCCACAGAATACTCTTTGTCTTCAAAATCAATTTTAACCTTCACTTCTACCTCCTTCGTCCTTCTTTCCACAACAGCTCTCATTTTATCAACTCCTCAAATTTTAATTTTCCAGTATATAAAGCTGACCCTATAATGACTCCTGCTGCTCCCAACTTTTTTATATTCTTAACATCTTCTTTTGATGATATGCCTCCAGCAACGTAAACCGGCAATGAGACTTTACTAATCACCTCCTCGACTTTGTCCAACACCACTCCAGACACCAAACCTTCAACGTCAATGTTCGTGTATAAAATCGAGACATCCAAGTCCTCATAAAGCTTAGCCAACTCATAAGGCTTGAATTTTGTATCCTTTTTCCACCCCTCTATTGCAACAAAATCTTTTTTTGAATCGATCGCTATCATTACACTTCCCGGATGTTTTTTAGCAAACCCCCTAACATCATCAATTTTCTTTACTGCCAAGGTTCCAATGATGATTCTATCCACACCACCATCTATCAACCTTTCAGCAACTTCAAAGTCCCTTATTCCACCCCCAACCTCTATTTCCACTTTACACTCCTCAACTATTTTGAAAATAACATCCTCATGTACCAATTTACCCTTAAACGCACCATCCAAGTCTATTATGTGCAATGCCTTAGCCCCTTTTCTTACCCACTTCTTCGCAACTTCCAATGGGTTGTCTATTTGAAAAGTGATCTCATCTTCTCTTCCCTGTCTGAGTCTCACTACTTTACCGCCTTTTAAATCAACTGCTGGAATTACCTTGAACATTGCCAACAATTTTTATTCAAGATATTTAACCTTTAGTTGCTGAATTAGTTTTGAGTGGCTTTTATGATATTTTTAGAGGCATAGATTGTGCGTAATTGTTTGATATCGTTTGATATTACAACCACAAATAACAGGATACAAACGTGAGAAAGTATAGAGGTGGTTAAACGTGAAAAGAAAGGAGAAGCTCTGAGTAAACTTTACACTCAAGAAAGAAAATGTAGAATAGTTAAGGAAAAATGTCAGAACATGCTTGCTTTCGTTGATAGGCTTATAATCTCAAAGCTACTTTTCAATCCGTGAGGTATTCAATGATAGTCTGTTTCTGCATTAATATCTACAATTCAGAAGTTGAAAAGGATTTCGTTGCAGTGTTTGATTTCGATGAGGCTGTTTTTGAGAAGAATTAATAAATTAAATCAAAGCAACTTAACAAACTCTTCAACACTCAATCCAGCTTGCTTTAGTATTATTCTGAGAGTTCTTTCCTAAGTGATGTACGCAATGAACGGCAACTTAATCGTTCCTTTCTCAGTCTTTTCTAAGGGGATTTTGGGTAACAGAAATAGAAACAAACATAAAGAAAATGAAGTTGAAGAGGGGCGATGTGAGTTTAACGCTTGTATGCTCTGCTTCTTTTATCAACTTTGGAGATGAAAACAATTTTCCGCTCAAAATCTATAAAAAAGAGACTCCTATAGTCTCCAACCCTGATACGGTAAGTGTCTTTTTCTCCACGAACTTTTCTTGGTTTGGCAGCAAAGGGATCTTTGAGACTCAGGATTTTATTGCGAATCTTTTCAGCATCATCCTTTGGAATTCTCTTAAGGAACTTTTCTATAGCTTTGTTGACCTTTACTCGATCTGTTCAACTCCTGAAAATTTTCTTAATTTGTTCGTCTATGTATTTCTGAGCTTCCTCTATGGCTACTTTCTCCGCCAGTTTTTTAGGCAGATCGACTTGGGTAAACTCTCTCTTACAAT
>QMZC01000021.1 GCA_003662995.1 Archaeoglobales archaeon
AGTTCGTTTATGCGGAAAGAATGCACGACTTTTCCAGTATCGTTGTCGAACAGTACAACTAAGACTTCCTTTGTCGCTGGTGAGGTGCCGACGAAGACTGTAAGCGGGATTACGCCACCTTCCGGCTTCATCAATCCGATATCTGTTAAAACGAGTGCAGCGAGCTCGATGAATATGTCTTCAAACAGCCTCATTTTTGCCTCGACTTCATCAACCGCATAGTGTTGTTTTAGCTTTTCAATAAACTGCGAATCCTGATGAGCTTCGATCAGGGAAAACTGATGCCATTCGTCAAATACGCTTATTAGCAAATCATCGGGAAAATTTTGGCTCAACCTCTCCTTAAGCCTTTCAAGGATTTCTTTTCCTGAAGTTTGCATAAATTTCACCTACTCTTTTTCTTCGCTCTAGGTCATTTAAGACAATCCCTGTGTTTAGAGCGTATTTTTTGTTTTTATACTCATACGGGATTTCCACTAACCCGCTTCGAGTAACGAGGTATATCATTGTTCTTATATCATCTTTTTCTTTGATCACTCTTTTGATGTAGCTACCTTCGAGAACATCTACAACAAACTTCTTATCCACGAATCCACTAACGTCGATCTTGTTAATTGTTTCCCTTGACAGCATCCAGGTTGGAGTCCAACTACCTTTGGTGTACGCAAGCTCCATCTTCAGCTCGTTGCCTGAGCGGTAGAAGAAGCTCATATGTTTTAACACAAGCTGCTTAAGAACAGTTAACATAACAACCCTCCAACAAGGTCTTAGGACAGAAATCCTCGGGGATTAAAAATTCAAGTTAAAAATAAAACTAATCAAACTAACTTCTGGAAAATTGCTTCCGCTGTATCTGAATCGACTCTACCGTTTAAAGCCAGCACCTCATTACAGAATTGCCTCATAACCATAGGAATGCCACTTATCAACACTCCAACAACGCTTACGTTTCTCTGCTTTTTGAACTCATTGAACTTCTCAAGGAACTCCTGCTGAATGTTGCATTCGCCATCTGAAATAAACAGCACATCTGCTTTCGTGAAATCTCTTTTCTGCTCAATTATCCTCATAACCTCTCTAAGCGGTAGCTCGTAGTTTGTCCCACCGCTCGCTCCTATTTTTATGATCTCCAGCACTTCTTCAGGCTTTGGTGGCTTTTTGAAGACTTTAACGTATTTTATCCTGGCATCGAATGCTACGAAAGCCCATGGACGTTTATCCTTCACGGCAAGGTCTGCGGTGGCGAGCGAGACAGCCTTAGCCCACTGCTCTTTCTCCCCAGCCATCGAGCCCGATAAATCCAGAGAGATTACTACTGGGCCTTTGGCCTCTTTTTCCCTTCTCTTTAGATCGTAGTGCAGGAGTTTGCCTTCGTGGTAGTCTTTGCAGAAAATTAGTTTGTATTTCCTAAGCTTTAGAACCTCTGAAGGCAGCAGTCTTTCGATTTCCCTACCCATTGCAATGTTGTGCAGTTCAAGCCTGCTTTTCCTTGGTTTAGCCTTTGCCGTTGATTTGAGCAGATTCCTCATCCTTCCAAGCAGCTCGACCATCTTTTTTACGTGCTGGTTGTTTTTCAGCTCTACAGCAAGCTTTATCGCTGTTTCAGGATCCACCTCTATGGGCTGTCCGGGCTCGCTTCCAAATCCCAGCGCTGCTATGGCACTCTGCACTTCCTCAAACTCCTGCTGGGCTTTTCTTACAGCAACGCTAGCAGTTCCTTGCGTTACAATGCCTTGTAACGCTTCAGCGTACTGCTCGATTTGCTGAATAGTCTGCTTAAACTCACGCTTACCTGCATTAGGCAACTGATTTCTTAGCTGTTGAATCTTTTCAGTGTGCTCTTTTATCTCTTCAAGCTTGTTTTTCAGCTCCTCATAGAGCTTATCTATAAGAATTATGGTTGCTATCGCAGAATTTACATCGTCAAGAATAGTTGTCTCCTTTAACTCATTAAAAGTGTCAGTATTCATAACCTTCTCAAGCACACGCTTGTTTACTCTGAACTCCGGGGCTATCTGGCTGTCATCCAAGAATTGTGGGTTGGGCTTGTAAAAAATGCTGAACGTGTCAATGATAAGCGGTGGGAGCTGTGGTATGAACCCCTCAACTTTCTCCTTAACTTTCTCTGTTAGCCTGTCTTTGTGCCTGCCGAATAGGAGATCGTCAAGGTTGTCTCTCTTTATAGTATACGGTACCTTCTCGTATACCTCTAATAGAGAATTAAGAATACCTCTCACAGTATCAACTCCAAAAGAATTTAACTAAATCAGCTGTGCAAGAAGTTCCTGACCGATCTCTTCAAGAACTTCTCTAAGATTTCCCGGAGTTACAATCCTCACAGGCACGGCATCGAAAGGGTTGAAATCTTCATCGCTTATCCAGCCAACTTCAATCGCTCCGAGCTTTATGAAAAGCTTTTCAATATTATCCCAGCTCGCTAAATGCCAGCAGATGCAGCTGAGATATATCCATTCACCATTGTTGTAAAGCTCATAGCCTTTGTGCATCTCACATCTCCCAGCGAGGTAATTCATGCATACATCATTACTTCTGGGCTCCGGCAATTCTATCAGCTTTGCAACGAGGGGATGCTTCTCCTTAAGTATTCTATCTCTTCCCTTCACCGGAATCTCTGTCTCACTTCTAATTCTCTGCCAGTCATCGTGAAATTCCGCAAGGTCGTCCAGCACGTATTTGGCTATTTTAACTGCCAGCTTTGCCTCGTCCTCGCTTCCAAATCTTGCTTTAAGGTAAAAAGTAGCTTCTCCCACAAAACCGCCTCCGGCTGTTCAGAGTAAAATGAGTATCAGACCAGAGCCATTGAGTCCTCTATTAGAACAGTAGTTGACGAAGAGATTCATATTTGAAATTAATACTCGCTTGCTAGCAGGAATGTCAGCGTATACCGCGTCTTCACTTTTTGACCGAGCTGCTCGCTTAAAGCTTCGGCGCTTCCATAGTCGTCTAGGATAGCATACACCTTCTCCTTGATTTTTCCGAACGGTACTCTTAACGTTCTTCCTTCGTCTTCCAGCTGCTCTTCATCCGCTTCTGGATCAAAGATTACCCAGTCCGTCTTTGGATAGATCTTTGACAAGGCTATTCGCATTATCTCAGCCTGCACATCCGGATTAAGATTTGCAAATCCGGCTGTCCTCAAAATAACAAATCCACTCAAGGATGTCACCTTTTCAAAACAACCCCAAATCCCAGCTCCTTCAAAGCCTCTACAGCCTCCTCAACACTGCTGAACAGATATGCGTCGCTATCGTCTTTCAGCGCTCTCACCGTATCCCCATTTATGAAGAACACATGCAAGCCCTGACCTTTGTATCTGTTTACAATCCCCTGTTCCCCTCCAGCGCTCCCACGAGATTCTGCTGCCGTCTTTCCCGTACTTCAACACAAACCGTCTGGAAAAACATGATACGTCCACCTTGTAGCGCATAAAAACAACCCCTGCTCCTTAAAAACCTAAAATGCTTAAATGAGAAGAAATCTAAAACTCAAGTCTTCTTTCCAGAAAACTCGTAATACCTCCTGAGGAACTCCTCCAGTTCCATCTGCAAATCCTCTCTGATTATTTTTCGCAGCAAACCTCTTGGTATCTCTCTGTTTCCATGAACGGGGACTGTCGTAACCCTGCCGTCATCAGCTTTCAACCTTACGTGTGAGCCTTTCATCCTCACGGGTTTAAAACCGAGTTCTTCAAGGAATTTGATTAGATCTTTTGCCTTGATTAATGGAAGCTTTGCCATATTCGACCTCAACCTCTCTGTAACCCACGAATTTTACTGCTCTATCTATCCCCTCCTCTTCCAGACACATTTCTATGACTTCCCTTATGTTATCCATAGCCTCCTCAATTGTTCCGCCGTACGTATGACAGCCTTTAAAGAGGGGGCAGCTAACGATGTAATAGCCGTCCTCGTCAACCTCGACTATTACCGGGAAGCGGAGCCTAGCTTCACTCGTTTTTTGCACCATCACAAATATTTCACCTTTACTCAATATAAGCTTTTAGAACATCTTATCTAGCATGCTCACCTTCAAAGACTGTATTTCATCGAGGATCTCATCCAGCTCAGCAGTATCTTTTCCACTGCTCAAAGCCATCTTGCTCAACTCTTTGATTTCATTCTCAATAACTTTCAGCTTTGCCATGATCTCCTGAACTTCCGCTGGATCAATCTTGCTTTGTAATTTACTTGTGTAATCGTTGATTATATCCCTGTACTCCATCACCTTTCTCGCAAATGGGTCAACGACATCCATGATTACTGATCTAACAATTCTCACTTGCTCTGGAGAATCCCACATTATGTACTGGAGAACTCTTAGATCGTCAGTTGTTGCGACACTTCTAACGTGGAAGAATGCATGAGCTTTAACAACAGCTATTGCTTGCTTGAAACGCCTATCGCTCACAATTATTCCGTTTTCTCTGAAATTTCTCCTCAGCTCAACTATGATTGGCAGTATGGGACTGATATCTACCTTAGCCACGTGTTCTTGCATTATTTTCAGCTCATCCTTTGTAATTCTAGTCTTCGGAGTGTACTCGTCATTTTTCTTTAGCATTTCTTCGAAATTCCCATCGTTCTTGATGTATTCCACAACGTACCTGATGAGTAACCTGTCGTAGAGTGCTGCCAGCTCCTTCTCATCCTCCGGCAGCTCGTTGCTCGCTGCAATGAGAGTGTTCAATGGTACTTTTACAATTCCGCCATCGTGATAAATTCTCTCATTGATTACTGACAGTAGAGAATTCAGAATCGCACTGTTGGCTTTGAATATCTCATCTACAAATGCTATTTCAGCCTCTGGAAGTTTGTTTGCTGTGATGCGTTTGTACTCTCCCTTCTCCAACGCTGTCAAATCGATTGGGCCAAAGAGTTCTTCTGGCGCAGTGAACCTCGTAACAAGCCATTCGAAATATTTGGCATCAAAGTGAGAAGCTATAGCCCTCGCAATTGCGGACTTAGCAGTTCCAGGAGGACCAAGGATATATACATGCTGTTTGCTCAAAACTGCCAGAATCAGGAGTTTTACAAGCTCTTCCCTCTCCTTAAAATATTCACACATCTCCAAAACGACATTCTGGAGTTTCCTACTCTCAACTCCCATTAAAACACCTCCAGAAGAGAGTGAATTCGTTAAACTCCAGATTAGATTAAATTAGCTAGCAAAACCTTCTTTACTGCTTCTTCTACAATATCGCTCCTAATCTCAAAATAAAGCGGCGCCCACCAACCATTGCCAGCATCCCATGCTATGAGCGAGATCTCATCGCTGATTTTGAACCTCCAAGCCCTTTCACATATTCTTCAGCACGTTCTATACTCGTTTTACGTCCAAACTTTGACAGTGTATTATCGAGTTCTGATTCCTCGATTTCACTTTCTTTATTCCAGCCATCAATAACTTCTTCAACGGGTAAGAGCACAATCACTTCAACTCCTCCAAAAAATGAAGTTGGTTTAAGCAGTCGACTTAGCTTTAATTTCAACCTGTGAGTATTGTATCTGCCTTATTTTGTTTAGCAAACGCTCTGCTTTTTCGAGTAAGCTCGTCGTCCTGTTCAAGGACACTTTGAGCATTTTAGTGTACTTCTCTGCCATTCTCGTCGCTTGCTCGATCTGCTTCGCAATTTCATCAACCTGCCTTACCTTGGAATCTTCAGAGTCAATTTTTAGCAGCCGTTCAATGGCCGAATTCAGAATCTCTTCTAAAGTATCCTCAACCTTTATCTCGAGCATTCTGCGGTGACGCGTTGTGTTTGCTATGGGAGCGTACCAGATCTCTGTTCTGTTGCTAGGATCTATCTTCTTAATCTCCTCTACGATCTTGGAAAACCTCTCAATCCAGTAGAAATCATCGATAGGTACGAAGTATACTCCACCGCTCGGCTTCAGCTTTACCCTATTGCAGCTGTCAAGGATTCTGTGGAGGATTTTTCTTACGTGCTCATCAGTATAGCAGTCCTTTTCCCTTTCAAACCTGTCTAGAATTTCCTTCACAATATCTCTAACTACTGGATCTGCCGTTTTAAGGGAATAATTTACATTCCTGCTTTTCTCATCATATGCAATCTCTCCAACAACATTGTAGCTCAACTTTTTGCCCTTCTTCCTCTTCTCCAGTACTATCTTCCTCGTAAGCCCTGTTTCCAGCGGTCTGAGCAGGAGGAACGTTTCAGAATCTGCAAATTCGTCAATCTTCTTTTCTTTGTACTCAGAGCAAATCCGCTTGAAAGCATCGCCATGCTTTGGATCTACCGGTTTAAACCTCGAAAGTCCATGCTTATCAAACCAAGCATGCAGCTTATCTTTATGCACAAGGGTTCTGCTAATCGTATACCAAACAGCATACCCTAACACATCTTTCTCATCATTCTCCAAAAATACAGCCTCAGATCCGCCAATTCTTAACCTCTGCATATAATCACCTCAAAATCGAACAATTTCGCTAAAAATCAAAAATTTGGAAAAATAACACAAAATACAGCTATTTAGCAGAGTTTTAGATTGAAGGGGCAGATTCTTCTAATCTTTTTCCAGCTCTCTTCAATACCTTTATACAGTATTCTGTTACTTCTATCGTTTGAGCAGATTGCACAGCTTCCGTCTGCGTCGATACTCATGCTGGCAATCCCTTGTCTACATCTTCCAATACCTGTTATTTCGGCAACACAAGCATCTACTGCGACTTTCAGGCCTTGCTGTTTAACAAGCTCTATCGCATCGAGCCATGATTCTTTATCTATCCTTTGAATTGGTTTGAGTGCTAACAGGGTAATCGTATTTGCATACTTCCCTAATACGTCCAAAGCTCGCTTGAGTTCTTCTTTTGTTGTGATAATGTGATTTATCCAAACTTCGGCGACCTCGCTATAGGTTTTAGCTGCTGTGATCAGACTTTCCGGACTTCTCCAAGTTTGTTCGTGAACTGAGTCAAAACTTATTGCATACTTGCTAACACCATCAATTGGCTTGCATATCGCTCCGTTAGTTGTTATTGAAACGATCTTGCCGGATTCAGCTAAAAAATTGATGAAATCGCAAATGTTTGGATGCAGCATCGGTTCTCCACCGCCAATAGCAACGGCTTTAACCCTGCTTGCGGCAACATCTTCGATTATCTTTTTAACCAGCTCTGGATTTTCCTCGCCTTTATAGTAACATTTTCGGCAGTTCAGATTGCACTTTTTGGTTATCGAGAGATGAACAACCGCTGGACACCTCTTAAGCTGTTTTTCAGAGATTTTGGCAATCATGCTACCATTCATCGGTGAGGTCCTCCAGCTTAACTCCAAGCACCTTAGCAAGCCTCTGTAAATGTCTTCTATAGTTTCCTCTCATACTTGCATCGTCTCGATACCAGTCCTGATTTGAATAATCGACCGTCATGCTCCTGCCGTTCGCTATTATGTAATCGCTGCAGTTGTGATCTCCGAACTTACCCCATACCACTCCTATCTCCAGTACGAAGTCTCTGAACGATGGATTACTCTTCAGCCTCTCTCTAATCATTTCGATAGCTTTTCTAACTCCAGTAAGTCCAACTGGGAGCTTTCCTCTTACAATTTTAACTTTCTTGCCGCTTACAGTTGTGCATACTTTTACAGTCTTTCTCTCGTAAGGAGAATCGTATTTGAAAGCCAAGCCCTCTACCTTGTGCTTCTTCGCGTAAGGGCCCTTTGCAACCTTTCCGTATTCCTCTTTCGTGATTGGAACAGCATAATAGTCCGACTCGTATTCTTCCTCACTAATGATTGTACTTCCCCTATCCTCTATAACCTCGTATTGTTCACCTATTGAGAGTCTTACAATGTTTATTGCTCTAACAACATCGCTTTCGCAAACTCTCAGCACATCTTCCAGCATCTTTTCTACAGCATCATAATCGAGAATGTGAGGATCTGCAGTACAATCAACCACATTAAGATCAAGATAATAAATCCTCATATCTATCACCAGCTTACTTTTTTAGGTATTTTATCTACCTATTTGAGTATACTTAATAAGTATACTTCTTCAAGTATTTTTTTCAGAAGTTCAGAATACTTGGAAGGCTTCAAAAACTCTGCTCACGAATTCCTTTGAAACTTTCATCAAAGAGCTGTAAGATGGCTGGATTCCGGACTCAGTATACTCCGGCTTAGCCTTCACGTACAGATCGAGATTCTCAAAAAAGTAAATGTTGTATGAGCCGCCAGTAGCGACAACTCTGAATTCAATCGGTGGCACGTGGTGTTTACTTCTTCTCCTGACTCTTACAGTCTTTACACTCTTCAAGCAGACACTCCTAACTAAATCCGCTAAAACTGCTTCAGACAATCCAATCACCTCCAAAATCCTAGAGTTAAATTAGATAAACAAAGAAAGCTAACTTTAAAATTGAGATTAAAGATTTAAATTTTAAATTTCAAACATCTGTATTATCTCTTGCGTCGTGTAAACTTTAACAACATCCTGCTCCTTTAACTTCCTATCATTCGACCAAATTGCACAGTTCAATTTTAATGCGAGCGCAAAGTAAGGAGCGTCATCGGGATCTGGAGAAATATTTTTGGCTTTATCGTACTTATCTTCAAATTCTTCAAATGGAATTACCTCTATTTGCTCCTCCAGAAAATTCAAAACAACTTCTAATTCTTCTTGAGAAAGTTTAGCCTTTTCCAATATTTCGTCAAAATGCTCACGAATTTCGATGAACAGATACTCTGGAGCTATGAAACGAAATTTCCTCAGAATCTTGTTCGTTACAAAAACTCTGAATGTCCCTCCTCTGGCTATAAGAGCGGCAAATATTACATTAGCGTCGATCACCAGTAACATGTTTCCTAAACCTCTCAGCAATCGATTTACTGATTTTCTCGCCGAGTTCTAGAGCATCTTCTTCAGTCATCTTGCTCTTGGATACTATCCTCTCGATCTCGGTCAAATTTTGAATTTCCCTTTCAATCATTCTCCTTATCGCTGGTGACCAATCAACTCCGAACTTTTCCATCTTCCTCTTTAAGTCTTCGGGAATTTTAATTTTCAATTCAGCCATAGATATTACGACACCTCCATAGATTATATCTCTTACTTTACTTTAGATCATGTCAGACCAGATCTCTTTAAGCGTATCTCTGACAGGATTAAGTAAAGGTGTTTGCATCTTTTCCTCATCAACCTCTATGACTTCCGCCTTTCCCTTTCTTTTGACGATCAAGACACTCTGAAGCTTTACTGCATCTATCTCGTGAATCATTACAACGTCTTCGACATCAGATTCAAGGATTGGAACTTTTACTAACCGCCTCATTCTGCATGGGAAAACGACAATACAAGCTGTTGGTCTGTGTATTTTGATTATCTGTGGTAGAAGAAATGTGAACGTGAATTGCTTTGTTAAATTGTCTACGAATCCCAATCCTACTACCGCCTTTAGTTTGTCTCCATCGAGGAGGATTGCATGAGGAAAAGGCTCTTTCCCGGCTTCAAAATCCTTTCTAACAGACTCAACCACTCTATCAAATACCCTTTCAACTTGATCCTGCATAGTATCACCTCTTTTGGCAATAAAATTGAAATAAAAGCTAAGAATAGCGGATCCAGACTTCGTCCCAGCTTCCCGGCCCTAAAACCGGATGCGGCAAGGCAATTGTTGTTATGCCCTTAGCTTTAGCATACCTTGTTAGATCTGCAATTTCCCTAGCGAGCTGCATTCCCTCTGAATTGTGCCCGTTAACACCATTGTAGGATGGTACAGCGAGTTTTGTGATTTTGGTTCTAACACTCTCAAGTCCTTCGATCAAGTCTTTTACAATTGATGCTTCGCCAGCGTTAAAGTCACCAATGAAGAGGGTTATCTCACCATTACAGCTAATGATCCACCATGTGCTGTGAAGTCTGTTGATCTGCCTGCCAGCAATCCTACCCACTTCTCTTGGCGTTAGAGCTTTAACTGTTATCTTGGCACTTTTGCTTGGTTTAAAGACTATTGGCTTTCCATCTGCTATTATTGGCTTGACATGCTTGACGTTCGGCCTGTCAGCCCAATACTTGTGGATGATCACCGCATTTGTGATATTCTCAGGAATGTGGTCGGCGTGGCTGTGGCTTATGACTGTTAGAAATGGTGTAATTGTGGACGGAGACCTCCAAACATCTAGTTGCAGCATTTTAATTTCCCCCAAACTACTTAGTACAAAAGCCAGAATCAGTCGACTCTAACATTGCAATCTGACGTAGTTGGCTTTTGACCCTGTAAAATCTGCCACTAAGTAGGTTATCTATACAGGCTTTTAGTAGAGCAGCTCTCCTAATCCAATCCACAACCTTCCTAACAAACGCAGGCACTGCTCTCAAGCCCCTTCGGGCGACCTCGCTGGAGTTAACAAAAGGCTTATATATTCCATTCTCCACTTTATCCATACTCAAACCCCCTTCTCAGGGGCGGCGGGCGTGTTTCAGCCCGGAGAAACCGCCCCATATAATTGATTGAATAAAAGGTAAGTTCTAAGCCTAGAAACAACTATTTTGAAAACTTAGTAAGTTAAAAATGAGAAAAGACCGTTCAATGGCTGAAGAATGGTAAAAAAGAGTATAAAGCTCAGGTTTAATCAAATTTCTAGTTCAATTTCTCCTGCCGCGATTGGGCGCATTAGTAATTTCCCTTCGTGGAATTCTCTCATAATCTTGTCTATTTTCTTGGAAATTTCTGGCGTGAAGTATGATTCTCCACACTCCTCACAGATGAAAGCCGGAACGTCCTTAATTACAACTACCCTGTTTCCAACTCTTGCAACAAATTCTGTTTTACCTTCATGTAATTTTCCATTACACAAACTACATCTATCTGGCTTCATACATTTCTCCTCCTAATTCTATAATCTATCCACTTTTCTTCTTTTGGTTTGTAAACTGTAATAATTCTTACGTGATCTTCACACTCTGCAATAACAACATGGTATGGGGCATCTTTCAAATATCCCAAAACTAGAGCTGATGGGCAAGGTTTATCGTCTGCATACTCTTCAATTATTTCTCCATCTATAATAACCCTTTTAATGTCGTCCGTAGATGTATTTCGTTGAAACATTCTAACTCTTGCGTGGTTAGAAATTATAAAGTTATCTTCTTCAATAAGTCTCTTGATTCGTTTAAAGTTGATCGCTTTCCTTTCCATATTCCACACTCCCAAGAATAGTTATAATGCTGCTCCTGAGCGCAAATACTGATAAGAAACCCTCATACGTTGGATATTCTGACAATTCTCCTCTTTCAATTTTTCTCTCTATTTTTTCCAGCTCTTTCACACCATACTTTGAGAGTACCTTTTCGAACTTCTTTTTCTGCTCTAGTATTTCTTCAATAACCATAACCTACCACCTACTATATTTGTGGTTACTCTTCTAACTTGGGACCTTTTCATTTTATATCTTTTCGTATCTATTCTCTCTTTGTGATTTCAGCAATTTTTTAAACCATCTTTTCAGAATATATCTCTTAAAAATCGCTATAATTTTATCTCTAATCTTACTAACTCAAGTCTATCTTTCACCTGTTCCTTTCCAGCCGAATTAGATCTCCTACTTTAAAGCTCAGCAGGTGGCTACTGACGATAACGGCAGCATGAAGCTCCGAATCATAGACAGCAATTATTGGAAAGTTGTAGAAATACTTCCGCATGATTATGCAGTAAAGCCACGCTGGACCTTCGCCGCTTATTACGAGCGTGTTTCCACTTAATACAGGAAGTTGCTTTTCAACTTTAGATATGTCAGCCTGTTTTGTAGATTCCTTCATCTCAAATTCTAAAACGAGTCCAGTAAATACTCCTGCTTTAAACTTTTTCACATTGCATACGAGCTTAACCGTAATACCACCCCAAATCTCAATTTGTTTAGCTCAAACAATTCAACAAAACCACATACAGACAACTACCTCATCACTCCACACAACCCGCCTGCATATTGCAGAACAGGTTAGTTCTGATGTAGTAAGCTACCTATGCCAGTTTCAGCTGGGTTTCATTCAGCCAATTTGCTGCATTTCGCCGACACTCGGTCGGCATTCCAGTTTTAACCCCACACCGCATTCAGCGGCTGCGGATCTCGTCCGCAGGTCCAGCATATTGCTGGACTGGGTTTTTACAGGAGGCTGGCTCCCACCTGTTATCAGACTAATAAAGTATTTCAGTAAATAAAGTTACGTATTAGTATATTTAAGTATTTCGGTATACTAAGGAAGATACGTAACTACTGATATTACCCAATTACCCAACAGTGACTGAAAGCCTCACCGCATTGCCAAAATTGCTGCAAAATCTGATAGGGCTATTAGATTCAATGATGTCTATCCCCCCTTCATGGAAAAAATAATACAATATCGACATCATTAACCTTTGAGTTCACACCATCAAATTATTTTGTAATGTTAGGAAAAACGCTTCACCGCTATTGTGGTCTCTATAGGTGTATCTAGAGGATAGGTATTAGAGTGGCAGGTTTACAAGATTGCATAATATGAAAATTATGGGATTGGTTGATACTCATGCTACATTATACCGCTATATTATAGGTGATTTATGGGAAAAATATTAAGACATCTTGGCGCTCTATAACCTAGTGGAAGTTAAACTAAGATACATCTAGCTAATCGGGGAGTGTGCTATGGACGATAGCAGGAAAGATAAATCAAGGAGGGAGATTCTCAATCATCTTAATGACAGAGCTTGGATTAAAAACTTTTTAGAGAAACATATTTGGTTCGAGCATCAAACAGCCTATCCGTCTCTTGTGGGATCGGTATTAGGGGAGATGATTGGAAGAAAAGAAATAAACCGCAGGGAAGAGGGTGATAAACAGGCTTATGTTTTTATAAATGAAGAAAACGTAACTGAGGAATTCTTAAAAAGATACAGAAGGATAAATGAGCACATACGAAGTGAGAAACACTTCAGAGTTTTAGAGTTGTTATTTGGCTTAGCTTTGATTATAATCCAAAAAGAATTGGAAAGTTTCCAAGAGTTCAATATCTTTATTCAAAAACCAATACATGGAGGTAGGCCAGATTTTACAATAGAGATTCCTTGGAAAATAAAAATCCACATCGATCTTAAGAACAGATTCAGCAATTTCTCAGATTCCAATGCAAGGGAAATCATAAACAAATATTCTGAGGCAAATGCCACACAAATGGTTATCCATCCCTTTCTCTCAGCTGAGGCTCAGAAAGTACTGACTAATAACGATGGTTTCTTTTGCAATATTGGGAGAATATATACTGGATACTACGATGGGATAATTGACGATTTTAGCAAGGAAGGACTACAACGGGGGACCATTGTTATTAAAGGTGATATAGTCAAAATCTATTCAGAGTTAAAGGAAGACATCGAGAGAAAAAATTTCAGATTCTATGAGAGAGCAAAAGAGATCTTCAAAAATGAACCGCTAAATTTCTTTCTCAGAAAAATAAGGGGTATCACCAACTTTGCTATACTGAAATACTACTTTAAATCTCTTGAAAAATTTCATATGGAAGCATTTGAACTGGGCTTGACAAGCATTAATATAAGTAAGAGAGACTTAGAGCTCCTAAGAGCAGTCCCACTTGCATACTTTGTATTCCTCTTCCAGCCTACCAAACGGATAACAGTGTCAATGCTAGCAAAGAGTTTGACAAGGTACCCTGAATTAAAATACTTCAAAAAATTAGATTCTGATAGAAAGCGAGATCTTGCCCGTGATGCTGCAAAATTTTTACAGAAAAAAGGTTTTATCAAAATTGAATCCAAAAATAAATGGTATGCCGATGATGTAGAGTCTCCTTATCCTTCTAAAAGAGATATTTTGAATGAAATGGAGATGATCGAGATCTAACAGTTCCATAGTGGTACTAGTGAAAAAAGAATGTAGAGGAAATGAGAAGAAGGTTAAGGAGCTTGAAAATGCTGAAGAGGTTGAATAAGGGAAATAGCGTCATATACATCGCCTCTTGTAACTCAGTTCTCAAAAAATAAAAAAGTCTGTTGGACAGGTTGAACTTCTTAAGCATACTTATTGGTTCCTTTGAATCCAGTATTTTCCCGTTGTAGCACCACTTTATTTCATGGTTTTTTTGGAGTATTTCTCTATGGCTTTTACAACCTCATAGCTCATAAAGATGAACTAAAAAGAGTCTTAAAATTGTCTCGGAAGAGCTCAGAAATAGCTTAAGAAATTATATTACCGACAATTACTGTCATTCCAGATCTTGCTGATACTAAGAAAGCTTTAACTCCAAGATATTCTTTGAATACAGTTAAAATCAAAATTAGAGAGATACCTAAATATATTGAGATTCTTAATTTCTTAATTTATTAAGAAAGTGTTGGAGACTGTTTTGTTAAACTTATCAAAATTACTGGTTGGATCTGCATCTGGATCTAGCAGTGCTTGTGTTGATAATGTCTCATTTTTTCCACAGAGGGGGGCTCGATTTTCAATAGATAGGGAAAAGTATAAGTATACTGATACTCTTACTATTATAGTGGAAAAATAGAGGGTGGTGGATGTGACCACGCTTTTGGACTTCTTTGAGGACACGAACATAATAAAGAACGGTGAAGTGTTTGACTTAAGGTATGTTCCAAGGCACTTCTACATAAGAAAAGAGATGCACAGGATTGCGGAGAACATAAAGATGTTCATAAAGTACGGAATTCCTGAACACATCTACCTTTCGGGAAAGCCGGGGAGTGGTAAGACAGCAAGCATCAAGTACCTGCAGAGGGAGGCGGAGATGAGGGGATTTAACCTAGGCTTTTACTACGTCTCTGGGAGGGAGTACAACACGAAGTACAAGATTATGGCTAGGATATGTGGGTTTGAGAGGAGCATTGACCCCAACAAGGTGCATGACGAGTTCTTTAGAAGGGTGAAAGGTAAGGCAATCATCGTGCTGGATGAGGCGGATCTTGTCAGCCCGAGGGAGCTGAACGATGTCTGCTTCATGTTCTCACGGTGGGGTGAGGCTGTTGAGGTTGCTAACGATTCGGTTGTGCTGTTAATTCTGATCGGATGCAACGTAAACCTAACAAAATCTCTCGAACCCTCGGTCTTCTCCTCCCTCCATCCAAAGTTTGTGTTTTACGGCAGCTACAAGAAAGAAGAGCTCTTCGAAATACTGAGGCTGAGGGCTAAAGAGGGTTTGCACGATGGCGGTTGGAGCGATGAAATGCTCGAGGAGATCGCAGCTGTTTGTGCTGAAGAGTATTTGGGCGATGCCAGGTTTGCGATACTTGCTTTGAGGGAACTTGCTGTCAACAGCGAGTTTAGAGGATTGGATAGGATTGAGGGAGATATAGAGGGGGCATTTGTAAAGGCTGCAGAGAATGTATTAATTGCCACTCTTTCCGGACTCGGCTCTCACGAACTCCTCATACTTTATTCAGCCTGCAGAACGCCGGAGGATGACAGGACGATCGGAGCGATTCGAAGAATGTACGAATTTGCATGCAGTTGTGCTGGCGTTAAACCAGTGAAGAAGAGCAAGTTCTATGAAGTTGTGCATGCTTTAGATAGGCTAAACGTTGTAAGCACTGCTGGCAAGGCTAAGGCTGGGAGGGGGAGACCATTAAACTATGTCATGCCCCTCGTCGATGAAGATCTAACAATCAGATACGTTGAGGGGATGTTCGATGGTCTGAGGAAAGGTCTAAGCTGGGGGTGATTTTGTGAGCGATTTTGATATGCTGCCCCATCATTCAGTTCTTAGAGATGCGGGCTACAAAACTGTTGGTGAGGTGGCGGAAGAGGGCACTCACGAGCTCTCTGTAAGAACAGGGTTGACGAGAGAAACTGCAGCAGAAATCATTTCTAAAGCCAGAAGAATTGCTTACGCTTCAGAGTTCAAAAGATTGGAATCCTATCTTAAGGCAAGGGAGTCTGTGGAGAGAATAAGTACTGGTAGCAGGAGTTTTGATGAGCTGCTTGGCGGTGGAGTTGAAGTAAGGGCGATTACCGAGTTCTTCGGAGAGAGCTCATCAGGTAAGAGTCAGCTCTGCTTCCAGCTTGCTGTCAACGTTCAGCTTCCTAAAGATAAGGGTGGGCTAGAGGGGGCAGTTATTTTCATAGATACCGAGGGAACTCTAAGACCTGAGCGTATACTGCAGATGGCAGCTGCTAAAGGACTGGGAAGAGATGTTTTGAGTAACATCTACGCTGCCCAAGCCTACACAACTGAGAAACAGATCAGACTGCTCGAATCGGTGTTTGAGCTTGCAGAAAGACTAAACGTGAGGCTCTTGATCGTTGACTCTCTGACAGCAAACTTCAGAAGGGAATTTGCTGGAAGGGCTGCAATGCAGAACAGGAGCAAAAAGCTGAACGAGTTCATGGAAATACTTAGGAAGTTTATCAGAAAATTCGATGCCGCTGCTGTGGTCACAAATCAAATTTCTGCAGAAGTGGATGCCCTAACACCTGCGGTAAGAGCTGTTGGCGGAAACATAGTTGCCCATAGCTCAACCTACAGCGTGTTGCTAAGAAAGGCCAGAGCGGATCTGCGAATAGCCAAGCTGGTGGATGCACCTCATTTGCCTGAGGCTGAAGTAACATTCAGGATAACTGAGGAAGGAATCTGCTAAATTTCTGGTTAACTTTTATTTTTCGAGATCCCAAAACACGATATGTGGAAGCATCCTCGCTAAATTTTCCTCTATCTTTATCTCCTCACTTCAAATCCATTTTTCATCACTTACTTAATTTTAAAAAGGTTTTAGCATATTTTTGCAAAAGGTTGTAAATGGCGTTAAGCATGAACTTTTTAATACAAATTGTAAGCTAAAACCAGACATTTTGTGATGCTTTGAGGTTGTGGAAAGATGTGACAACGAGAACCAAACTAAAGTGGCAAATGGTTTTATACTTTTAAATAGAACTAATATCAATGAAGTTCACGGCTGTAATAAACAAAGAAGGTAAACTTTACGTTGCATGGTGTCCCGAGCTTGACATAGCCAGCCAAGGTAAAGATGTAGAGGAGGCTTTGGCAAACTTAAAGGAGGCGATAGAACTTTACTTGGAAGATGAGGATGCTGAACTGCCAGAAAATGCCCCTTTGCTTACAACGATAGAGGTAGGAGATGTCAAAGCTGCCCGTGGTATCGGGACGTGAAGTTGTAAAAGCACTAGTTAAAGCTGGATTCGAAATTGTTGGAAGAAAAAGGAGGCGCACCGGGTTAAGAACAGTTACGAATCCCTACTAAATTTAGTTAGCCAAAGAGTAGGCAATAGTATTGCTAAATGTTATGAATGTTAGCTTTATTTTGTACATACCTCAAGTTTCTTGCTTCTGGCAAATCATCAGAGGGGTGCTCTAACCAAATGAGTAGCATTCCAAAAAATCAAATTTGTTAAAAAAATTCAAGTGCAAAAGGAATAAACTTAGTTTGAGGTGAGCTTAGCTTGAAAGAATCTGAAGTTAGAAATGCCATAAAAGACTATCTCAGGGATAATAAATACTATGTGCCAGAAAAAGAGTTTAACATAGGAGTTAGACCTGATGTTGTTGGTTTTCAATGGATTGACAATTTCGAGATTAAATCGATAGCCGTAGAGTGCAAGACATTTGTCTCATCACGCTTACTTATAGAAACAGCCCTGAATCAAGCTCGTGAGTATCAGTTAGCTTTCCCATATGTTTACTTAGCTACACCCAATCTAAAAAATCATAGGGAGTTGGAGGGGGTCTTTAGATCACTTAGAATTGGTCTGTTTATGGTTGATGGGGCAAAAGCTAAGGAGATTTTCAAGGCTGATATAAGCCCAAGGCTTGATTACGATGACTTCTTATTCAAGGTTAGACAGGTTGCTGCTGCAATTTTAACATACAGAGAGGTTATTGGAGAGCCTGACGTAAACATACCATATCCAGGAGAAGTCCATTGTTATATAAAAGAGGAATCTGCAAACTTTCTTCTTAGCAATTATCCAAAAGACAGGAACTACTACTTTGGAATATGTGTCGAGAAGAAAGAAAATGTTAGGAAATTGGAAAGAGTTTCAAAAGACAACTTTTATAAATTGATACAAGCTCTCCCTGAGGAATACTTGATTAGACTGGATTATGTTGATACATATAAACCTCGTGAGGTTTGTTGGCTTGTAATGGGGACAAGGGTTCAAGAACTATCTTCTGAGGATATTGAAGGGTTGTTAGACTATTGCAAGAAGAAGGAGTGGAGGACTCGCTTTATATTATGGAGAAAAGTTTGGGAGGAGGATGAAGCACTCAGCAAGAGAGAGCATAAAAGAAGACTTGAAAAAGTTATTGAAGAACTTACTCCAATTAAAGAGTTAATTGGATAGAGTTGTTATAAGTGCCCAAGGGTGACACACGCCTAAAGTTTTACAATTTACACACTCAAACGCATTGTAATAAAAAAGGGCTCAAGTAGTACCAAGAAAGTTCTGCCCTCAATGCAGTAAACCATTTAAAGTAATCCACTCTTACAAGTGTTCTGAATGTGGTAAAATAAACTTATTACCTATTCAATCCTTTCATGACTTTAGAATAGAGTTGGTGAGATAAAAAGTATCCAAATAATTAATGCCACAATATTAATTAAATACCACACTGTAAGTATAACCATTGCCCATTCGTCATATTGGGAGTCATCTATTCTGTCATTTTGATGTAGGTATTCTATATAATCTCCAATCTTATTTTTTATATCTTCTATAGCCCAGAGAATTAAACTCAGTACAATGGTATGCAGAGAGAAAGCTCTCAACCTGCTGATTTCAATTCCCTTAGGCTCTAAAAACAGGGATAAAATCAAGATTACTCCTCCTATATAAAGCAGAAATCTATACCAGTTTTTTATAGCAAGAGTCTCCAGTAAACCAACTTTTACTTCAGTCATAAATTATCTATTTTCTAAATTATAATATTATTAAGCTTTTTTGAATCAGGAAGGAGTATCCAGAAATATAACCCCATCATATCTAAGCTCAAAGATGGAATGGTAAGGTTTACAATGTTGAAATACTTGTAGGAATTCTTGAAATTATTCTTCAATCAATGAATATTGAGTGGAAAATCAAAGAAAGATGGCTTGAAGATTCATTGAATGTTTGAAAGCTTAATTAAATAACTACAAAACTTAGTTAAATTAGATTTTAACAAGGGAGGTCGATACTTTGAGCTGGCAGAGAGGGGTTGCATTTGTTAGAGGAATTAACATGTATAAGAGTAAGAGGATAAGCCAAGAGAAAATGGTCGAGTTGTGTAGAAGCATTGAGGATGAAAACCTCAGAATCATAAGGGTTGTTAAAACTGACAACATTGTTTTTGAGAAGAGGAAGATTCACTATGCTACTGTCAGCCAAAGACTTGAAAAGGTTCTGTCAGAATATTTTAATGAGAGAGTATATGTGACTTCAAGGAGCATGAAAACAATTAAACTCTTGACGAGATTTGAGGGATGATTTTTGAAGCTCAGCAATAGCATATTGGCATAATAATGGATGTATTTGGACAATATCAGAATGTGCCAGAGTCACCACCAGTGATGGTTGATGGTGGATGAATAATAGGTCGAAAACATTGTAGCTAAATCTCAGCTCTTGTAAAATATTTAGGTACTAAATAAAATATCACCGAGCTCATTTGTAGATGCAAAAAAGGCTGTTAACACCTTTAATCTAACATCAGACTTCTACATCATCTTTTATTTCCTATTAATCAGAAATGATGGACACTTCAAGATTACTTAAGTGAGAAGATCAGTTTATCTTTTGTATAATACTAGCTCCCATCTCCTTTTTGAGGTAAAATGCACTTTTTTGGAGATTAAGAAGTAAACAATTGACGCCAAGAATTTCGAGAAAATAAAAATATATCTCAGATTACAGCAAGAAAAACGGTGCTTCAAGATATTAGATACTGTTAAAATTAGTTTTTGTAGGTATAGTCTTTATAATAAATGAAGTTTATAAATATTTTGCATAATTTCTTTGTGACCTCCGTTCTTCTGAAGTCTCATAAAGACAAAACATAATATTTCTTTTACTTATTATATTTCTAGGAGAGCTTCGTTTGATGAGTGATTCATTTTACCTCGGCCAATTACTATCTCGATGAATTTACATTTCTCGTTCTCCAAACAAATGATTGCTGCGAGAGCTAACGTTTGTTATGCCCTCTCTGCAAACTCCGTTTGTTGAGTTAGTTTGTTGATCTGCATGAACGTCCATTGCACCTCTCATAAGACTAAACTAAAGTGACGCTCACCCAACTACAGAAACTATCCAGTAATTTACATTAAAATAAATACACAATAAATATGCCTTACTAATAAAAACAAATGGCTGTTTCCACAAGTATTCTCCATTTAATTTCAGAGAATTACATCTGTTTTCTGGTTAATAGGTTGTTGAATCGATAGAGTATAAAGAAATTGGGAAAAAGTATAAGCCTCAGAAGTGGCTTTTTCCCGGGCAGAAGAAAGACAAACATATCACCACAAGAACAGTGCAGAAAATCTTTGAAAAAGTATGTAGAAAAACTGGGATAAACAAAGAAGCTACGGTTCACTCTTTAAAGCGCGGTTTTTATCACATATTTGCTTTAAAGGGTGTTAATCTGAAATACATTCAGGAGTTGCTTGGATATAAAAGCAACAAAACGACAGAAATTTATAGTTTACAATGAAGAATTTAAGGAGGATATGAAGCCCGCTGGATATGCTAGAGAGGTGATAAAAAGAATGGATAAGTTCGTATATCTTTCTGCATCTGGACAAAACGTGAATTTCGTATACACTAAGTTAACCGCAATCGCTGGAGGTGAAAAATCATGAACGAAGAAGAAATTTTATCCAAATTAGAAAAACTGAGTGTAATTGAAGTGTTTGAAAGGATAAGTCACCAATTATCATCTGAAAAAAGCAGGTCATTATGGAGAAGTATACAAAGTGAAATAAAAAGCGGAGCTGTTAGAAGTGCCGTTAATTGGCTTGAAAATGCCTTAAAGCAGAAAAGCGAACAAGTTAGAGAAGCATTAAACCGGTTTAGGGAGGTGGAAGAATGAATTTCAGGATAAACTCCATAACTATAGAAGGATTTAAAGGGTTCGCTAACAGACAAACTATATCTGTAAATGGTAAAAATCTTTTCATATTCGGTCCAAACGGTTTTGGGAAGTCAAGCATTATAGAGGCTATAAGATGGTGTTTGTTCGGTTTAACTGGAAGACCTGAAGAAATAGTAAGAAATCAATTTTATAGTGGAAATTGTTTTGTAGAATTAGAGCTAAAGGATGAGGATAGTAAGCTGTGGAAAGTTCAAAGAGTGCTCTCTCCCGGTGCTAGCCGTTCCAGAATGAAAATAATAGATCCAGAAGGAAAAGAAAGAACTCAAACAGAAGTTTTTCCCTTTTTAACTTCTGTTGGACCTAGGGAAGGAACTTATATTGTTTTTGGTGGTCCATCACAATTTCCGTCCCGAAGACGACCCTTAGAGAGTGTTGAAATTTCGGACTTCGGTAGAACCATATACGCATATCTGCGTTTAGAGGAGTTACCGGAATTAATAGAAAGGCTAAACAGACTGATTGAAGAGCAAAAGGAAGAAGAGACACAACTAGCAGAAGAAATTGATGAAGAAAAAGTAAAAATTGAAAGAGAATTGGAGGAAGTAAATGAGAAGCTGGAATCCATTCTTAAAGATCCACCATGGGGAGAATCTGAACCACCTACATTAGAGGAAACAAAAGAGAAAATTAAAGATTTAGTAACTCGGTTAGGCGAGGAAGTAAAACAAGCGCCTCCAGAGGGTTTAAGTGAAAACGAGTTAATCGGCGTGGCTGAAAAATGGTTACAAGAATTATCTATATCTGAGGAAGATTTGGAGAGAAAAATTTCTGAAATAAAAGAAAAACAAAGGAGGATTAAAGAACTATGGGATGAATTAAAAGGAGAAGAAGTAGGCATTGAAAGGTTGAAGGAGGAGATAAAACAAAGAGAGAGCAAACTTCAGGAGCTTTTGGGTGATAAGAAGAGTATCGATGATATTCATAAAGAGCTAGCAAGACTTGAAAGAGAGATAGAACAAACAAGCCTTTTAACAGAAATCCTTGATAAAACGCGTCAATATTTAGAAACAAACGAAGTAGAGGAGTGTTTTATCTGTTCATCTCAAGTTAACGGAGAAAAGATAAGGGAAGATATTAACCAAAGACTTGAAAACATAGAACCTAGCAAACTACGGCTTATACAGAAGTGTAATGAACTAAAAGATCTATTAGAACGGATTACACAAATGCAAAAAGAACTTGATGAGAAAAATCAAATTCTTCAGCAATTTTTAGAAAACTACCAAGAAATTAAAAACTCTCTGTGCGAAGTTCTGGAAGTTGAGGGTGAGTCAACTTCTGAGGAAGTAGAATCTGTTCTGGAAAGGTTAGAAAAGGAAAAAGAAGGGTTAGAAAGGAGTTTAGAGTCAAAAGAGGGTTACCGCCGGAATTGGGAACGTAAGATAGAGAAAGTAAAAGAAGAAATGCGTTTTCATCGATTGCGCAAGAGGAAAGAAAAACTTGAAATGCGCTTGGAAGTAGGATTAAGCCCAGTTGAGGAATCATATGGTGAGCTGGTAGAATTTAGAGAAAGTTTAGAAGATATAAGAGATGCACTATATTCCGAACTTAAGAAAGTGTTGGAAGATGCCCTTCCCCCAATTAGCGAGATGATGACAGAAGTTTATAGGCATCTTACTAATCAACTCTCCTTTGACATGATTAAGTTAAAATTAGAAGAGCAAGATGGCTCATTTTCTCCAAAATTGATAGTGCGTGTTGCCTCCAGCGATGAGCCTGATCTTCTTTTGGATCCAGAACAGGTTTTAAACGGACAGGCACTGAGTGCTTTAAGGCTAGTACCATACTTTGTATTTTCTAGATTTCAAAGAAATAGATGGGGGCTCGATTTGCTTTTACTAGATGATCCCACTCAAAGCTTTGATACACAGCGTATTGAACTTTTACTGGAAGAGTTAGGAGTGGCATCTGCACATGCTCAGATAATCGTGTCCACTCACGAAGAGGATCGCTTCCGCCCGCTTTTACCTAAGTTTTTCAAAGAAGAAGACGTTACAATGGTGAATGTCAAAGGATTTGATAGGAGAGAGGGACCTAGGTTTGATATCGAATAAATCTTATAGAGTGTATAAAATTCTAAATGAATTACGTGAAAATGTAGGAGATAGTGAGTTTGGATATAGAGTCCAAGGGTTATTCGCTGCTACTTTGGTATGCCTTGACGTGAAGATATTAGAAATCAAACCTCAAGGGCATCCTGATATTATAGGAATGAAAGAAAATGAAATTATTAAATTCGAAGTAGAAGCAGTATTAGGTGAATCAAGGAAGAGGATTGTAGATAAGGAAGACATCGAGGCTATCAAACCTCATAATAAGGGTGAAAAAGGCTATATTGCAGTATTATATTGTAGATTTCCACCTAAATGGTTGTTAATAGACTATAATCGCTTGAAGCGACGTGTATCTGAACATATTTCTATAATTACTATGGAGTGCTTAAATGACAAGGAATTTTCTAATGAGTTTACTGAATGCTTTTACAAGTTAATCCTGTCTAACGCATCTCGTCTCTTTACTTTTACTTTTCATTTACTTCGTAATAAAGCCCTAGAAGGAGTGAAATTAATATGAATATTAATATGGTGATGTTCATTGAGAGATCTTTGCCAGCGACTGCGGTTAACAGCGGACATACGGCTACGCTTTACTCCACCCAAATTCGGCATAGCCGAACTTCGTATGTCCGCAAAACGTTAGGCGACATGCTTTATAAAATAAGGAGGTGAGGACAATATGGCATTTATAGAAGCTAAAGAAGTTAAATTACAGGCTCTGCTCTCCAATGCGCAAGAGGCTTACAGAGTACCTCTTTATCAAAGACCTTATGCGTGGAGCAGAGATCAGTGGGAAGATTTATTTGAAGATTTAAACAGCCTAAAACCTAGTGATGTGCATTTTCTTGGTTCCATTGTAGTAGTGCCTGAGGGTGAGCATAGACTGGGAGTAAATTATTTTCAAGTAGTAGATGGACAACAAAGGTTGGCAACAATCCTAATTTGGCTTTCTGCTATAAGAAACCTCGCTCAAGAAAATGGAAACAACGAATTAGCAACTCATTTAACGGAAACATTCCTTTTTGCTAGAGAATGGGAAAGCGGTAAACAGAGAAAAATACCTAAACTTCAACTTGGGCAGTTGGATAATGATGCTTTTCAGCGAGTTTTAGAAGGAAAACCAAAAGACTATAACCATCTAATATTCGAATGCTACGAATATTTCAAGAACAAAACAGATAATGAAAACATGTGGCAAATTTTGTTAAATAATGTTTCTATCGTACATATTAATGCTTTTAATCATTTTAACGCTTTTAGGTTATTTGAAACATTAAATGATCGAGGATTAGAATTATCTGCAGCAGATTTAATAAAAAATTTCCTATTAATGAAAGTTTCATCAAAAGAAGAAATATTCAATGATACTATAAGTCAATGGAATGAGATGTATGAAAAAGTTAGGGATAAGGAGCCTGTGAAATTTGTAAGGAGATATATCTTGTCCAATTACAAGGGGAAAATTTCAGAATCACGACTCTACGAAGGAGTAAGAAAAAGATTGGAAAAAGAAAACCCTGAGAAGATATGTGATTTTGTAAAAGATTTGAATGTTAATGCAACCATTTACAAGAAAATCTTTGAGTGTAGTTTCTCGCAAAATAAAATTAATAAAAAACTACAGGAATTACATTTAGTGGAAGTTGCTCCAAGTTTCACTTTGCTCTTGAAAATCCTGCGTTATTTAGAAAAAGGAGAAATTTCTGAAGAGGATATATTAGAGATAATGGAAATGATAGAATCTTTCCACATAAGATGGGGTGTTTGTGGACAATCAACATCCAGATTAGATCAAATCTATAACGATATTTGCATGGAGTTAAAAAACAAAGACAAACAACCTCAAAAATTCAAAATAATCATAAAAAACAAGTTATTACAGGAAATAAAAAATAATGCAGATGATGAGATTTTTAAAAGAAACTTTAGTCAAAGAGCTTTTAAGCCAAATGAGACTAGAACAAAATACATTTTGTGGAAGTTATCAAAACCAACAGGTGAAACTGCTCTCAATATAAAAGAAATCCAAACAGAACATGTATTGCCTCAAACATTAAGCAATGAATGGATGAAGTATTTGAAAGAGAGAACTTCTAAAAACGAGAATGAAATAAGTGCCCTTCATAAAGAGAACCTTAACAGAATAGGTAATTTGACCATCATAAAAGGTGAGTGGAATATCAGCATGTCAAACAGATTGTTTATTAAAAAGAAAGAAGATTATAGAAAAAGTGAATTTCAAATAACTAAAGAACTCTCTAACTATGATGAATGGACGTTCGAGGAAATAGACAAAAGATCAAAACAATTAGCGGAGGAAGCTTGTAAGATATGGAGATTGAAATAAAATTAGTTACGTGCATGTTGCCTAACAGCGGACATACGAAGTCCAGCCGTTAGGCTGGATTTGGATGGAGCAAAGTATAGCCGTATTTCCGCAAGACGTTATACGCCATTGCTATAATTAAGCAAGGGTAAAAATATGATGCATAAAGGAGCTGCACGAGGTAGAGGTAGGGATATGCCTGAGGAAATGTGAAGAAAGGTAGAAAAGTTTTTAGATGAATTTGGAGTTATTGTAGAGCGCATCTCTCAAGAACATAGGCTTCTGAGAGCAATTGTTAGAAATCACTTCTCTTGTAGTTTTGTTAGTATTATTAGACGCTCAAAACCTCTATATCCCTGCTCAATATCATTTTGGAATGCCGAATACAATATACATTTACGGACCTAACAAGGATTTATCAATCCATTATTAAACCCACAGTCGAATCTATGGAACTTGTTTGCCGTCGGGCTGATGATTATAAAACAAGTGGGGCAATAATTCAAGATATATGGAAAGCAATTTGTAAAGCACGGATCATCATTGCCAATCTTACTAACTTAAATCCTAATGTTATGTGTTAGTTGGGTATCGCTCACACTGTTGGAAAAGAGACCACCTTAATTTATCAACGCAAAGAGAAGGAAATTAAATTTCCTTTTGATCTTATACATATCCGACGGATAGAGAACGAAGACACTGCTCTTAGTGGTAAAAAATTGGAAAATGATCTTAAAGAGACCGTAAAAACTATCCTTAAATCACCAACAGTCTCATGAGGAGAAAAGCAACGGTGTATAACAGCGTGTTTACGGTTCGCTACTACTCACCCAAGTTGTAAATAAAATACTTCAAACATCGGTTCTGCTTTGTACAATGGTTGGTCTCAACCTCCTAACTTTGTAGAGCCAGAAATTTTCATAGTAATTAAAAGGTTTAGTTATCTAGATTGCTAGAATGCTAGAATATTTCCCTGTCCTTTTCTTCAATTATCTGCATGAGAAGTTCCACCACCTTCTGTATGGGTGCTACGATACCATACTTTCCATAAGCGTTGCTTGCAGCTCTCAGTAGAGCTTCAGCAACGTATACATCTTCCTTGTCCTTTTCCCTGAGTTTTGTCAACACATAGCTCGCCGCAAGCCCACATACGAAGCTGTTTGATAGCTGACAGACAACATACATAGGATACCGTATAAAGTTCTTTGGTTTAGGGGTAAAGCTGTAAGGTAGCTCGTAATCCGCAACTTCTATGGGTCTCAGCTCTAGATTGGTTTTAGAAAGCCTATATTTCGATATTTTTACAATCTGGTTCCTCATAGCCTTCAACACCCTCTCTTCCTTATTCCTGATGTTCTCGAATATGCACTTCTCATGCCTTAACAAGGCAAGCTCTGCCCTTCCTGTCTTCGTCGAAAGCTTACGCAGAGCTACTGCAAGTTCCCAACTCCTCACTTTCCTCTTCGCCCCCTTCAGGCATTCATTACAGAAGTGCAAGCCCTTCCCCTGACCAACATATTCTGCATGCCTCTTCCTCAGCCTCAGCTCTTTCCCAATTGCCCTACAACACTTACTGGAGGCGTAAAGCACCTCTGGAGCGAGAAAGCTTGAGAATACTCTTGCACTTCTCACCAGTGTATTGTGCTCTGATAAATGATATGCATAAGCTAAAGCGACACCGTCAATCGTGATTGTAACAGTCTTCCTGTATCCTACTTCCTCCTCTTTCCTCCTTACGAATGGTTTCATTCTATCTATATAAAATAGTAGAAAGTGCTCTACAGTCTCTGACTTAACGTCAATTGATATATCTGTCTTATCCGGAACTTTAAGCCTCCTGCTACCGTGCTTCAGCCTCAGGATTCCCAAATCTCTGAGTCTTCTGATTGCTCTCTCCGCATACTTCTCCAAACCAATCCTTCTCAGCGTATCCTCCGCGGCAATCCGAAGCTCTTTTTTGGTCATCTCTTTCAGTTCTATTGCTCTCCAGAGGCACTTCACGCATGCAGTGTTAAGTATGTCCTTAGTCATCCAAGCGAGTAGGAAGCCAATTTCCGCTCCAGAGAAGGATATGGATTGCTTTGTAGTGAGCGACAGTATGCGAGTTGCCTGGTCTGCGAAGTTTATCTCCAGCTTCCAAACTTCTGGCTTCGATTTCGCTATATGCTGATTAAAGCTTCCTTCACTCATTCTCGCTGATTTCGCCATCATTTCTCTCTTCAAACAGCGATTCCTTGAGATTCGCTGATTCACCCTCAAAAAGATTCCGAATCCACCCATCTGTTTTGGGTTCTGGCATAAGCATGCTTTGAATTGCAGACGAGTGCAGCACGCTGATCTCTGGTATAGCCTCCTTAACCTTCTTCAGCGAGTCCTCCTTACCTTCGAAGCCAATTACAAATCTGCCATTCTGCCAGACCTCAAGGAGGCATCTGCTATCAATCTCTACATAAACGATTTTTCGCTCTTGCATTTCACCACCATAATGCATTAAGCAGAAGTATATTTATACTTATCCCTATATACGCATATACTAATAGAACTAATCTGCAGAGGAGGGCATATAGACTTCAAGTTCAATTCTATTCGACTTTCAGAAAGGGTCTAAAGTAAAATACTGTTTTGCAGGAGGTGTTATTGGATGTATAAAGTAGACAAATACATACGCAATAACCTAGAGAATATCAAAAAAAGATCAATCAGAGAGTTACCAAGCCATAGAAGACTTTTTGAGCGACTTGATTGCTGAAGGAATTTCAATTTACAGAGTTTACACATACTCATGCTGGTTGAAGAGAATTAACATAATAAGAAATAACAGAGTGGGATAAAAGAGATATCAAAGCTATCCCCAATCATTACATTCTTTTGGTGAATTCGGGAAAATTGTCAGATAATTCATTTGAAAAGTTAAGAAGACTCTCAAGAAATTCTTTAAATGGCTTGGAAAGGGGGAACTCCTAAACTGGCTTTCGCTTAAAAACATTAGCAGCAAGGTTATGTCCCAAGATCTCATCACAAAAGAGGAATCTGAGGCGATGCTAAAAACATGCATGAATTCAAGGGATAGGGCTTTGATATCCCTGCTTTATGAGTCAAGGGCGAGAATTGGTGAAATTGGTTTAGTGAGAATAAAGGATGTTTCATTCGATGAATATGGAGCGATAGTATGGTTGCCAAAGAGCAAAACAGTTACAAGGAAGCTCAGAGTAGTTTATTCGGCAAGGTATCTTTCAGAATGGCTTTCTGACCATCCTCTAAAGAATCCAGAATCTTCACTTTGGATAAAACTGAGTGGTAGAAACGCATTTAAAGGAATGGACTACGATGACATCAGAATACAAATAAAGAAGATTGCAAAAAGAGCAGGAATAAAGAAGAGGATTTATCCTCGCTTGTTCAGGCACACAAGGGCTACAAGACTACTTTCAAGAGTTTCCGAATCGATTAGAGCTAAGTATATGGGCTGGGTTAACGGTAGCAAGATGGTTGGTGTTTACGTGCATTTAGCAAGCGAGAATGTGGATGAGGCAATTTTGAAAATGCATGGCATCAAAACAAACGGTAATGGAAAAGATTTAGAAGTTAAGCAGTGTCCCGCTGCTTGATGGTAAATCCCGCAACATCAAGATTCTGCTCAAGATGCGGTTTACCATTAACAGAGGAGGCTATCCGGGAAGTCGAGGAGTGTGAGAAGAGGAAGATTGAAGCTTTAAATGAGCTGACAAATCCACAATTTATCAAAATCTTCATGGGGATGCAGAAGGAGATTGAAATGCTGAAGGCTGAAATTGAAAGGATGAGGAATGAAAGAAGTGGAGGAGAAGCTAAATGAAGTACTTGCGATAGGATGAAATACTTTTCAAGGACAAAACCGTGTTTGATCCTGGCTATTTACCAGAAACATTACTCCATCGAGAAAGGCAGCTTACAGCTTTGGCAGCAAATCTAAGGCCAGCTTTAAGGAGCTCAACTCCAATGCACACCCTTTCATTCGGCCCGCCAGCAACAGGCAAAACTTCAGCCATGAGAACAATTCTGAATGAGATAAGTGATTACGCCTACACAGCATACATCCGCTGCCCTTTAGCAAGATCAGCGTACAAGG
Organism: Archaeoglobales archaeon; assembly: GCA_003662995.1. Classification (GTDB taxonomy): domain Archaea; phylum Halobacteriota; class Archaeoglobi; order Archaeoglobales; family Archaeoglobaceae; genus B5-G16. The sequence goes on from QMZC01000021.1 coordinate 29,626, forward strand.
TTATGGCAAGGATATTCGAATGTGTTTGCAGGCATCAACCTTCGCAAACTGGAATATCGATAGCAAGGCTCTACGATTCGATATGCTAGGAGCTTGCTGATGATGGAAAAGTTCTAATCGTTGCCTTGGATGACTTCAACTTTCTAGATGACGAAGCAGCTAACGACATCCTTTACGCTCTTTTAAAGGCCCATGAAGAATATGCGGTTAAAATTGGAATTGTTGCAGCAACAACTGAAGGGGTTATGCTGGACATGGAGACGGGAGCAATCTATTTTCCTCTTTATGATGAGGAAGAAATTGTAGACATATTAAGGCAGAGAGTTAAACTTGGCTTTTTTGAAGGAGTAATGGCGAATGAAGCATTCGATAGAATTGTTGAGCTTACTGCAAAGGTGTGTGATTTAAGGTTTAGCATCTATTTATTAAGAATGTCAGGAATTGAGGCTGAAAGAAGAGCGAGCAGAAAAGTTGAGGTGGAGCTAAGGTTTTTCTGGCAAAGAGCATATCTGCATTAAATTTAGATGAAAGAGAAACTCTCAAAATCATTTACTCCATCAGAGGAGATGTAAACTCAGGAGATGTTTTCAAAAATTCTCAAAGCAGAAGTTAACATGAGCTATACTCGCTTTTACGAAATCATAAACAAGCTTGAAAGATTAAGGCTGATTGACGTTGTAATAGGAAGAAAGGGAAGAGGAATGACGAGATACATCATAAAGAAGTATGATAATAGTGCGATGCTGAAGGCTTTGAGTGAGTTTTAAAACTCCTGTTAACTCCACAACTCTTTGGATTGCATTTCAACTTTTGAGTTTTTAAAGTATGTGCGCTGAAGTGGAAATTGCTTAACTCGCATTTTGGCATAAATTGAAATAGAAATACTGAAATATAATGTGGAGATTAAGAAATATAAAATGTATGGTGTTAAGTGGGATAAAAAGACGCGTGGAATAAAGCTAATAACTTCAGGAGATGGAGACATATCACCTTTAATTAGACCAGTGTTTCATGAGGAACTGGATTTACTGGGATTTAATAGATACTGGAAATATCCAAAATCGAAAGAACCTCTTCTTTGGAGTGTGGGTAGATACTATTTCTATGATGGAGTGAAAGTCGCTCGTGTTAAAGGTGGTGGATTTTACGAAAACCCACAATTAGAAGTTTTTGAAGATAATCTAGAACTTGAACCAGTAGATATTGAAAAAATGATTCGCAAAAATCGAGAGATTATGGAAAATGTTGTGCATACGACTTTAGACTTTATCAGTGAAATTTACTCAGAGTACATTAATAGGGTTGATAAAGTAGTTGTTGCTTTTAGTGGTGGAAAGGATTCCGCAGTATTATTGGATTTGGTTCAGAGAGTCTTGGCTCCGGATGAGTATATTGTGATGTTTAATGATACGACAATGGAGTTATCTCCCACATACAAATTTGTCGAAATTATCAAACAAAGATATCCAAATCTCAACTTCTACACAGCCAGATATAAGAAACCCGCGATTGAAATGTGGCGTGAAGTAGGGATTCCAAGCAGAGTCCATAGGTGGTGTTGTACGATTTATAAAACTGTGCCTACAATAAAAACTATACAGAAGCTTGTAAACAAAGAAACACCCAGAGTTCTACTTTATGATGGGATAAGAGCTGATGAAAGCCCTAGTAGGGCTAAATTATCTCAAATTAGCAGAGGGAAGCACCTTCAACAAATAAATGTCCACCCCATCATAGATTGGAATTCCGCAATTGTTTATCTATACACATTTATGAGAGACTTGCCGTTGAATGAACTTTACCGATATGGAACTGTCAGAGTTGGGTGTGCCGTTTGTCCTTTTGGGTCAAATTGGAAAGAAGCGATATTATGGTTAAAATTTAATGAGGAGATAAAACCTTATTTAAATCTAATAGAAAAATACGCTAAATTTAGGTGTAGAGGAGAAGGATTAGAAGACTTTATTCGTGAAGGTGCATGGAAAAAGAGAATTGGTGGTGCAAATCTAGGTGTTTCAGATAAGATTACAATTCTTGAAGAGAATAATCAAACAAAAATTATAATCCACCATCCAAATATAAAAAACTGGTTTGAGTGGTTTAAGGCTGTAGGAGATGTTACGGTAATCAACCCTTCTGGCTATGTGGTGTTTGATAAAGCGTATTATGGTTTCAGTTTCTATTCAGACTCAAGAGAATTAAAAATAGTTTTCGACTCAGCATTACCTAAAGATTTGATATACTATCTGAAAAATGCAGCATACAAGGTAGCATATTGTATTAAATGCGGAACTTGTGAAGTAGAATGTCCAAATTCAGCAATTGAAATAAGAACTGACAAAATCAAAATAGATGAAGAGAAATGTACAAAATGCCATAAGTGTCTATCATTTGTTGATAGAGGTTGCATAGTTGCTGACTCATTTAGAATTAGCTTGGTGGTGGATAAAATGAGCAAAAATACTAGCTTAAGTAGGTATAAATTTGGAATTAGGAAAGAGTGGTTAGAAGAGTTTTTCTCAGATCCTGAAAAATGGTGGGTTGAGAATAGTCTTGGACCCGTTCAATTTGAAGCCATGAAACTCTGGCTAATTGATGCTGAGATA